>CAZNNH010000003.1:78740-101457 GCA_964574335.1 uncultured Acidobacteriota bacterium | reverse complement strand
ACTAGGCTCTGCCCAAGAAACTGCGAGTCTCGGCGTGTCCTTCAGGCCCGGGGCCGTAGGGTGGTGCTGGCTGAGGCCCGGCGGCGCAAGGTCTTGTCCTGGGCGCTGCTACCTGCTCGGCGGGGAGATGCTGCCCGCCCGGATCCGCCGGCGCCTCCGTGCGAGGCGTGCGGGAGCGGCGAGGTGAGGCCGCTCGTGTGCCTCTCGCGCAGCCTGAGCCAAGCGGCGGCGCGGAACCGACTCAACTCCCGCGGCGGGTGCCGTCGGCAGCCTCGCGCAGTCTGCGGGTGTAGTCCTCGAGGCTTTGCGTGCAGCCAACCATGGCGTCTAGGTCGGATCGTCTGACCCTCAGTTGTCTCGCGATCTTGCCGAGTAGGGAGTCAGATAGATCGACCATCCCATGGGAGAACATCGTGAGGACCCGAGGGACGCCGGGGACGTCCTTGGCGAACCACTCGTGCCTGTTGCTTCGGCCTTGGCTCTGGAGAGAGAAGCCGAACTTCCGCGTGAGTGCTGCCTTCACATCACGCGCCTTCCAGGGCATCTCGTGTGCTGGGAACGCCGCCCTTTATCGCGCGGGGCGAAGATAGGTCGCGAGGTGCTCGGCGACTTTCTGGGTCGGGGAGTCTGATGCGTCCGACAGGAGTTCCCTGTACTCGAGTAGCGCTTGCACGAGATCCCGGACGGCGGCGTCCCATGAGGAGCCGTGGCCATACTGGTAGAAGACATCATCGCTCACGATCAGTGAGCCGTCGTCATCTCGCTGAATGGTGAGCGGCAGCGGATATTCGAGCTTCCATCCGGGCGCGATCGGTCCCCAGAGGTTCGACTTCGCTGGCTGCCGTGGCAAGGAGTCCGCCGTCTGTACGGGGTGCCAATCGGAGAAGGTCGAACTCGACGTTTGGCTGACCGCCACGAAGAGTTGCTCGTTCACTTCTCGCCGCCCTCACCGAACCTGGCCACGTGGCCCGAGAGGTTGTCGGACATGACCTGAACGAACTCGCGCATTCGGGCCGGCGAGACGACCACGCGGGCGAGGCACTTGCCCTTCAGCGAAGAGATCGCCTTCAGTTGCTGGTCCTTCTGCTCGGGTGAGCCGAGGAGGGGCGGTGGCTGAACCTCGAAGAAGCTGATGATGAACTCATGCTCGGTGTGTTGCACCAGCAGATTCGTGGCGTAAACGCTGTTGAGGTTTGGCGGAATCTCAAAGTCGACCCGAAAGGCCCGACCCTCGCTCAGATCCGAAGGACCGGGCTCGCGCTGATCGTCACCCATGGCCGTTGTTCTCCTGGCTGGTTGGGACGATAGCTCGGTGGCCCCGGCTTCGTCAATCTTCAGGCTCGTCGGTCCGCCTTCGCAGCGAGGCGCTCAAGAAGCTCGGGTCCGCCCGGGACGTCCCACCCGCGAATCTGGATCGCGACACTCTGCATCCCGGCCTCGAGCTGGGTCTGCCTGACCTTGGCGAAGACCTCGTCCGCGCTCAGGGCGCTGAAGGCCGGCGCCCAGTCTCCGTCCCCGCTCCTGTGCCACAGGATGTAGCGCCCCTCGTCCGCCGCGGCCTGGATCTCGTACTCGACCTTGGCCAATGGACCCGCCTGCTGCTACACCCGCGCTACCCCGGGAACCAGCGGGCCCCCCTGCGGCTCCGCGCGTCGTGTGTCGTCTCTCTAAGTTGGTGGACCGCGGGGGGATCGAACCCCCGACCTCCTGATTGCGAACCAGGCGCTCTCCCAGCTGAGCTAGCGGCCCACGAGGGGGAAAGGAAGTGTAGCAGAGCCCCCAACGGCCGGCAAGGGTGGGGCTTTCGAGGCGCTCGGGCCTCCGGTCAGTCGTTCGAGAGACAGGCGATGAAGGTGGTCAGGCGGCGTCTCTGCTCCGGTGCCATCTCCAGGAACTCGATGCCGATCTGGTTCGTGGTGTTGTCGTCGAGGTCGTTCTCCATGACCGAGGCGACGCGTCCGGTGAAGGCGATGGGCTCCTGGTCCGGGGGGAGGATCTCCATCGGGTAGGTCTCGTCCACGCCGAAGCTGCGGGCGGCCTCGATCAGCATGCCGCTCAGGCTGATCAGCTTGACCTTGTAGTTCTCGACCCCGTTGACGGTGGCCTTGCCTCTAGCCTTGATCAGGAAGCGGATGCCGCTCAGCCGGTGCTCCTGGGCGATCTTGTGGCGGTCGATGAAGTCGATCAGGTCCTCGAGGCGCTCGGAGAGCATGTCGCGAAAGCGGATCCCCGCCGAGTACTGGGCGACGGTGTCGTCGCCCTTGCGGGTGACGCCGGTGAGCGAGGACCAGACCACCACCCCCTGGACCACCAGCTCGCGCTCGCCGACCGGCAGCTTGAGCGTGCACTCGGAGCCGATGTTGAAGCGCCGGTCGGCGCGCACCGCCATCCCGCCGAGGCTCAGGTTGACCACGTCCACCACCGTGCTGAGCGCCATCTTCCCGTGCACGCCTTCCACGGTGAAGCGCGGGAAGCGGCGCTCTTTGCTACGGGGTGGCGTGCCCACGGTCTCTAGCCCAGCACTTGCACAAGCGGCGGTATTCGGGGCCCTACGGGGCCGGGAGCAGCTTCTTGGCCTGGAGCAGCTCGGCGTTGAGGATGGCGGCGCCGGCCGCGCCGCGGATCGTGTTGTGCACCAGGATCTCGAGCTTGAGGCCGCGCTCGCCGTCCTCGCGCACCCGGCCCACCGAGACCGCCATCCCGCCTTCCAGCTCCCGGTCCAGGCGCGGCTGCGGCCGGTCGGGTTCGGTGAAGACGTGGATCGGCCGCTTGGGCGCCGTCGGCAGGCCCAGCTCCTGCGGCACGCCCCGGAAGTCCGCCAGCGTCTTCATCGCCTGCTCCGGGGTGGCCGCCTTGCGCAGCCGGACGAACGCCACCATCGTGTGGCCGTCGGAGACGCCCACCCGGTGCACCGAGGCCGAGATCTTCATGTCGGCCAGCTCGAAGCGGCCGTCGCGGTAGCCGCCCAGGATCTTCAGCGGCTCGGCCTCGATCTTGGCCTCCTCGCCGCCGCCGATGAACGGGATCACGTTGTCGGTGGCGTCGAGCGAGGCGACCCCCGGGTAGCCGGCGCCGGACAGCGCCTGCAGCGTCGCCACGGTCACCGACTCGATGCCGTAGGCCTGGTACAGGGGTGCCAGGCCCATCGCCAGGCCCACCACCACGCAGTTCGGGTTGGTGACGATGTAGCCCTTGCGGCCCGCCTTCTGCTGCGCCGCCAGCGAGTCGAGGTGGGACGGGTTGATCTCGGGGATCAGGATCGGCACGTGCGGGTCCATCCGGTGGTTCTTGGAGTTCGAGACGACGGCGTGTCCCTGAGCGGAGAGCTGGGTCTCCACCTCGCCCGCCACCTTCGAGTCCAGCCCCGAGAACAGCAGGCGGGAGCGGAACGGCCCCTCGCACCCCTTCACCTCCAGGCGGGCCGCCGCTTCCGGCATCCCCCCGGCCAGGCGCCAGGTGCAGGCCTCCTTGTAGGGCTTGCCCGCCGAGCGGTCCGACGCCGCGATCTCGGCCACCTCGAACCACGGGTGGCTCTCCAGAAGCTGGATGAAGCGCTGACCGACCGCGCCGGTTCCCCCAAGGACTCCTACTGGCAGCTTCGCCACGACGTCTCCTCCTCTCTGCTCGGCCGGCGCACGACGTCGCCGGCTCCAACCGGGAGGCGAGTTTACTGCAGGAAGCGCATCTCACGCCACGCCCGCCCGGCGCATGTAGAATCGGCAGCACATGCTGCTCGTCGATCGCGCCGCGCAGGAGGCCTGGGAGGCCGATCACCTGGCCCGCTACGGGATGAAGAGCGCCGACAGCCGCGGGCGGCGCTACCCGGAGGAGGAGCACCCGCTGCGCACCCGCTACCAGCGCGACCGCGACCGGGTCATCCACTGCTCCTCCTTCCGTCGCCTCGAGTACAAGACCCAGGTCTTCGTCAACCACGAGGGCGACAACTACCGCACCCGCCTCACCCACAGCCTGGAGGCGGCCCAGATCGGACGTACCGCCGCCCGCGCCCTGGGGCTCAACGAGGAGCTGACCGAGTGCCTGGTGCTCGGCCACGACCTGGGCCACACCCCGTTCGGCCACTCGGGCGAGCGGGTGATGGACGAGCTGATGCGCGACCACGGCGGCTTCGAGCACAACCGGCAGACGCTGCGCATCCTCGAGGTGCTGGAGGTGCGCTACCCGCGCTTCCCGGGACTGAACCTGACCTGGGAGGTCCGCGAGGGGATCATCAAGCACCGTCCCGAGAGCGACGCCACCGCGCCCCCCGAGTACGCGCCGGGGGAGGCGCCGGCGCTGGAGGCCCAGCTCGTCGACCTGGTCGACGAGATCGCCTACAACAACCACGACGTCGACGACGGCCTGACCTCGCGGATGTTCACGATCGACGAGATCCGCTCGGTGCGCCTGTTCCGCGAGGCCCACGACGCCGCGCTGGAGCAGGGGATCACCGACGAGCACCTGGTCCGCCACCAGGTGGTGCGCCGGATCATCGACCGCTGCGCCCGCGACCTGCTGGACGCCACCGTGACCGCGCTCGAGGAGGCGCGGGTGGGATCGGCCGAGGACGTGCGCCGGGCCGGCCGGCGGCTGGCCGGCTACTCGGAAGAGATGCGCCCGCTGGTGCGCGAGCTGAAGGACTTCCTGCTGGCCAAGATGTACCGCCACTACCGGGTGATCCGGATGGGCGACAAGGCCGGGCGGATCCTGCGCGACCTGTTCTCCGCCTACGTCTCCCAGCCACTGCAGCTCCCCCCGCACTACCAGGAGCGGATCCAGGAGGACGGCCTGGAGCGGGTGGCCTGCGACTACATCGCCGGGATGACCGACCGGTTCGCCCTGGACGAGCACCGGAAGCTGTTCGACCCGCTGGTGCCGGTCTGAGCCAGCCGCCCCCCGACCCGCCGCCTGTCGAAGGACCTGTGGACGAGCTGCGGGGAAGCTGTGGACGCGGTGTGGAAACCGCGCTGCGGGCGTGGATAGCCTGTGGAGGGACTACCGCCGGGCGGTGACCACCACCGCCGCCAGCGCCGCCAGGACCAGGCCGCCGCCGGCCAGCGTCAGCCCGCTCGGCGTCTCGCCGAACAGGAAGAAGGCCAGGATCGACGCTCCCACCGGCTCGCCGAGCAGGAACAGCCCCACCGTCGGCGCCGGCAGGCGGCGCAGCGAGAGGTTGACCAGCCCGTGGCCGCCCAGCGTCGGCAGGAGCGCCAGCCCCACGAAGGCGGCGTAGCTGCGGGGCGGGTGGGCGAACAGCGACGTACCGGAGGCGAGGGCGAGAGCGGCCAGCGTCAACGCCGACGTGCCCCACACCCCGAGCACGTAGGCGTCGAGGGGGAGGCGGGAGCGCAGTCCGCGACCGATCACCTGGTAGGCCGAGAGGGTGACCGCTCCCAGCAGCGCCAGCGCCACGCCCAGGAGCGACCCGGGAGCGTCCTCGAAGTCCCCACGTGCGGTCAGGGCGGCGCCCACGAGGGCCACCGCGATCGCCGCCAGCACCCTTGGCGGGACGCCTTCGTGAAGCAGGGCCCAAGAGAGCAGCACCGTGAAGACGGGGGCAGTGTTGACCAGCAGGACCGACACCGCCACCGACGTGTAGGAGAGGCTGGCGATCCACGTGGCAAAGTGGAGGGCCAGCGCCACCCCGGAGCCGAGCAGCAGCAGACGCTCGCGGGGCGCAAGACGTGGCCAGCAGGCGAGGAGGGCACGACCGGCGAACGGGACCAGCAGCAGGCTGGCCAGGAACACGCGCTGGAAGGCCACCGCCAGCGGGGGCGCCGCCGCGTAGCGCACCAGGATGGCGCCGCTGGAGACGCAGACGACGGCCAGCGAAAGCGCCGCGTACGGCGACCGGCCGGTCGTCGGGGTCATGAAGGGCGGGCGAGGGTGGCGCGGGCCGCCTGCTCGGCCTCGGCGAGGGCGCTGTCCAGGCGCTCGGGCGAGCCGCCCCCCTGGGCCAGGCTGCCGCGGCCGCCGCCCTTGCCGCCCAACCGGGCCGCCGCCTGCTCGAGCAGGGCGCCGACGTCGACCGCGAGGTGGTCCGAGCGGGCGAAGACCAGGTGCGCCTTGGCGTCGCGGCTGGCCAAGAGGGCCAGGCAGGGGCCGAGCGAGGTCAGCTTCTGGGCCAGCACTCGCAGCTCGTCCACCGGCCGCTTCTCGAACGTGGCCACCACCACGGCGGGCGGCGGGCCGGCGCCGGCCAGCATCCGCGACGCCTCTCCCAGAAGGGCCGCATCGAGCAGGTCGCGGCCGCGGCGCTCCAGCTCTTTCACCTGGTCGAGCAGCCGCTCCGCCGCGTCGGGCAGCGTCTCGAGCGGCGCCGAGAAGAGGGCGCCCAGGCGCTCGGCGACGCGCGCGCGCTGGTGGAAGGCGGCGAGGGCGCGTTGGCCGCAGGCGAAGTGGACGCGGGAGCCCCCCTTGTAGCGCTCGTGCCCCAGCGCCAGGATTACGCCCACCTGGGCGGTGTGCCGCGGGTGGGTCCCGCCGCACGGTTGCCGGTCGAAGCCCTCGACCTCGACCAGGCGGATGGTGTCGCCGGCGTGGGCCGCCGGCTGGAGCCCCAGCGCCTCGGCTTCGGCTCGCGGGACCTCGCGCGCCGAGACCGGCCGGGCCTCCCACGCCACCCGGTTGGCGAGCTGCTCGGCGGCTCGCACCTGGGCCGGGCCCACCTCGCGGTCGAGGTCGATCGACACGGCGTCCGCGCCGAGGTGGAAGCCGATGGTGCTCGCGGCTGCCGTCTGCACGAAGGCGCGCGAGAGCAGGTGCTGGCCGTGGTGCTGCTGGGTGTGGTCGAGGCGGCGCGCAGCGTCGACCTCGCCCGTCACCGGGCCCTCGGGCAGGGGCGCGTCCAGCAGGTGGAGGACCTCGCCGTCTTCCTCGACGACCTCGCGGACCGCCACCCCGGCGAGGGTCCCGGTGTCGCTCGGCTGGCCGCCGCCCTCGGGGTGGAAGGCGGTGCGGTCCAGGACCACGGCGGGCCGACCGCGGTGATCGCGGCAGGCCAGCACCAGCGCCTCGAAACGGAGCAGGTCGGGGAGGTCGCGGTAGAGCCGGTCGGTCATGGAAGGTCGATTCTAGTCACTTTGTCCAAGGCGTGCGGGGTGGTTGCCGCTATCATCAGAAGAGCATTCGGCGCCGAGGCAATGCAGGGGGCGAGACAACGGGGGCCTGGCGCCCTCGGGGTGCTGCGCGCCCCTGCGGGGAGAGAGAGACATGGACAGGGTGCGGAAGGTCGACTACTGCTACCTCAAGGTCACGAACCGCTCCGGGCAGGGCCTGAAGGTCCTGGCCGAGCTGGAGGCCGCCTGCGTCAACCTGCTGGCGTTCTCGGGCTTCCCGGCCGGCGGGGGCAAGGCCCAGGTCGACCTGGTCCCCGAGAGCATGAAGGCGCTCACCCAGGCGGCGCGCCGCGCCGGCTGGAAGCTCAGCCAGAAGAAGCGCGGCTTCCTGGTCAGCGGCGACGACCGGATCGGCGCGGTGCGGCGGCAGCTCCAGAAGCTGGCGGCGGTCGGGATCAACGTCACCGCGGCCGATGCGGTGGCGGCCGGGGCCGGACGCTTCGGCATGATCCTGTGGGTCAAGCCCAAGGACTACGCTCGCGCCGCCCGCCTGCTGAAGGCCCGCTGAGCCGAGCTGACCGCTACCGCCCCTTGAGCGCCGGGTACAGGGCCTGGAAACGCCGGTACGGCTCGTCGTAGGCGGCGTGCACCGAGGCCTTGGGCCGGAAAGGCGGGCGCCGCTTGAGCGTGGCCCGGCAGGCCGCGGCCAGGTCCGGGAAGGCGCCGGCTCCGACCGCCGCCAGCAGAGCGGCGCCGTAGGCGGGTCCTTCCTCCCGGTTGACGGTCACCACCGGAAGGCCGTACACCTCGGACTGCAGCTTGCGGATGAACAGGCTGCGCGCCCCGCCGCCGGTGAGCAGCAGGCTGGAGACCGACGGGACCAGGTTGCGGATGATCGACACCGAGTCGCGCATCCCGAAGCAGATCCCCTCCAGCACGGCGCGGGTGAGGTGGGCGCGGCCGTGGGCCAGGGTCAGGCCCACGAACGCGCCGCGCGCCGAGGCGTCCCGGTGCGGCGTACGCTCGCCCTGCAGGTAGGGGAGGAAGGTCAGGCCGTCGGCGCCGATCGGTACCTTTGCCGCCTCCGCGTTGAGCAGGTCGTTGGCGTCCTTCTTGCGTGAAAGCTCCCGGCACAGCTCGTTGCGGTGCCAGGCGAAGGCGCCGCCGGCGGTGAGCATCACCCCCATTACGTACCAGGTGCGCGGCGCCACGTGGCAGAAGGTGTGGGCGCGCATGCCCGGATCGACCTTGGGCTCCGCCATCGGCGCCAGCACCGTGCCCGACGTGCCCCAGCTCGCCACCGCCTCGCCCGGCGTCACCAGGCCGACCCCGGCGGCGCCGCAGGCGTTGTCGGCGCCGCCGCCCACCACGGGCGTCCCCTCCAGCAGGCCGGCGGCCTTGGCCGAGGCGGCGGTGACGTGGCCGAGCACCTCGGACGACCCGCCGACGTCCGGAAGCAGGCTCTGGTCGAGGCCCACCGCCTCCAGCAGCGGCGCGCTCCAGCGCTGGTGGGCCGTGTCGTACATCAGCGTGGCCGAGGCGTCGGAGGGCTCGGTGGCCAGCTCGCCGGTCAGCCGGAAGCGGATGTAGTCCTTGGCCAGCACCACCTTGGCCAGGCGGGCGAAGGCCCGCGGCTCGTGCTGCCGCAGCCACAGCACCTTGGGCAGCGTGAAGCCCTCCAGCGCCGGGTTGCAGGCCCAGGCCCGCAGGTTCTTCTCGCCCACCTTGGCCGTGATCTCGCGGCACTGCTCGGTGGTGCGCCCGTCGCACCACAGGAGCGCGGGGCGGATCACCTGGCCCTTGGCGTCCAGGAAGACCGACGAGTGCATCTGGCCCGAGAGGCCGATGCAGGCCACCTTGGATGCGGGCGCCTTGGCCAGCCGCAGCGCCGCCCGGGTGGCCTTGAGGGTGGCCGCCCACCAGTCGCCGGGGTGCTGCTCGGCCCAGCCGGGCCGCGGCGTCGACAGCGGGAGCGGGGCGGTGCTGGCGCTGCGCACCCGACCCTTCTCGTCGACCAGGATCGCCTTGACGCCGCTGGTGCCGATGTCCAGCCCGAGGAAGAGGTGCATGGGGAAGTTCTCCTTAGCCGCGGCGGCCGGAGTGAATCCGGCCGCCGCTATCAAGCGGGGGGCTCCCGCCCCCCGAAACCCCCGGACCCGAACTCGGTTCCCGGGGTGAAATCCGGCCGCCGCTATCAAGCGGGGGGCTCCCGCCCCCGATCCCGGGGACTTCCAACATCGCGTCTAGCACAGTGGGTGGGCCCGCCCTACGGGAGGGCGGCCTTCACCTTCTCGAGGGTGGTGCCGAGCACCGCCTGGCAGATCGTCTCCAGGTCCGCCGGCTCGCCCATCAGGTGGAAGGTCCGGTGGGTGTGGGTGAGGCTCTGTCCCGGCTCGAGCGCCGCCGCCGGGGAAGAGGTCTCGAGCTCGTAGAAGGGCCCGAGCATGCTGCCGTCGTCCATCGGCCCGTCGTTGTACGAGTTCACCACGTCGCCGGCGTAGGGGTCGTCCTGGATCTTCCAGCGCGAGTCCACGTAGTCCTTGGCGTCCTCGGGCAGGTCGTACTGGACGATGGTCAGCACCTGGCTCTGGGCGTCGTAGGCGCCCAGCATCGGAAGCGCCCGGGGGCGGGGGATGCCGATCTTGCTGCGGTAGCGGCCGTCGGCCTTGAAGTAGGCGACGCCGTCCTTCAGCGCCAGGCGGTCTTCGGGGATGGTCCCGAAGTAGTCGGTGGTGACGCCGGGGCCGAGGTCCGGGGCGTCCTTGTAGGGCACGATGGCGATCGCCTTCGGCGAGGGGTTGAGCATCCCCAGGACCCAGACCGACAGCAGGCCGGTCTCCTTCTTCCAAGCCTCGGCGCCTACGTTCTTCAGGGTGTTGCGCGACTCGAAGGCCACCGTCGCCACCGAGGGGCCCGGCGTGGCCCCCAGCTTCTCCGCCACCTGGGCGCCGTCCAGCAGCTCGACGGTCCGGTCGATCTCGGCCTGGAACGAGGTCCCGGCGTAGTTCTTCAGCTCGATCGGCTGCTGGAAGGAGATGGCGGTTTCGGTCCGCTCGAGCACCGGGAAGGGCTCGGTGTCGAAGGCCTTGGGCGTCTGCCAGTTGGCGACGTCGAAGGCCGCCCCCTTCTCGAAGAAGATCGAGAACTGACCTCCTTCGGGACCCAGCCAGACGCGGTCCTCGCCACCGTAGGCGTTGATGTGCTCCTGGACCTGGCCGCTGGCGATCAGAGCACGGTTGACCCAGCCGAAGCCGGGGCCACTCTCGCCCTTGGCGGTCGAGGTCATCACCCGGCCCTGATAGGCGGGGCAGATCGCCACCTGCGCCTCTCCGTTCTCCAGCACCACCACCTCGGTGTGCTGGCGCAGGAAGGCGAGGTCGTCGCCGAAGGTGCCGGCCGCCGCCGCCATCGTGGTCGGGGCGGTGGCCGCCGGTGGGGGCGCCTCCGCCCCGCAGCCGATCAGGGCCACGGCACCGAGCAGGGTCGCGACAAGGGGCGTTCTCTTCACTTCTCCTCCTCTCACGGGACGTGGGGACCCGGGGCGGCCGTCGAACGGGCGTGATTCTACCGCAGGCGCCTCCCGCGACGTGGAGTACGGGTCGAGAGCCGGGTGGAGGGATTGTGGAGCGGACCGGTTCGGTGGCATCTTTGGCGGGGGCGGACCCCGCCGGGGGCGGCCGCCCCGCGCGACGACGGCGTCGCACGAGGCAAGGAGCGATCGACATGCGGATGCTGAGCTCGGTGGCGGGCCTGCGGCTGGCCGTGGTGACGGTGGGCGCGATGGCGCTGCTGACGCCGGGCCTCCAGGGTGCCGAGGTCGAGACGCTGGCGCTGGGTGCCTCGGCTCCTGACTTCGAGCTGCCCGGCATCGACGGCAAGACCCACCGGCTCTCCGACTGGAGCTCGGCCAAGCTGCTGATGATCGTCTTCACCGCCAACCACTGCCCGACCGCCCAGTCCTACGAGGGCCGGCTGATCGCCATCACCCGCGACTACGCCGGCAAGGGGGTGGCGGTGGTGGCGGTCTCGCCCAACGACCCGAAGGCGGTGCGTCTCGACGAGCTGGGCTACACCGACCTCGGCGACAGCCTGGCCGAGATGAAGGTCCGCGCCGACTACAAGCACTTCAACTTCCCCTACCTCTACGACGGCGACGATCAGACGGTCGCCCGGGCCTACGGGCCGGTGGCGACCCCGCACGTCTTCATCTTCGACGCCGAGCGCAAGCTGCGTTTCGTGGGGCGGGTCGACAGCACCGAGGAGGGGGTCTCGCCGAGCACCGTGCACTCGACCCGCAACGCCCTCGACGACCTGCTGGCCGGCCGGCCGGTGCGCGAGCCCAAGACCAAGGTCTTCGGCTGCTCGATCAAGTGGAGCGACAAGCGGGAGAGCGTTCGCGAGGCGGATGAGGAGTGGGCGGCGCGCGAGGTGCCCCTCGACATGATCGATGCGGTGGGGGTGACCGCGCTTCGCCACAACGACTCCGGCAAGCTACGTCTCATCAATGTCTGGGCCACCTGGTGCGGGCCCTGTGCCACCGAGTTCCCGGAGCTGGTCGAGATCGAGCGTCGCTACGGACGGCGCGGCTTCGAGCTGGTGACGGTGAGCGCCGACAGCCCGACCAAGAAGGAGCCGGTCCACGCCTTCCTGCGTCAGCAGCACTCGGCGGTCCGCAACTACCTGTTCGACTCCGAGGACCAGTACGCGTTGATCGGGGCCCTGGACGAGAAGTGGGAGGGCGCCTTGCCCTACACCCTGCTGGTCCGCCCCGGCGGTGAGGTGGTCTACCGGTACGAGGGGGCCCTCGACGTGCTGGAGCTGAAGCGCGCGATCGTCTCGGTCGTCGGCCGCCAGAAGGACTGGTAGCGCGGAGGACGTGCGCCGGCGCGGTGGTCGGCCCACGGGGAACGTCGTATCATCGAGCTGACGGCAGGCCGGGATCCGGCCGGTCCGAGCGACAACGGGAGACCTGGTGAGCGCTGAGACACCTACGATCCTTCTCGTCGAAGACGACATGGACCACGCCGAGCTGGTCAGGCGGGGGCTCCGGGACCACAAGATCGACTGCCGGATCGACCACGTGGTGGACGGAGAGCTGGCCCTCGACTACCTGTTCCAGCGTGGCGCCTACGCGGCGCCGGCGGAGCAGCGGCGTCCGGCCCTGATCCTGCTCGACCTGCGGCTGCCCAAGCTGGGGGGCCTCGAGGTGCTGACCGAGATCAAAGAGAGCGAGTCGCTGCGGGCCATCCCCACCGTGATCCTGACCTCGTCCGACGCCGAGCGGGACGTGGCCCAGGCTTACAACCATCACGCCAACAGCTACGTCGTCAAGCCGGTGGACTTCGCCAAGTTCAGCGGCTTGATGGAGGACCTCGG
Organism: uncultured Acidobacteriota bacterium; assembly: GCA_964574335.1. Classification (GTDB taxonomy): domain Bacteria; phylum Acidobacteriota; class Vicinamibacteria; order Fen-336; family Fen-336; genus CAZNNH01. Next base: position 89,026 of record CAZNNH010000003.1, on the reverse strand, counting down.
CCTGTACTGGCTCTGCTGGAACCAGCGCGAGCGGACGCGGGGTCCGGCGGAGGTGGCGCCGACCCGCTGAGCCGCCGCAGCGATGGGCCTGGATCCTTCCGGCGTTCGGGCCCTTCCGTTTCGCGCGGCGCATGCTGCTGGGGGAGACTGAATGACACGGGATCGCGACCTGGGCTTCTCCCAGGAGGCCGCCTCCTCGTCGTCGGGCGAGGTGGCCCTCGACGGACGCCTCGGCGCCCTCTTCGACTGGGACGGGGTGGTGGTCGACTCGTCGAGCTGCCACCGCGAGGCCTGGGAGCGCCTGGCGGACGAGATCGCCAAGCCGCTGCCGCCCGACCACTTCGAGCGCGCGTTCGGCCTCAAGAACGAGCGGATCATCCCCGAGATCATGGGCTGGAGCGACGAGCCCTCAGAGGTCGCGCGCCTGTCGCTGCGCAAGGAAGAGCTCTACCGGGAGGCGGTCCGTCGTCAGGGCCTCGAGCCGCTTCCGGGTGTGCCGGCGTTTCTCGAGCGGCTGGCGGCCGCCGGCGTCCCTTGCGCGGTCGGGACCTCCACCCACCGTCTGAACGTGGAGGCCTGCATCGACGTGGTCGGCCTGCGCGGCGCCTTCGCTGCCATCGTCACCGCCGAGGACGTCAGCGAGGGCAAGCCCGACCCGCAGGTGTTCCTGCTCGGGGCCGAGCGGCTGGGGCTGCCGCCGCATCGTTGCGTGGTATTCGAGGACGCCATCGTGGGGATCGAGGCCGCCCGCCGCGGAGGCATGAAGGCGGTGGCGGTGACCACCACCCATCCGGCGGCCCGGCTGGCCCAGGCCGACGTGGTGGTGGACCGGCTGGACCAGCTCTCGGTTGCGGCGCTCCGCGCCCTGCTCTGAGCCGCCCCGGCGCCCGTCAGGGGCCGAGCTCGTCGAGCGGCGGAGAAGACGAGGGCAGAAGCAGGACCTCTTCGGGCGGCATCGGGCCGCCGCCGATGGCGGCGCCGAGCAGCTCCACCGCCCGCTGGGCGGGGAGCTCGGTGGTCTGGGTCGCCGCCAGGTGTCCCGCCCGGACCAGCGCCTGGCCGTAGCTGGCCAGACCGTCGCAGCCGAGGAAGCGGATGCGGGCGGCCACGCTCTCGCCGAGGCGCTCGGCGATCGCCTGGCGCGCGCCCTCCGCCATCTCGTCGTTCTGGGCGAGCACCGCGTCCACCTTGGCGTGGCCGCGGAGCTGGACCCAGTGGGAGACCACCTCGCGGGCGCTGTCGACGGTCCAGCGGGCGTCGAGCCGGGCCCGCTCCACCCGGTGCGGGCCGAGCCCTGCGTCCAGGCCCTGGGCCCGCCGGCGTGCCGGCGTGGCGGCGGGGGGGCCCTGGACGCACAGCACCGTGGCCGGCTCGCGACCCGACAGCAGGCGCAGGAGCTGGGCCGCCTGCAGCTCCCCGATCTTCACGTTGTCCACGCTGACCGCCACCGCCGGCACCTGCGGCGACTCGCGTCGGATATCGGCCATGTAGGGGGCGTCGGAGTTGAGCACCGCCCAGGCGATCCCGGAACGGACGGCGTTGCGGGCCACCCGGGGCAGCCCCTCACCCGCCACCGGCTCCACGATCACGGCGTCCGGGGCCGGGCCGCTCTTGGCGTGGATGCTGCTGAAGGCCTGGTCGATCTGGACCAGGGTGTTGTTCTCGGCGTAGCGCACCACCAGATCGACGCCCAGTCGGCGGGCGGCCGCCTCGGCAGCCCTGGCCTGCTCGATCTGGAACGCGTTGTCGGCGGTCAGCAGGAAGAGGTGAATGACCTTCCGCAGCTCGGGCATCGGTGAGTCCCGGGACGCTCCGATCATAGCAGATGGCTCGGTCGCGGGCAGGAGGATCGGGTCGGGGCGCCTCAGGCCAGGGGCACGAGCCGCGAGAGCAAGAGCGTGGTGAGGAACCCGGTGATGCCCAGCAGCGCCAGGAGCGGGCTCCAGGAGCGAAGCGTGTCGAGCTCGGAGACCTCGCCCATCTTGGCGTAGATCCAGAAGCCGCTGTCGTTCATCCAGGAGCCGACCAGCGAGCCGCTGCCGATGGTGGTGGCCAGGTAGACGGGATGGCAGCCCAGGACCTCGGGCCGGGCCAGCGACGCGAGCATCGCCGAGGTGGCGATCATGGCCACCGTGCTCGAGCCCTGGGCCACCTTGAGCAGGCTGGCCACCGCGAAGGCCACGAACAGCGCCAGCGCCCCGGCCGCCTGTCCGCTTCCCGAGAACGCCTGCTGGATCGTGGGGCCGATCCCGGCCGCCTGGAGCATGGCGCCGAAGGCGCCGCCGGCGGACGTGATCAGGATGATCAGGCCGCCGCTGGCGAGGGCCGCCTCCACCACCTCGGCCACCCCCTGCCGGCCCAGGCGGCGCTGCCGCATCAGCGTCCACATGGCGATGGCGGCCGACAGGAACAGCGCCAGGTTGGGGTTGCCCACCACCGCGGTGACGTCGGCGAGAGAGGCCCACCCGGAGCCCGCCGGCTGCCCGGCGGCGATGGTCTCGGCCACCGTCGCCGAGGAGATGAGGACGACCGGCAGCAGGATCGGCAGCAGCGACAGCAGCACCCCCGGTTGCTCGGACGGCTGGTCGGGCGCCGCCGTGGCGCCAGCCACCCCGCCCCCCGGAAACACCGGGCGGCGGCGATCGAGCCAGCTCGCGAAGGTGAGGCCAGCCACCGCCGAGGGCAGCGCCACCACCAGGCCTACCGGGATCAACACACCCAGGTCGACGCCGAGGTTGCTGGCGATCACCAACGGGCCGGGAGTCGGAGGAACCAGGGTGTGGGTGACGCACGCGCCGGCCGAGATCGCCATCACGTACTTGAGGTAGCCGCCGCCGGTGCGCCGATACATCGAGCGGGCCAGCGGTACCAGCAGGTAGAAGACGGTGTCGAAGAACACCGGGACGCCGAGCACGAAGCCGCTGCCGAGCAGCGCCGCGCCCCCTCGCTCCTTGCCGAGCAGATCCAAGAAGAGGCGCACCACCCGGTCGGCGGCGCCGCTGTCCATCATGCAGCGACCGATCACGGCCGCCAGGGCGATCACGATCCCGATGCTCCCGGCGGTGCTGCCGAAGGCGACGGCGACCCGGCTCACGCGCTCGGGGAGCGGTCCGGGGGAGACCAGGCTGACCAGCAGGGCGGCGGAGATCAGCGCCAGGAAGGCGTTGACCCGGAAGGCGACGATCAGGGCCACGACGGTGGCGGTGCCGACCGCGAGGACCAGCAGGGGAGAGAGTTCCGGCACGCGCTCGATGACCTCCGTGCCGAAGGATTATAGGTGCAACCGCCCTCGTCCCTGGGGCGATGTCGAGACGGGCTCGGATCCGCGGGGCGCGCGCACCCCGTGGCGCTTGGGCGAGTTGACGAGCCGATGCCGCAGAGCGTAGATTCCGCTTCGGATCGTCTGGACTCACGGGTCCCCGGAGCGGTCGGCGCGGGTCTCCCCGCTGGGCGGCTCCGGCCCTCCACGTTCTGTTCGAACCCTGGAAAGGAGCCCCATGGACATGGAGAAGATCAGCTACGGAGGTTGGCCCAACTGTCTCCGGCTCGAAAACGGCACCGTGGAGCTGGTGGTCACCACGGACGTTGGCCCGCGAGTGATCCGCTACGGTCACGTGGGCGGGACCAACGTCTTCAAGGAGTACGCCGACCAGATCGGGAAGACCGGAGGCGATGCCTGGCGCATCTACGGCGGCCACCGGTTCTGGCACGCCCCGGAGGTCAGCCCGCGGACCTACTGGCCCGACAACGGGCCGGTCGACCACGACTGGGACGGCACCCGGCTGCGCCTGGTCAACCAGGAGCCGGGCAACGGGATCCGCAAGGAGGTCGAGGTGCGGCTGGCGGCCTCCGGCACGCGCGTCGATGTCCTGCACCGGCTGGTGAACGTCGGGCCCTGGGATGTCGATCTCGCGCCGTGGGGCCTATCGGTGATGGCCGAGGGCGGCCGTGCGATCCTGCCGCAGGAGCCCTTCCGTGCGCACTCCGACTACCTGCTGCCGGCGCGTCCCTTCGTGCTCTGGCACTACACCGACATGAGCGACCCGCGTTGGCGGTGGGGGAAGAAGTACGTGTCGCTCCGCCAGGACCCGAGCGCCACCACCAAGCAGAAGGTGGGGCTCCTGAACCGCCAGGCCTGGATGGCCTACCTGCGCGACGGGGAGGTGTTCGTCAAGCGGCACGGGCTTCCCGGAGACGGGGCCTTCCCGGACTTCGGGTGCAACGAGGAGACCTACACCGACGCCGACATGCTGGAGATGGAGACGCTCGGTCCCCTCACTCGGCTGGCGGCCGACGGGGGGGCGGTCGAGCACCTGGAGCGGTGGTCGCTGTTCAAGGCGGAGGTGGGCGACGACGAGGACGCCATCGATGCCACGCTGCTGCCCCTGGTCGAGGAGGTGGGGGTCCCTGGGAGCTAGCCGGCGCGGCGATTGGCCGGGATCCTTCCGGGGTCCAGCGTCGAAGGAACACTCAGGATGACATCCCCGGGGGGGGCAAGCTTCGAAGGAACACCCGGGATGACGGGGAAGGGTGACCGGTGAGGCGGATCGTCCTTTCGGAGCCGGGCCGGCTCTCGATCGAGGAGGCGGCGATGCCGGCGCCGGGTGCTGGCGAGGCGCTTCTGAAGATCCGGAAGGTCGGGATCTGCGGCTCCGACATGCACCTCTTCCGCCAGGGCCGGATCGGTCCCATCGCCACCGAGGGCCGCTTCGTGATCGGCCACGAGTGCATGGGGAAGGTGGCGGCGGTCGGCGCCGACGGGGACCAGGGCCTGGTCGGCCGCCGGGTGGCGATCGAGCCGGCCGTGCACTGTGGCCGCTGTCGCTTCTGCCGTGACGGCCGGATCAACATCTGCCCGGACGGCGAGTTCCTGGGCCTGCCCCCGCGGGCGGGTGCGCTGCAGGAGTACCTGTGCCATCCGCAGGCGCTGCTGCTACCGCTGCCGGACCGGATCTCCGACGCCGCCGGCGTGATGCTCGAGCCGCTGGCGATCGCCCAGCACGCGGTGGATCTGGTGGCGCTGCGCCCCGGCCAGCGGATCGTGATCCTCGGCACCGGCGTCTTGGGGACCTGCGTGCTCGAGCTGCTGCTCTGGGACGGGCACCGGCCGGTCTGTGTCGACCGGTTGGAGCCGCGGCTTTCGCGGGCCGCCCATCTCGGGGCGGGATCCACCATCCGGGCGCTGCCGGGCGCCGCCCTGGATGTGATCCGAGAGGTCCGGGAGCACACCGGGGGCGGCGCCGACGTGGTCTTCGAGTGCGCCGGCGACGACGAGACGCTGTTCGAGATGTGCGAGCTGGCGGCGCCGGGAGGGGTCATCGCCGTGATCGGGACCAACGCCGGCGACCGGGTCAGCTTCGCCGCCAGCAGCGCCCGCCGCAAGGGGCTCCGGGTCCAGTTCGTGCGCCGGAGCCTGAACACGCTCGAGCGTTGCCTCGAGCGCGCCCTCGAGCACGCCGACGACGTCCACGCGCTGGCCACCCACGTCTTCGCGGCGCCCGAGGCACAGCGGGCCTTCGAGACGGTGGCCGACTACCGCGACGGCGTCCTGAAGGCCGTGGTGGACATGACGCGCTGGTGAAGGAGGGGGCAGGAATGGGCAAGTACTCGATCGGCCTGGATTTCGGCACCAACTCGGTGCGGGCCCTGATCGTCGACGTGAAGAGCGGGGAAGAGGTCGGCACCAGCGTCTGGTCCTATGCCCACGGCGACGCGGGGGTGGTGGTCGACGCCGCGGAGCCGCACTTGGCCCGGCAGCACCCCGAGGACTACCAGCGGGGGACCGAGGAGAGCGTCCGGGGAGCCCTCCGCCAGGCGGAGACCCGCCCGGGCTTTGCCGCCGCCGATGTGATCGGGATCGGCGTCGACACCACCGGCAGCACCCCGCTCCCGGTGGACGCCACCGGCCGGGCACTGGCCTTGACCCCGGCGTTCGCCGACGACAAGGACGCCATGGCCTGGCTGTGGAAGGACCACACCGGCCATGCCGAGGCGGCCCAGATCACGGCCCTGGCGGCGGAGCGGCGGCCCCAGTACCTGGCCAAGTGCGGGGGCACCTACTCCTCGGAATGGTTCTGGTCCAAGATCCTCCACTGCCTGCGGGTCTCGCCCCGGGTCTTCGACGCCGCCCACACCTGGGTCGAGATCGCCGACTGGATCCCCGCCTTCCTGACCGGCACCACCGACCCGGCCCGACTCAAGCGCGGCATCTGCGCCGCCGGGCACAAGGCGATGTTCCACGCGTCTTGGGGCGGTTATCCGGACGCCCAGTTCCTGGCCGAGCTCGACCCCAAGCTGGTCCGCCTGCGGGGGACGCTGCCCGACGCCGCTCACAGCGTGGCGGAGGCGGCCGGGGGACTCTCGGAGGAGTGGGCCGGGCGGCTGGGCCTGCGTCCCGGCATCCCGGTGGCGATCGGCGCCTTCGACGCCCACCTCGGCGGGGTGGGCTCGGGGATCGCCCCCGGGACGCTGGTCAAGATCATCGGCACCTCGACCTGCGACATGATGGTCGCGCCCCTGGCCCGCGAGCTGCCCGACGTGCCGGGTCTGTGCGGCATCGTCCCCGAGTCGATCCTCCCCGGGTTCTACGGGCTCGAGGCCGGGCAGTCGGCGGTGGGCGACATCTTCAACTGGTTCGTCAACGTGATCCGCCCCGGTGGCGACCAGGCCCTGTCCCACGAGACGCTCACCGCCGAGGCCGAGAGGCTGTCGCCGGGAGAGAGCGGCCTGCTGGCCCTCGACTGGCACAACGGCAACCGCACCATCCTGGTGGACCAGCGCCTGACCGGCCTGATCGTGGGCCTCACCCTGCACACCACCCCGGCCGAGATCTACCGGGCTCTCATCGAGTCCACCGCCTTCGGCGCCCGCGCCATCGTGGACCGCTTCGAGGAGTATGGGATCCGTGTCGAGCGGGTGGTCAACTGCGGGGGGATCTCGGCCAAGAACCGGCTGGTGATGCAGATCTACGCCGACGTGCTGGGCCGGCCGCTCGAGATCTCGCGAAGCGCCCAGACCTGCGCCCTGGGAGCGGCGATGGCCGGGGCGGTGGCGGCCGGTGCCGGCGGTGGCGGCCACCCGAGCTACCCGGCGGCGGTCGAGGCGATGACGGGGGTGCTGGAGGAGCGCTTCGTGCCCCAGCCGGAGAGCGCTCGCATCTACGATCGCCTTTACGCTCACTACAAGCGCCTGCACGACAGCTTCGGGACGCGGGACCGCTCGGAGAGCCTGTTCTCCACCATGAAGGAGCTACTGGAGCTTCGTGACGAGGTGCGGGGTTGATGGGGCACGAGCGGCTGAAGCGGGAGGTCTGGGAGGCCAACCGCCGGCTGGTGGACGCCGGCCTAGTGGTGCTGACCTGGGGCAACGTCAGCGGCGTCGACCGTGAGGCCGGCGTCCTGGCGATCAAGCCGAGCGGTGTCGGCTACGCCGCGCTCGAGCCGGACGACATCGTGGTGGTCGGCCTGGAGAGCGGCGAGGTCGTGGAGGGGAAGCTCAAGCCTTCCTCCGACACCCCGACCCACCGCTACCTCTACCAGGCCTTCGCCGAGATCGGCGGCGTGGCCCACACCCACTCGCAGCACGCCACCGTCTGGGCCCAGGCGGGACGGGATCTCCCCTGCCTCGGGACCACCCACGCCGACCACTTCTTCGGGGCGGTCCCGGTGACCGACCCGCTCACCCCCGAGGAGACGGCCCAGGACTACGAGGCCAACACCGGCAAGGTGATCGTTCGCTGCTTCGCCGCGCGAGACCTGGCCGCGGCGGAGATGCCGGCGGTGCTGGTCCGCGGCCACGGTCCGTTCACCTGGGGCTCGAGCGCCGAGGCCTCCGTCGACAACGCCATCGCTCTCGAGGCGGTGGCGCGGATGGGGCTCTCTACGCTGGCGCTCTCGCCGGAGCCTCCGCTGCTACCCGATCACGTGCTGGAGAAGCACTTCCGGCGCAAGCACGGTGAGACCGCCTACTACGGTCAGAAGGGAGACAAGCAGCGGTGAGTCACGCGCACAAGGAGCGGCTGCTGCAGCGGATCGAGGACGGCACCGCCCACGTGGGCATCATCGGCATGGGGTACGTGGGCCTTCCGCTGGCGTTGACCTTCGTCGAGCGGGCGGGGCTCCGGGTCACCGGCTTCGACATCGACGCGAAGAAGATCGATGCCCTCGAGCGCGGCGAGACCTACATCATGCACATGGGAGCCGAGCGGGTGATGAAGGCGCGCCGATCCGGCCGCTTCGAGGCCACCGCCGAGTTCGACCGCCTCTCGGAGCCGGACGCCCTGCTGGTGGCGGTGCCCACCCCGCTGACCCGCCAGCGCGAGCCCGACCTCCGCTACGTGGTGACCACCGGCGAGGCGATCGTGCGCCGCCTGCGCGCGGGGCAACTGGTGGTGCTCGAGTCGACCACGTATCCCGGCACCACCGACGAGCTGCTGAAGGGGATCCTGGAGTCGGGGGACCTCCGGTGCGGGCGGGACTTCTTCCTGGCCTTCTCGCCCGAGCGCGAGGACCCGGGGAACAAGGGCTTCTCCACCGCCACCATCCCCAAGATCGTGGGTGGCGTCGACAAGGACGCCACCGAGGTGGCGGCCGCCCTCTATGCCCGGGCCCTGGACCGCGTGGTCACGGTGCCCTCGGCCCGCGTCGCCGAGGCCACCAAGCTGACCGAGAACATCTTCCGCAGCGTCAACATCGCGCTGGTCAACGAGCTCAAGGTGGTCTACGACCGGATGGGCATCGACGTGTGGGACGTGCTCGACGCGGCGGCCACCAAGCCCTTCGGCTTCATGAGGTTCACGCCCGGCCCCGGGCTGGGCGGCCACTGTATCCCGCTGGACCCGTTCTACCTGACCTGGAAGGCCCGCGAGTACGGGATCTCCACCCGCTTCATCGAGCTGGCGGGCGAGGTCAACGTGGCGATGCCGCGCTACGTGATCGACAAGCTCCAGGAGGGGCTGAACGCCCAGGGCAAGCCGCTCAAGGGCGCCCGGGTGCTGGTCCTGGGGCTGGCCTACAAGAAGGACATCGACGACCCGCGGGAGAGCCCCTCGTTCGAGCTGATCGAGCTGCTGCGCCAGCGGGGGGCCGAGGTGAGCTACCACGACCCGCACATCCAGGTGGCCCCGCCGATGCGTTCCTGGCCCGACCTGCCCCGCCTGGAGTCGCAGCCTCTCACCCCGGAGCGGCTGGCCTCGGTCGACGCGGTGCTGGTCGCCACCGACCACACCGCCGTCGACTACGCGATGGTGGCCGACTCCGCCCGCCTGATCGTCGACACCCGCGGCGTTTACCGCGATCCCCGCCCCAACGTCATCAAAGCCTAGTGGGGTCAGGTCTAGACTTTTGACTTTGTCGTACGCGGCGCCCGAAGTGAGATTCGGTCGCCGCTATCGAGCGGGGGGCTCCCGCCCCCCGATCCCCCGGACCCGGAGGCTTCCGACATCGCGGGATCAAGGCTCCCGGCCAGGGAGCGCAGGACGAGCCCGGGGACACAATACGGGTGGGTTGTAACAATCCGTATTGTGTCCCCCGTTTCTTCCCCCGTTTCTTCTCAGGCGCGGTGGTGGTAGACGTCCCAGCCCAGGTACTTCGACAGCGCCTCGTCGACGGCGTCGGCGACCTCGGAGAGGTTGGCGGCCACGTGGTGCTCGTAGCCGTTCTCGCAGATGTGCTGGAGCAGCGCCTGCAGGCGCGGGATCTCGAAGACGCCGAAGCCGCCGAAGGTCTCCAGTGGGTCGCCAGTGAAACGGCCCTGGCCGAGGTAGGACCGGATCCGGCCGCTCTCGTCGTCGGTGGAGACCCGGCAGTAGGTGAAGGGGCCCGGTGGCACCCGGCCCACGATGGTCCCGAAGGTGTTGTCCTTGCCCACGCTGCCGGCGATGATCTCCTGGTAGTCCATCTTGTGGGCGTTGTCGCCGAAGAAGGCCTTGGGGAGGTTGGAGCAGTGGAAGACCACGCCCTTGTCCGGGTCCTGGCCGTAGTTGTTGTTCCAGTCCAGGATCGCTGACGGCCTGTCGGAGGCCCGGGTCAGGGCCAGCATCCCCACCATGCCGGCGATGTCGGTCTCACAGGCGCTGGGCAGCAGCTTGTTCGACATCATGCTCATCACCATGCAGGGGACCACCCCGTAGAACTCCTCCATCGAGGTCCAGCACTGGATGGCGGTGGCCACCAGCTCGTGCTTCCGCATCCAGTCGTCGATGGCGACCCCCAGCTTGGCCATCTTCACCACCGGCTGGGTGGGGATCCCCTTGACCTCGGTGTAGCCCTGGATCTCCTCGACCTTGG
>CAZNNH010000003.1:75961-78730 GCA_964574335.1 uncultured Acidobacteriota bacterium | reverse complement strand
CTGTCTTCCCGGTTCAACGCTTTCGCTGATCTTCTTCCTCGACCTTGGCCTTCACCGCGGGGTCCTGGTCTCCCATCTTGGCGATCCAGCCCAGTACCTCCGACAGGTCCAGGGACTCGACCGAGATGCCGCTCCTCTCCAGCAGCTTCTCGCTGAAGCGCACCGTGTTGAAGGCGGCCGGACGCGCTCCGATCACGCCCACCCGGGCGCCGCGCAGGCCGCCCACCACGGCGCAGGTCGAGGCGAAGCGCCGCAGGTCGGCCCGGAAGTCCTCGGACTCGGGGTCCACGGTGTGGAGGCGGGTCAGCGAGTACTTGATCCCGTACTGGCGCAGGTTGTTGGCCGCCGACATCTTCCCGCAGAAGCTGTCGCGCCGGTCCTTGATGGTCATCTTGCCCGCCACGTCGCCGAAGGCGTGGAGCAGCACCGGCACGTCCAGCCCGGAGAAGCGCAGCGTGTTGGCGACGGCCCGCTCGTCGCCGAAGTTGGGGAGCGTGACCAGCACGCCGTCGATCTCCTCGCGGTGCTTCTTGAAATGCTCGGCACACAGCCGGGCCTCGGCCAGGGTCTCGACGGCGCCGCAGTTGGTGGCCTCCTTCGGTGGGATGACGGCCCGGATCCCCTCGCGCTCGAGGACCTCGAGCACGGTCTTCCGCCCCGACTCGCACAGATGGTCCGGGAAGAAGTTGCGGTTGCCGACGATCACGCCCAGGGTTGTCATGACGAACCTCCGTTTCTCATCAATGAGTTCGTTGGCCGCGGCTTGGGGCCGCCGGGTGGCGGGCCGGTGGAGTCGCGGACGATCAGCTCGGGCTCGATACGAACCTCCCGTCCCCACAGCGGCGAGCCGTCGCCGTCGGGGATCAGCGCCTCGGCCACCAGGCGCCCGATCCGCTGGCGGGGGACGTTGACCGTCGTCAAGGGCGGGCTCGCGAACTCGGCCAGCCCGATGTTGTCGAAGCCGACGACGGACACCTCCTCGGGGATCCGTCGGCCGGCCTCGCGCAGCGCCTTCATCACGCCGAGGGCCATGAAGTCGTTGACGCAGACGACGGCGGTGGGGTGACACCCCGAGGCCAGCAGGTGCTGGGTGGCGGCCAGGCCGCCTGCCGGGCTGTCCTCGTCGGCCGCCATGGCGAACTGGACCTCGGGGCCGCAGCGCTCGACGGCGGCCAGGAACGCCTGGTGTCGGGCGCCGAGCGGCTCCAGGCCGGGGTGATGGCCCACGAAGGCCAGACGCCGGTGGCCGAGGGTGTGGAGGTACTCGACCACCCGGCGTGTCCCGCGCGCATAGTCGGTCTTGATGCGGGTGGCGTGGGGGGAAGCCAGGCCGACGTCGTAGAGGACCACCGGGATCGGCAGGCCCTCGATCTGGGACAAGAGGCCCTCGTCCATCTCGGAGACGATCACGGCCAGGCCGGCCAGCCTTCGTCCCAGCATCGTGTGGACGCTGCTCGAGAGCTGGTCCGGGCGGTAGTCGGTGTTGGCCACCATCAGCTCGAAGCCACGGCGGTGCGCCGCGGTCTCCAGCGCCTGAAAGACGTCGAGGAAGAACGGGTTCCTCAGGTTGGAGACGATCATGCCCAGGGTGTGGCTCTGGCCCCGGGCCAGGGTCCGGGCGTGGAGGTCCGGGCGATAGCCCAGGGTCTCGGCGGCCTCGACCACGCGGGCGCGGGTCTCGGGCCGCACGTTCCGGCTGCCAGTCAGCGCTCGCGAGACCGTGGCGGCGGAGACGCCGGCGTGACGGGCGACGTCTTCGAGGGTGGTGGGGGAAGCCATGCCTGCAAGCGTTTGCCGCATCCGGGCCCGCGAAGGATCGCAGAGAGGGTGAGGCCTTGTCAAGCCGTCCGTCACTCGGCGCAACTGCCGGCTGGTAGGGACCTCCTGATGATGGGCGCTTGATGGACGTCGAGCCTGGAGTCTGGAAAGCGCTTGCAGCAAGCAGCCAGTTCGACCGGTCGGTTGACCTGGCGGGCGCCCGCGGCGTAGTCTTCGGCGGGCGGGGGAGCGATTCTCGCCGTGGGCCAGCGACCGAGATGGCGCGACCGGGGGAAGACGTCCGCAACGACAAGCCGAGCCGCATCCTTCAGGCGTACCGCCGGCGTATCGCGCAGGCGGAGCGACGCCTTCTGCGCGTGCAGCGGGCCCACGCGCATCTCAAGCGGGCCAATGACGGCTACCGCGAACGGGTTGCCGACAAGGTCGAGAGACGGCACGCCGCCCAGCGCGAGCGCCTGCTGTTCGCGTCGATCGCCGTGCTCGAGGAGCTGGATCGGGCGATCGCCGCCGAGCGGCTGTCCGAGGCCGACCACGCCGTCATCGACGGTCTGGGCCTGGTTCGTAGCCAGCTCTGGCGCGCCGCCGAAGAGGAGGGGCTCGAGTCGCTCCAGGTGACGCCCGGGCCGTACAACTCGCGCGACAGCCGGGTCGTTTCGACGCGTCGGGTGAGCTCCGCCTCGGAGCATGGCCAAGTGCTGGAGCAGCTCCGAGAAGGCCTGGCCATCGACGGGCGCGTGGTGCGGCCGGCCGACGTGGTGGTGGGCCTCTACCGCGAGTCCGAGGAGGTCGCGGGGGAGCCGGAGGGCCCCGGCGAGGAGCCGGTGGAGAGCGTGGGCGCGGCGTCGGTTCCCAAGCCGGTCACACCTCCTCCGCTGCCCGGGAGGCCGGAGGCAGAGGCAGAGGCGGAGGCTGCGGCGGAGGCAGAGGAGGAGGCAGAGGAGGCAGAGGAGGCAGAGGAGGCAGAGGAGGCAGAGGAGGCAGAGGAGGCAG
>CAZNNH010000003.1:0-75861 GCA_964574335.1 uncultured Acidobacteriota bacterium | reverse complement strand
GAGGCAGAGGAGGCAGAGGAGGCAGAGGAGGCAGAGGAGGCAGAGGAGGCAGAGGCAGAGGCAGAGGCAGAGGCAGAGGCAGAGGCAGAGGCCGCCGATGCCGAGCCGCTACCGGAGGCCCCCGTCGAGCTGACCGAGGAGGTGAAGATGGAGCCGCCCGCGCTGCCGGTCGCGGGCGAGGAACCGGCACCGCCGATTCCGATCGAGGCGGTCTCGCACGAGGTCACGGCGCCTCGCCTGGAGCCGGTCGAGGAGCCGGAGGCGATGCCTCCGCCGCTGCCCACGAAGCGCGAGGAGGAGGCGGAAGAGCCGGCCGAGCCGATCCAGGCACCGCCTCCGCCGCGACGGCCCGAGCCCGATAGCGAGCGTGAGACGGTCCGCGTCGAAGAAGCGCCGGAGCCACCGGAGGTGGCTCCGGCACTGCAGCCGGCCGTGGAGGTGGAGCCGCCGCCTGCCGAGCTGCCGGCGGAGGAGAAGGTCGGGCCGGAGCCCGCCGGCTCGGACGATTGGGCCGTCGAGCTCGAGGTTCCCGAGCCGGCCACGCCATCCGAGGCCGTGGCCAAGGTCGAGGTGGAGCCGGGGCCCGGGCCGGCATCGCCGCTTCGGGAGCCGGCGCCCCGCGGCGAGGGCGCGGGCCTCGAAGAGATGTTGTTCCCGGGGGCCGCCACGGACGCGGCCGCGCAGGCCGGGTCCGAAGAGCCGCCGCCACCGGTTGCCGCCCCGCTCCCTGTGGTCGCGTCGCCTGGAGGGTTCGGTCTCCGACACGTGGCCCTCTTCGTCATCGGCGCGCTGCTGGCCGGCGGCGGTGGCTACCTGATGCTGGCCCACCTGCTGCGGCCTGGCAGCGCCCCGCCGGTGACCGTGGCGGCCGCGCCTGAGGCGTCGCCCCGGGCCGAACCGGGACCCTCGGCAACGCCCGTCTCCACGCCCTCCCTCCTCGCTACCGAAGAGGCGGCCCGGGCGACCCCGACGGACGAGGTCGAGGCGGCACGCCCAGCCCCGCCGGAGCCCGACCGCCCGGCCCAGGCCGCAGCCCCGGAGGTCTCGCCCCCGACCACAGTCGCCGAGGCCCCGCCACCGTCGACGCAGGCGGTCGCCCCGCCGGCCGCCACCCCGCCCCCTCCGGTGAGCGTGGCCACGCCGAAGCCGACGCCGGCTGCGGCGCGGGCGGGCTCCGGGGGGGCCCCCGTCGGGGTCGCCCAGCTCCTCAATCAAGCCGAGCTGGCCCGGATGGGGGAGCGCTGGGACGATGCCGTCGCCTACTACGACGCCGTCCTCGGCCGGGAGCCGGACAATGCCGAGGCGCTCCAGGGCAAGGCGCGGACGTTGGCGGCCCGCGAGATGGCCAGCCGCCGGTTCCAGGAGTCGGCGACGGTGGTGGCCGGCCGGGACGGCAAGAAGCCGAGCGGCTCCGACGAGGCGGATCTCTCCGCGCACATCGACTTCGAGATCTCGCCGGTCTCGCCGCGGGTGGGCGACCGCTACAGCGCCCGGGTCTATCTCACGAACGATGGGCGGAAGGAGCTCGAGATCTCGCTGGTCAGCATCGTGGTCACCAAGGACGGCGTGCCCACGGCGCGCAACCTGACCATCACCGAGCGGCTGGCACCGGGCGCGCGCACCTTCCTCGAGGACGTCTCCGACGAGTGGAGCGAGGGGACCCAGGCGTGGCAGCTCGACGTCACCGTGAAGACGACCCACGGGGAGCTCATCCGCAGCCGGGTCGTCTGGAAGTGAGCGGGCGCCCGGGCACGCGTCGGCCCGGGCCGATGTGATACCGTCGACCGAAGGTGGCGGTCGCCGTCCCTACCGCCCGAAACTCCACCATGCACGACGCGCGCAAGATCGTCTGGTTCCCGAAGCCGTTCCGGATGTGGCGCGGTGGCGTGCTGTCCGACGTGCAGATCGCCTACGAGACCTGGGGTCGGCTCACCCCAGCCCGCGACAACGTGGTGCTGATCCTCCCTGGCCTGTCACCGGGCGCTCACGTCGCCTCGTCGGCCGAGGACCCGTCGCCGGGGTGGTGGGAGCAGATGGTGGGGCCCGAGCAGGCCATCGACACCGACCGCTTCTTCGTGGTCTGCGTCAACTCCCTCGGGAGCTGCCACGGGTCCACCGGTCCGGCCTCTCCTGACCCGCGCACCGGCATCCGCTACGGTCCGCGCTTCCCGGTGCTGACCATCGAGGACATCGCCATCGCGGCACGGCAGACCCTCTGCCTGCTGGGGATCCACCAGGTGCGGGCGGTGGTCGGGCCTTCGCTCGGCGGGATGAGCGCGCTGGCCTACGCGCTGCTCTTCCCGGACGAGGTCCGGGCGCTGGTCACCATCTCGGCGGCCACCCGCTCCACCCCGTTCGCGATCGCGATCCGCTCCCTGCAGCGCGAGGCGATCCGGTCCGATCCCGCCTGGAAGGCGGGGGAGTACGAGTCCGAGGCGCCCCCCCGGACCGGCCTCCGGCTGGCCCGCAAGCTGGGGCTCATCTCGTACCGCTCGGCCAGCGAGTGGCAGGGCCGGTTCGGCCGCGAGCGGATCGAGGTCCGCCCGGACGAGGCGGGGCTGTTCGACCCGGAGTTCGAGGTCGAGGCCTACCTCGAGCACCACGCCGAGAAGTTCGTGGGCACCTTCGACGCCAACTGCTATCTCTACCTGTCGCGGTCGATGGACATCTTCGATGTGGCCGAGCACGGCGGTACGTCGGAGGCGGGGCTCGGCTGGATCCGCGCCGAGCGCACGCTGGTGATCGGGGTCGAGAGCGACTTCCTGTTCCCGCTGTGGCAGCAGCAGGAGATCGTCGACGGCCTGAGGCGCCACGGGCGCGAGGTGGAGTTCTCGGTGCTTCCGTCGCTGCAGGGCCACGACTCGTTCCTGGTGGACATGGAGCGCTTCTGCCCCGCCATCGAGAGCTTCCTCTCGCGGGTGTGAGCCCGGCCCGATCCCCACGAGCGGGTATCAGGTCTGATAGGATGGCGCGATCCGCCGCCGCGCAGGGCGGTCGATCTCCTCGGGCTGGGGGGCTCCGGGCGGTGGAGGCGTTCCCTTAGGATGGCGACAGCGAGAGCGGTCTTCGAGACGGCCGGGTACGGGAAGGCGCGCAAGCAGAGCGTGCAGGACGGCTCGTGGCCGCCCATTCACTTCGACGTCTGGGGTTGTCGCGGCTCCCGCAGCCTGTTCCCCCGGCGCTCCAACGTCGGCAACGCCACCTCGTGCTATTCGGTCCTTTGCGGCCAGGATCTGTTCGTCTTCGACGCCGGCCGCGGGCTGGCGTTGCTCTCCCACGCCCTTGGCAGCCAGGGGCGGTTCCAGGAGGTCAAGCGGCTGCACGTCCTGATCACCCATGCCCACATGGACCACTGGGAGGGGCTGAAGGACGCCGACTGGTTCTGGGACAAGGGGAACGGGCTCGAGGTCTGTATCTCGGCGCCGGCCGAGGCCCTTGGCGCCATCCTCTCGGGCTACGGCCACCCATCCTACGTCCCCCTCGGCCTGCTGTCGGCCGGCACCCTGGCCCACCTCGAGTATCGGACCGTCGGGTCCGGCCAGCGCCGTCGAATCAGCGGGTGGACTGTGCGCACCGGCCCCCTCAACCACTACAGCGGCGAGGGCGAGGGCATTCAGCTCCTGGACACGGTCGGCTACCGTCTGAGCTCGAAGAGCGGCCCGACCGTGGTCTACATGTGTGATCACGAGCCGACCGCCAAGACCGCCCGGTCCGAGGCCCGCCTCCTGGAGGGCGCCCACCTGGCTCTCCTCGACGCCCATTTCCCGGACATCCGCGACCACCGATACGGCCACGGGTCTCAGGAGCACGCCGCCCATCTGGCGAAGGACCGCCCCGATACCCTGATCCTGGCCGGGCACCACGGCCCGACCCTGACCGATCCCCAGATCCGGGCCGCCTCGCGCCGCCACGGGCGGGGGGTCACCAACTTCCACGTGGCCACCGAGGGGCGGACCTACCTGTGGGATGCCCGGCGGAAGGCCTTCGTGCTGCAGCTTCGATCGACACCATGAGCGACGAGAGCGCCAAGAGCAGAAAGCCCGCCGACCCGTTCTCGCAGGCGCGCCACGACCTGCGCACGCCGGTCAACCAGATCATCGGCTACAGCGAGCTGCTCGAGGAGATCGCCGATGAGGAGGGTCGGGAGGACCTCGCCTCGGACCTGAAGAAGATCCAGCAGGCGGCGCGACGGCAGCTCGAGCTGATCGACAAGTACCTGTCTCCGGCGGCCGCCGCCCAGGCTGCTGCGGCGCAGGGTGCAGAGGCCGGAACCGGCGCGTCTCCGACGCCCGCCGCCGAGGCCGCGTCACCGGCCGCTGCTCCGACGCCCGCCGCCGTCCCGGAGGCCCCGCCGCCCGCCGCCGGCTCGGAGCCGGCCGCCGCCCCGCCGGCGAGCCCGGACGCCCCGTCGGGGGAGCTGGACCTGGCCCGGCGGACGCCCGCCACGGCGGGGGAGGGCGGGCCGCTCCTGGTCGTCGATGACAACGAGATGAACCGGGACATGCTCTCGCGCCGGCTGACCCAGCGCGGCTTCGAGGTGGAGGTAGCAGAAGACGGGGCGCAGGCGCTGCTGAAGATCAGCGGCAGCCGCTACGACCTGGTGCTGCTCGACGTGATGATGCCCGGGATGAGCGGCCTGGAGGTGCTGGAGACGCTGCGCCGGACCTACGCCATGGCCGACCTGCCGGTGATCATGGCCACCGCCAAAGACCAGAGCGAGGACATCGTCGAGGCCCTGAAGCTCGGCGCCAACGACTACGTCACCAAGCCCCTGGACTTCCCGGTGGTGATGGCCCGGGTCCAGACCCAGTTGGTGCTCAAGCGGCAGAAGGACGAGATCCAGCGCCTGGCCGAGGACCTCGAGGTTCGCAACAGATTCATCCGGAGCATCTTCGGTCGCTACCTCAGCGACGAGGTGGTGGAGAGCCTGCTGGAGTCGCCGGAGGGGCTGAAGCTGGGCGGGGAGAAGAAGACCGTCACCATCATGATGTCGGACCTGCGGGCCTTCACCTCGGTGTCGGAGCGGCTGGGCCCGGAGCAGGTGGTCCGGATGCTCAACCGCTACCTCGGGGACATGACCGACATCATCATGCGTCACCAGGGGACCATCGACGAGTTCATCGGCGACGCGATCCTGACCATCTTCGGGGCTCCCTTCTCCCGTGAGGACGACGCCCGGCGCGCGGTAGCGTGCGCGGTGGAGATGCAGCTCGCCATGGCGGAGGTCAACGCCCGCAACGAGAGCGAGGGGCTGCCGCGCATCGAGATGGGGATCGCCATCCACACCGGCGAGGTGGTGGTGGGCAATATCGGGTCCCAGCGGCGCACCAAGTACGGGATCGTGGGCCCGCCGGTCAACCTCACCGGCCGCATCGAGTCCTACACGGTGGGCGGGCAGATCCTGATCTCCGAGGCGACGCGGCAGCGGACGGGCGACGCGGTGCAGGTCGGCGACAGGCTGTCGGTGAAGGCGAAGGGGGCCCGCGAGCCGGTCACCGTCTACGACCTGAAGGGCATCGGCGGCTCGTACGATGTGTTCCTGCCCGAGCGGCAGGACCATCTGCAGGCGCTGAGCCGCCCGGCGGAGATGGGCTTCTGGATCCTGGAGGGCAAGCAGGTCGGCGACGAGTGGTTCTCGGCGCGGCTTTCGAAGCTCTCGGAGATCGGTGCCGAGATCCTCTCGGAGAGCTCGCTGCCCCCCCTCAGCAACCTGAAGCTGGAGCTGAAGGGTGAGGATGGAGCGCCGGTCGCGGGCGACCTGTATGCCAAGGTGACGGAGGTCCGGGGCGAGGACGGCCGGGTGCTGGTGGTCCGCTTCACCTCGATCTCACCGGAGATCGAGAGCCACCTTCGGGCACTGCCTCGGCAAGAGAGCTGAGCGCAGCGTCCAGCCGACCCGGCCCGACTCGGGGGGGCGAGGCAGGGAGGGGAGCATGCGACACGCGGCGGCTTTGATCGGGGCGTCCTTGCTGCTGGCCGGCACCGCCGGCGGCGCGGACTTCGAGACCACCAAGAAGAGCTGCGACAAGGGGAGCGCCGCCGACTGCTACCGTGCCGCCGGGATGTACCGGACCGGAGCCGGCGTGGCTCAGGATGCGGGGAAGGCGGCCAAGTACTTCGAGAAGGGCTGCAACCTGCGCGACGCCCAGTCCTGCCTCGAGCTGGCCGGCATGCACCGGAAGGGCGAGGGCGTCAAGGTCAGCGTCGACAGCGCCCTCGAGTACCTGGGGCGGGCCTGCACGGCGGGCAGCGGCGAGGGATGCGTGCGGCTCGGTGCCGCCTACCGCGCCGGAGAGGGCGTCCCCCTGAACCTCGGGCAGGCGGCGGAGCTGTTCGTGAAGGGGTGCGAGGCCGGGACCGCCGGCGGCTGCGGCGCCCTCGGCGAGCTCTACCGGGACGGAGCCCCGTTCCCTCGGGACCTGGCTCGGGCCGAGCGGCTCTTCGGGCAGGGCTGCGAGGGTGGCCACATGGCCTCGTGTGCCGAGCTCGCCGAGATGCTGAGGACGCCGGGGCGGCCGGCGGGGGATCGGAAGCGGGCTGCGGAGCTGGCGGACCGGGTCTGCCAGGCACAGGTCACGGACGGGTGCTATCACCTCGGCGTGGCCTACGAGCAGGGGGACGGCGTCCCGAAGGACCTGGCTCACGCCCTCACGCTCCACTCGAAGGCGTGCGAGGCGCAGGAATGGCGCTCCTGCTTCCGGCTGGGCCTGATGCTTCGCGACGGGGTGGGGACCACCCGCAACCGCGAGAGGTCCACCGAGCTGCTCACCCGTGCCTGCGACGGGGAGGTGGCCCGGGCCTGCCACGAGCTGGCACGACAGCTCCTGGCGCGGCCCCGCTCGACCCAGGACCTGGCCAAGGGCGCCAACCTGGAGCGCAAGGCTTGCTCGGCCGACGACGCGCAGGGCTGCCTGGCCCTGGCGCGGTTGTACCTGGAGGGCAAGTACCTGCCCAAGGACCTGGCCCGCTCGGCCAAGCTCTTCGACCAGTCGTGCGCGGCGGGTGCGGTGGAAGCCTGCGCCCAGCTCGCCTACATGTACGAGACCGCGGTGGGGGTGGCCCGAGACATGCCGAAGTCCATGACCCTCTACCAGAAGGCGTGCGACCAGGGAGCGGCTTTGGCCTGCTACCGGATGGCCGGGCGGCTCGAGAAGGGGAGCTCGGTGGTCAGGGACGTGGGCCGGGCGGCGGAGCTCTACGGCAAGGCCTGCGACCTGGGCGTCGCGGAGGGGTGCTACGCGCTCGGGCAGTTGATCGAGACCAGCACCGCGATGCAGCGGGACCCGGAGAGGGTCAAGGCTCTCTACCAGAAGGCCTGCCAGGCGGGCCACCAGCCCGCCTGCCGCCGCCTCGAGCACGGCTACTGACGGGCGCTACCGGGAGGCTTCGGTCGCGGCCAGCCGGCCCTCGAGCTCCAGGAAACGCGCGGTGAGCTGCTTGACCAGGGCCGACAGCCAAGAGCTGCGGCCCAGCTCGCGCTCGAACGCCTCGGCCGTGATCACCTTGACGGTGACGTCGTCGAGGGCGGCCACGCTGGCGGTGCGGGGCTTGGAGCTCAACAGCGCGGCCTCGCCGAACACGTCTCCCGGCCCCAAGGTCCGGATCGCGCTGCGTCCCTCGGCGCGCTGCTGGAACACCTCCAGGCGACCCTCGACGACCACGTAGGCGGCGTCCCCCGGGCCGCCCTCCTCGATCACCACCTCGCCGGAGCGGAAACGTCGGGTGGCGAACCAGCCGCCGCCACGCAGGAAGCCCTCCAGGTCGGCACCCAGGTGGTCGACCGACGAATAGCGGTCCTGCTGGGCGGGCTGCAGTGCCCGCATCGTGATCTCGCACAGACCGGGGGGGAGCTGCCGGCCCTCGGCCGCCTGGTCGGGCGGCACGATCTGACCCGATCGCGCCAGCATCAGCGCCTGGTGGATGTCGTCGGCCTGGTACGGGGGCCGCCCGGTCAGCACCTCGTAGAGGATGGCCCCGATCGCGAAGACGTCGGTGCGGGGAGAGATCTCGGCCAGGCGCCCCAGGGCCTGCTCCGGCGCCATGTAGCCGACCGTGCCGGCCAGGGAGGGGCCCGAGCGACGGGCGCTCGAGGTCCGGATCGAGTCAGCCGGCGGCCCTCCGCTCGGCTCGGCGCGCGGGCTGGCGCCGAGGAGCAGGCCCAGCCCCCAGTCCATCACGTAGACCTGGCCGTGGCTCCCGATCATGATGTTGGCCGGCTTCAGGTCGCGGTGGACGACCCCCCGGCTGTGCGCGAAGGAGACCGCCTCGCAGACCTTGAGGATCATTCGCAGCAGCCGCTCGAGGCCGTCGCTCGGCACGCCCTGATCGTGGAGATCGGTGATCAGCTCGCCGAGGGTGCGCCCGCTGACCAGCTTCATGGTGAAGAAGGCCTGGCCGTTGGGTTGGGCGCCGAAGTCGTAGACCGGGACGATGTTGGGGTGGTCGAGCTGCCCCGTGATCTGGGCCTCCTCGACGAAGCGGACCACGCTGGCTGCGTCCGCCAACGGACGCTCGATGGTCTTCATCGCGATCTCGCGCAGCAGCAGGCTGTCGAGGGTACGGTGGACGGTGCCCATGCCGCCACGGCCGATCTCGCCCAGTTCCTGGTAGCGCTCCCGCTGGGTCCCGGGGGCCTCGGGCGCTTCGGGCCTTTGCGCCGCCGCTTGGGACGGCAGCTCGATGTGGAGGGTCTCCTGCAGGGACGAGTCGGTCGAGCACCGCACCTGCCGTGGTGCTGGCGCGGAAGCCGTGCCCTCGTCGGGGGGGAGCGTCCGGGCCTCGTCTGCGGCCGTCGGCTTGGGCGTGTCGGGCATGCGAACCGTGGATGGCGACCGGCGCGGCGATGATACCGCGTTCTGGGCGGTGGCAAGGCCGACGATCTGCTCCCGCGGGTTTCGGCGTGCGACGCCCTGGTGGGCTTCTCCGTGTAGGGCGTGGCGGCGCTCCTCCGCGAGGGCGGGAAGGTGCACTGGGTGCAGGTGGGGAGCTCCGGCGTCGAGGGCTACCTGGCGGCGCCCGAGCTGCGCGAGTCGGAGATCGTGCTGACCAACGCCAAGATCATCCAGGGGCCCGAGATCGCCGACCACGCCCTCGCCCTGCTGGCGGCCCTCGAGTCGGGGAAGCTGGCCGGGGCCGGCCTGGACGTCACCGAGCCCGAGCCGCTCCCCCCCGACCACGCGCTGTGGAAGCGCGACGACGTGATCCTCACCCCACACATCGCCGGGCGGTCCGACGGGTTCAGCGAGCGCCGGATCGGCCTGTTCCGCGAGAACATCGAGCGCTTCGTGCGCGGCCAGCCGCTCCGCAACGTCGTCGACAAGCAGCGCGGCTACTGAGCTAGGTGGTGGACGGCCGTGTTTCGCCCCAGAGGGCGAGGAGGTCGAGCCCGACGGCTTCGAACGGCACCTGGAGGAGGTCGTCGTAGGTCGCGCGGCGCCCGTGCTTCGGGACAGGACCATGACCTGCAATACGACCCGCCCGGCCGGGCTCGGTCGTCGCGGCTTCATCGGCGCCGCGGTCGCCGCCGCTGCCGGGGCGAGCTGGGCGCGGGCGCAGTCCCGCGACTTCTCCGGCGGCGAACCCGTGCGCTACCCGGATCCCGACATCGTGGCGCTGGATCCCCGATTCGGCCGCTACGTGATCGGCAACACGCCGATCCAGCGCCTCCACGGTGCATGCTCTGGGCCGAAGGCCCGGCCTGGAACGGGGTGGGGCGCTACCCGGTATGGAGCGACATCCCGAACGACGTCCAGCTCCGCTGGTTGGACGAGGACGGGCACGTCAGCGTCTTCCGCCGCCCGTCCGGCAACAGCAACGGCAACACCCAGGGCGCCCACATCGCCTGAGCCGCCGCCACCACCGGGACGGCGGGTCACAGCGAACGACGGGCGCAGGTCATGGTGGCGGCATGCTACCGCCCCTTCACCAGCTCCTCGTCGTGGTGGGACTCCTCGCCTACGGCGGCATTGGCACGCTGACCAGCCTCGTCCTGCGCAGGGCCCGGGGATCCCGTCACTATCCGACAATCTGGGGTTGGCTTCTTGCGGTGACCTTCGTGTCGGTCACGATCGTCGTGGCCCTATGGGGACTCCACTTCGACGTATCGAGATTCGCGAGGGCCCTGGCCGGCCCGGTGGACCCGTGGGGCCTATTCTCGTTTGTGGTGTTCGTGGTGTTCCTGTTCCTGCTGCCCGTTCCCATCGGGCTGGCCGCACTCTGGGTCCGGCCCCGAGAGGCCTGGTGGAAGCGGGGCGCCGTACGTCTACCGCTGGGGGTCGCGGCGGGTCTGCTGCTGTGTCTGCACCTGGTCTTTCGAGGCACGTGCACCGTGAGCGTTCGCGACCAGTACGACCGGCCCGTGGTGGGCGCCCGCCTGCGGATGTGCGGGCTGGGAGACCACGTCACGGACCCGAGCGGGCGTGTGCATCTGACTTTCTACGGCGAGCGTCGCGTGCAGGTCTGCGGGTCCGAGGCTGACGGCTACGCCATCGACGCCCGGTTGGCCTCGTACCAGAGACGGGGATCCTTCCACGAGATCGTCTTGCCCGCCTGGTTGTCGCCGCCGGCGTCCTCGGTGCTGCTCTCACGCGTGGTCGCGCTGAAGGTCGTTCCCGGGGAGGGGTGCTACCGGGTCAATGTGCTGCGCCAGCAGATCACAATGGACCCCACCCCGATTGCCGACCTCACCATCCGGCTTGCCTCCTCTGAGGGCGCAGCAGAGGGTTGCCCCTGGCGTGTGGAGCTCGAGGCGCCCGACGGGGGCGTGCAGGTGGCCGAGGCCGAGCGGGGCTACCGGCTCCTCGCTCCCGAGAGAGGCTATCAGGCCTCCTGGCGAGGCTGGTTGCGCCCGTCGCCTGAGGCCTCCAACGTGTGCGAGGAAGCCTTCTACCTGAAGGCGCGCGGCGGGAGGATCTTCGCGCGCGCCGACATCCGCCTCCTGCGAGACAACGGCCTCAGCCTCTGGGTCGCGACCTGGCTCAACCCGACCGCGCGGCGCAGCCTGTTCCCTCTCGAGGGCGGCGCGGGCGAGGCCGCCCGCTGGCTGCGGGTCCTCTATGGCGAGGAGTACTAGAGCTTCGTCGCGGGACGCGGGACGTCGTCAACGTGGACACCCAGCGCGCCCACACCGCCTGAACCCGGGCTATCTCTTGCTGGCCGGCCGGTCCGGTCCCCACGGGTTGACGAGCCTCGCGCCGCAGCCGGCGAAGTCGGCCACGTTGCGGGTTGCGATTGCCGCTCCGGCGACACGCGCGACTGCAGCGATCTGGGCATCGAACTGGGAAATCGGCCGTCCCGCCCGCCGCCGGTCGGAGGCAATCTCCGCGTAGGGCCGAGCCGCCTCCGAGCCAAACGGAAGGACTCGACCCTCGAGCTCCTCCGCGAACATCGCGTCGGCGGCCGCCTGCAGCGCGTTTCGGCGGGCACCCCGCGGCAGGAGCATCAGGCCGAGCTGTATCTCGGCCTGGGTGATGCTCGTCGTGTACAGGCTGGCTGCAGGCTGCGACCCGACCCACTCGAGCACGGCCGGGTCGGGTCGCGGCTTCATCAGCTCCGACAGTACGTTCGTGTCGAGGAGGATCATCGGCCAGGCTTCGGGGGCTCGCGGATCGGCTCGCGCTCCGGAAGGGTCAGGTCGACTCCACCGAGGGGAACGAAGCGGGCGCGAATGGCCTCGGCCAGGTCGGTTCCGGCGGTCACCTCGTCCCGGAGGGCGTTCCGGAGCAAAGTGCGAGCCTCATCCTCCATCGACCGGCCGTGTCGGGCGGCCCGGATGCGAAGTCGCGTTTTGATGCGCTCGTCGAGCTTTCGGATCGTCAGGCTGGCCATTGCGCCTCCAGTGTCATCACTGATTGCATTGTAAGCACTGCCACGTCCGATGTCGAGAACGTGCGCTTGGGAAGGGCACCCGAGGCACCAGGTAGCCTCAGGATCGCCTGAGGACGTCGAGGCGGCAGATCGAGCGGTAGCGGACGTCGCCGAAGGCGATGCCTGCCTCGGCGGCGCGGCGCTTGGTCTCCTCGCGCGCTCGCGCCAGGCAGTCGGCGAGACGTTTCTCGTCCTCGACGAAGACGGCCACGAGGTGCTCGTAGTCGGCGAAGGAGCGCGACAGGTAGAAGAGCTCCTCGTTCTCTGGCTCGAGTCCCTGGGCCGGGGCCTCGAGGATGGCCGCGTGGGCCAGCCTCTGGACCTCCGCCTCGTCCCCGGCCACCCGGGTGAGGTCGTAGTAGGAGCCGGCCTTGGCGACCGGCTCGATGAACACCGCGCGTCCGGCGGGCCGCAGCACGCGGGCGCACTCGGCCACGGCGTCGCGCATTCGCTCGGCGGGCACGTGGTGGAGGCTGGCGTCGAAGATCGCCACGTCCACGGCCTGGTCCGGCAGCGGGAGCGCCTCCGCTCCCCCCGGGAGATAGGCCTCCTGGCCGGCCGGCGGCTGGGTCTGGGCGCGGGCCAGCATCGCAGGCGTGTCCACGCCGGTGACCCTCGCGCCCCGACCGACCAGCCAGCGCACCAGATCGCCGGTGCCGCAGCCGACGTCGACGATCGTCCTCGCGGAGAGGGGCACGACCTCGCCCAGGAGGTCTTCGATCGAGTCGACGCGTCTCATGGGATCCCCCGGCGACGCCGGCGCGGTGGCGAGCCGCGGCGGCCCGCGCTCATCTCCGTCGGACGTCGTACGAGAGCAGCAGGTCCTGGTCGCGTACGTAGAGCTTGCCGTTGGCGATGACGGGATGCGCCCACGCCGGCTTGTCGGTCCGGAACGGCTGCTCGAAGCGCCCGCGCTCGGTGTACTCACGAGGGTTCGGCTCGATCAGCAGCAGGGTGCCGTCCTCCGTACGGTAGTAGAGGCGGCCATCGGCGACGGCCACCGAGCCCTTGGGCGCGCGGCGTTCGCCTCGGCGTTCGTCCCAGTGGACGGCTCCGGTCTGGAAGTCCAGAGACACCAGATAGCCACCGGAGTTGCCGCCGTTGGCGCCGTAGAGGGAGCCGTCAATGAGGACGATGCCGCCATGGTGGTTCTGCATCTTGTTGGTGAAGTAGACCTCCTCGGCCTCGACTCCTCCGCCACCGGCCCTCTTCAAACGGACCAGCCCGCCACCGGTGCCGTAGGCCGAAGCCGCGAAGACCAGACCGTCGTGGTAGAGGGGTGTCGCGCAGTTGATGCCGTGGCTGTTGGCGGGCCGGTCGTAGCGCCACAGGAACGCCCCGTTGGACGCGGCCACCCCGACCAGCGTCTGGGCGGTGAGCTGGACGTACTGTCGCTGCCCGTCGAAGTCGATGGCGATGGGTGAGGCGTAGGCGGCCTTGGGGTCGCCGGGCACCCGACTCTTCCAGAGGGTGGCGCCCGTCCCCTTGTCGAGGGCCACCAGCGTGGCGCCTGGGCCTCCCGGCGTGACGATGACCCGGTCTCCGTCGACCAGGGGTGACTCACGAAAGCTCCAACGAGGCACGGTGCCGCCGAAGTCCTTCTGCATGCTGCGCTGCCAGACGAGCTTGCCGTCCCGAACCTGAAGGCAGGCGACGTTCCCGGCGAGGCCCTCCACGTACAGCCGCTCTCCGTCGACCGTCGGTGTCGCGCCGGGGCCTTCCTTGCCTTGCGACCAGCTCTGCTGGAAGGCCGGCCCGAGGCGCGTTACCCACAGCGGGCGGCCGTCCGTCTCGGTCAGCGCCCAGACCACCTCGTCCTGGCCCCGATCGCTCATGCCGTAGATCCGCCCCTTGGCGATGGAGGGGGCGCTGTAGCCGCCGCCCAGGCCTTCCGCCTTCCACGCGAGAGGGGGGCCGTCCTGGGGCCACTGCTGGAGCAGGCCGCGCTCCTGGGAGATGGAGTTGCGGTCTGGGCCCTGCCACTGGGGCCAGTCGTCGGCGGCGGCCGTCGCGGCCCAGGCGCAGACCGCCGCCGCGGCGAGCAGAGCCAGCCCTCGTGCTGGGTTGTTGGGCTGCATCATGGCGAGAAGCTCCTATTCATCGGTTCGTCCAGCGTCCGTCCACGGCTCCCCCAAACTGACCTGTAGCCTAGTGCCGTCCGTCGGCTCTGTCATCGGCCGGACGCGTTAAACCTTGTCAGCGTCTCTCGGGGGGGGCGCCGGGGCATGTGGAGCGCGGCCGCGACAGGGTGTTGACCCTCCGCCCTGGTCGATCTATACCCGTGTCTGATGGCGTGGCGGGTGCCGTCCCCGCCCGAGGAGGAGGTGGCCGATGGTTCGGCTCAGCGTTCGACAGATCGCGATCTTGGGGCTCGCAACCGCTCTGGTGGGGTCGATGGCCTTTGCTCAGCCGCCGCCCACCCGCGCCGACCTCGACTACGCACCGCCGGAGCCTTTGACCAGCAACGGCCACAAGCTCGACCTGTACCTGCCCGCGGGAGCGGCGGGGCCGGTGCCCGTCGTCATCTGGACCGGCGGGTCGGCCTGGATGGCCGACGCGGGGAAGAGCACGGCCGGGATCCTCGCCCAGCGGCTCAACCCGGCGGGCTATGCCGTGGCCGGCGTCTCCATCCGTTCCAGCTCGCAGGTGAAGTTCCCGGGTCAGCTCCACGACATCAAGGCTGCCATCCGGTGGCTCAGGGTGCATGCGGTGCAGTACCACCTCGATCCGGATCACATCGGTGTGATGGGCGACAGCTCCGGAGGCTGGACGGCTGCGATGGCGGCGCTGACCGGCGACGCTCCGGAGATGGAAGGCTCGGTCGGGACCACCGGCGTCTCCAGTCGGGTGCAGGCCGCGGTGGCCTTCTATCCGCCCACCGACTTCCTGATCATGGATGACTGGGCCCTGCAGAGGTGCGCGCCCTCACAGTGCCACGACAGCGAGACGTCTCCCGAGTCCCGGCTGGTGGGATGCGCGATCCAGTCCTGCCCCGACAAGGTGCAGGCCGCCGACCCCGCGCGCTACGTGAGCGACGCCGACCCACCGCTCTTGATCCTGCACGGGGACTCCGATCCGCTGGTGCCGCACAACCAGGGCGAGCGACTCTACATGGCCCTCAACAAGGCCTGCCGGGACGCGGTCTTCATCAGCCTGCCGACGGCGCCCCACGGCCCCTGGAACGCCTTCCTCACCGACGACACCCTCCGGGAGGCGGCGACGATACGGTCGACCTCCAGCAACGGCTGCAAGGTCACCAACCCGATGCCCTACACGCCGACCTGGGAGACGGTGATCGGGTTCCTGGACCAGCACCTGAAGGGCTGAGTCGAGGGTCCCGAAGCGATCGATCAGCCTTCAGGCCGGAGGCGTTACTCGCCCCGCAGCGCCACCGCCGGGTCCACGCTGGCGGCGCGCCGAGCAGGGAGCGAGGTCGCCAGGGCCGCGGCGAGAAGCATGACGGCGAGAACGACCACCAGGGAGATGGGATCCCTCGGACGGACTCCGAAGAGGAGGCTGGCGAGCAGGGGGGCGAGCAGGAGTGAGATGACGCTTCCGGCAGCCGCCCCCGCGGCGGTCAGCCACAGCCCGCGCCTCATGAAATGCCGGAGGATCTCTCGGCTCTGGGCGCCGAGCGCGAGGCGAATGCCGATCTCGCGCCTCCGACTCACCACCCGTCGGCTCAGAGCGCCATAGAGCCCCAGGGCCGAAAGACAAAGCGCAATCCCGCCCAGGGTGGCGAGGGACGAGGCCGCCATGCGCCGTGTGCCCGATGCCTCGGACACCACCTCGGCCATGGTCCGAAGGTTTGCCAGCGGGAGATTCGGATCGACCCGCCGGAGCGCGTCTCGCATGGAGGCCGCCAGCCCTTGGGCGTGCGAAGTACGGGTGGCGAGGGTCACGATCGCCGATGGGCTCTGAGCTAGCGGCACGTAGATCGTCACGCGGGGAGCGCTCTCAGGTCCCCAGCGCCGCACGTCCTCCACGGCTCCGACGATCTCGAGCGAGCGGCCGCCCATGAAGGGGAAGGAGAGGCGCTTCCCGAGCGGGCTGCCACCGGCGAGGTGCCGGGCGGTGAAAGCGCGATTCACGACGGCGACAGGGATCGCCTCGGCATCGTCCCGATCGGAGAAGGCGCGTCCTTCCGTCAAAGCGATCCCCAGGGTCCTGAAGTAGTCGCGGGACACGGCCACGTAGTCACACTCGTTCTCGTCGTCGTTGTCGGGCGGCTCCTGGCCCTCTACCGAATAGGAGGCGTCCCAGGGGATGCCGCTCATCGGCGCTGTGGTCATCATCGCCGCCGAGCGGACGCCAGGGATTCGCTCCGTCTGCGCGAGGGCCTCCTGATAGAAGAGCCTGACGCGGGCTGCATCCGGGTACGTGTGCGGCGGGAGGGTCAGGTCGGCCAGGACGACTCCCTGCTGCTGGAGGCCCAGCGGGACGGCCATTAGCTTCAGGAGGCTGTGCAGCATGAGGGTTGCGGCGGTCAGCGTCACGACCGCCAGGGCCACCTGGGCCACAACCAGGCCGTCCTGAAGTCGGGTGTGGCCGGCCGTGGCCCGACCCTGGCGCGCCGCCTCGGCGGTGGCCGCGGGTCGGCGTGTCAAGAACCAGGCGGGGGCGCTCCCGGTGGTGATGCCGACGACCACGGCCAGGAGGACCGCAACGATCACGGCCGGGGCGTCGATACAGGGGAGACCGGCGTCCGGAGTGAAGCGGGGGAGCACGACGGTGGCCAGGCGGACGCCCCAGGTGGCGAGCAGCAAGCCGCCCGCGGCGCCGCCGAGGGCGAGGACAAGGCTCTGGGCGAGCAGCGGTCGGACCTGCCTGAGCCTTCCGGCACCCAGGGAGGCGCGAATCGAGAGCTCCCGGGATCGCTCCACTCCGTGGGCCAGCAGGAGGCCGGCCACGTTGATGCAACAGAGCACGAGAACCAGCAGGCACACGCCGGCGAGGGTCCAGAGAACCCGTCGCACGCCTCGGACGGCATGATCCCGCATCGGCGTCAGGCTGCACTCCCGCCCGCCATTGGCCGTGGGGTCGGCCTGGGCCAGGCGGCTGGCCACGACGGCCATGGCCGCGCGGGCCTGATCCGGCGAAACCCGGGGCTTCAGCCTCCCGACCGCGTAGATGCACTTCCACTCGGGTCGGTCGGTATAGGGGGCACGATGCCCGAGGGGGGTGAAGAGGTCGGCCCGGCGCCAGATCTGGAAGCGGGAGGGCATCACACCCACGATGCGGTAGGGCGTGTCGTCTAGCTGGAGGGTCCGTTGCAGGACGCTCGGATCGGCGCCGAAGCGCCGCCGCCAGAGCTCCTCGCTGACGACCACCACGCGGGCGCCTCCGGGTCGGTCCTCCTCGGCGGTGAACGTACGTCCGAGGATGGGGCGGACGCCCAGGGTGCTGAAGAGGCTCGAGGACGCCTGGAGCCCGTCGAGGCGCTCGGGGGCGGAGTCGCCCGTGAGGTTCCAGGACTGTAGGCGGAAGCCCGCCAGCTCTTCGAGCGCCCGATCATCCCGCTGATACTCGAGCAGGCTGGGATAGGAGAGCGCGCCACCATCCATCCCCGAGACGCGTTCCGCCATGAAC
Organism: uncultured Acidobacteriota bacterium; assembly: GCA_964574335.1. Lineage (GTDB taxonomy): Bacteria > Acidobacteriota > Vicinamibacteria > Fen-336 > Fen-336 > CAZNNH01. Next base: position 58,407 of record CAZNNH010000003.1, on the reverse strand, counting down.
AGCAGCCGATCGACGTCGCGGAAGGGTGAGTCGAAGAGCAGGCCCTTGACGAGGCTGAAGACCAGCACTGTCACCCCGATCCCGAGCGTCAGAGTCAGGGTGATCACCGAGGTGAATCCGGGCCGGCGTCGAAGCACCCTCAGCGCAAACCCCAGGTCTCGGAGGAACTCGGTCATCATCGATCTCCCTCGCCGCCGTCGATCCTCGGGACCGGGCCGTCGATGCGGTCGGTGGCGCACTCCGCGGAGCTGGGTGCAAGCCTCATGCCTGTGCCCGGAACGCGCAGTGCCGGCACATACCGGCACAACCGGGGAGCTGGGAGCTTCCTGATGCGCGGTTCTGGGACGCGAGCGTCCCACGGCCAACCACAGCCGCGACGTCCAAGATGCCCGAAGCCTGCTCTGTCGTCGGGAGTCGTGCGGCACCATTGCACGTCTGCATGTTGGCATGCTAGCATGACAGCAGTAAGGGAGGGGGCAATGCCCATCGTGGCCGGCGCCGAGATCAAGGTGGTGGGAAAGAGCGGACAGATCTCGCTCGGCAAGAGCTACGCGGGGAAGCCCCTCCGCGTCGAGCGGCGCCCGGACGGCAGCATCCTGCTGACGGCCGTCGCGGTGGTGCCGCAGTCCCAGCTCTGGACGCTCGAAGAGCCCGACCGCTCCCGCATCGGAAGCGGCCTCGCCTGGGCCGCGGCGACGCCTGCGGCGGAGAGCGACGTGGAGGAGTTGGCGAGGCGCCGCACGGGCCCGCGGGGACGCTCGCGTGGCCGCCGGAAGTAGCCGCGTCCGCCTCGACCTGAACAGCCCGGAGTTCCAGGACGTCTTCTTCAGGTTGGAGCAGGCCGAGCTCAAGCAGGTCGTTGCGCCCTTGCGCCGACTGCGTGCGCTGGAGTGGACGGCCCTCTACCGCCACACCGGCCTCCAATGGGAGGGGATCGAGCACCTCAAGGCCCCAAACGGGGCCAAGGTCCACTCGCTGCGCCTGAGCCAGAAGATCCGCGCTGTCGCGTACCGCGATGGGGACTTCCTGCGCGTCGTCTCACTGCACCCCGATCACGACTCGGCCTACGCGCGGTAGCCCCGCCGGGGCGATCGGAGGTGGCGACCCTGGCGGGATTCGAACCCGCGATCTTCACCTTGAAAGGGTGACGTGCTGGGCCTCTGCACCACAGGGTCGTGGTCGGGGGAAAAGGGAGTTTACCACGTCGCGGTCGGCGGCCTGCCGGGTCACGCCGCCCTGCGCAAGGTCTCTCCGGTCTCGAGCGTGCGGGCCGGGCTGGCCTCCGGTTGGGTGCGATCGGCCTCCCAGACGGCGAGCAGCACGAGGGCGCTTCCGGCCAGGAGTGCCAGGGCTCCGAGGATCTGGATCAGGATCACGGTTCCTCCTCCACCCGACAGCATAGACGCAGGCCCTGCCAGGGGAGTTCCGGGGATTCGTTTTTCTTTCGGGGACTGATGTTGGGCCGAGGGCAAGGCGGTAACCGGCTTGTATCAAGCCAGATAGCAGGGGACTCCGATCGGCGACTCGGTCCCCGGGCACGCCCCGCGCCCCCTCGAGGTCCCGCCTGGGGCCTTCCCGGGGGGAGAGTCCCGGGGCCGGCCGGGGGGTAGAATCCGCGCAGTCCTCCTCCGAAACTCGGGGGGAAAGGGGGGACCCATGATCTCTCTGTGCGGGCTGCTCCTGGCCGCGGGCGTGGCGGGCGCTCCGGCCGGCTTCACTCCGGACCGCGTCGCCGGCCAGGCTTCGCTCGAGGCGCGGCTTCTGGCCACGATCCGTCCCGAGGCGTGCCGCCGCGAGCACCGCATCTTCACTGAAGAGCCGCACATGGCGGGCTCCAAGCGGAACCACGAGCTGGCCCTGTACGTGGCCGAGCGGTGGCGGGCCTGGGGGCTCGAGGACGTGCGCCTCATCGAGCACCCCGTCTACCTCCCCTGGCCGGTGCGCTACCAGGCCGAGCTGGTCGCGCCGGTGGCCGAGAAGCTCTCGCTCCGCGAGGAAGGAATCCCGGAGGACAAGGACTCCTACGCCGAGGTCGGCATCCCCTATTGCGCCTACTCCGCGGACGTCGACGTGACCGCGGACGTCGTCTACGTGAACAGCGGCAACCCCGAGGACTACGACGTCCTCGAGGGGGAGGGGATCGACGTCCGGGGCAAGATCGCGCTGGCCCGCTACTCGGTCCCCTACAGCTACCGCGGCTTCAAGGCCCAGACCGCACAGGAGCGGGGCGCCGCCGCGCTGTTGCTCTACTCGGACCCGGCCGACGACGGGTACCGGAAGGGTGAGGTGTATCCCCGGGGGCCCTGGGGCCCCGAGAGCCACCTGCAGCGGGGGGGCATCGTCTACGACTTCAACCTGCCGGGCGACCCACGCACGCCCGGCTGGGCATCGGTTCCGGGAGGCCGCTTCGTCCCGGCAGATCAGGCGGTGTCGATGCCGACGGTGGCGGCGGCGCCCCTCTCCTACAAGGACGCGCGCCACCTGGTCGAGAACCTCGGCGGACCGGTGGCCCCGCTGGCCTGGCAGGGCGGGTTGCCGGTCACCTACCGCCTCGGCCCGGGGCCGGCGCGTCTGCACCTGGTGATCGAAAACGACCGCAAGGTGCGCTCGATCTGGAACGTCGTGGGTCGGCTGAAGGGTGCCGAGCGACCCGACGAGTGGGTGGTCCTGGGCAACCACCGCGACGCCTGGGTCTACGGGGGCGTCGACCCGTCGAGCGGCAGCGCCAGCCTGATGGAGATGGTGCGGGCCTTCGGCGAGCTGGCCCGCGACGGCTTCCGGCCCCGCCGCACGCTGGTGTTCGCCTCCTGGGACGCCGAGGAGTTCACGCTCACCGGCAGCACCGAGTGGGGCGAGCTGGAGGCCGAGCGTCTGCAGGCGGGGGCCCTCGCCTACCTCAACGTGGACAGCTCCGCTTCGGGCAACCAGTTCCGGGCGGCGGCGGTGCCGGCGCTGGCGGGCTTCCTGCGCGAGGTGGCGCGGGCGGTCCCCGACCCGCGGGGTGGGTCGGTCTACGACAACTGGCTCCGGCAGGGCCAGAGTCCGTCGGCCCGGCGGGCCAGCTCGGTCGCTGCCGACCAGGCCGAGGTGGCCACTCGCCTGGGCAGCGGCTCGGACTACACCGTCTTCCTGAACTTCCTCGGCATCCCGGTGGCCGACCTGACGTTCGACGGGCCCTACGGCGTGTACCACTCGATCTACGACAGCTTCAACTGGGTGGATCGTATCGGGGATCCCGGCTACCTCTACCACGCCACGCTGGCCCGCTACTGGGCGGTGGCGGGCCTGCGCCTCGCCCAGTGCGACGTCGCTCCCCTCGACTACGCGGCCTACGCGCGGGAGGTGGGAGCCTACGTCGACGAGGTCGGCCGCGAGGCCCGGAAGCGTCACGTCGACGTGGACCTGGCCCCCCTGCAGGCGGCGGTGCGGGGCTGGGAACAGGCGGCGCGAGCGGTCGGGGAGGCGGCCGAGCAGGCGCTGGCCGACGGCGACCGGGCGCGCCTCGGGCGGATCCACGCCGCCCTGCTTCGGGTCGAGCGGGCCCTGATCGACCCCGCCGGTCTCGAGGGCCGTCCCTGGTTCCGGCACCTCGTGTATGCGCCACGCCCCACCTACGCGGCGCTGGTCCTTCCCGGCCTGACCGAGGCGGTGGAGGCCCAGGACGCCGACCGCGCCCGGGTCGAGGCGGAGAGGCTGGTGCGGGCCGTTGACCGGGCGGTCGCCGCGCTTCGAGGGGGGCGGTGATCGTCGTCCGCGTCCTGAGCTAGACTCGATGATGAGACGAGGCACGGAACCGTGGTGGAGTACAAGGACTACTACAAGATCCTCGGGGTGCCCAAGAACGCCCCCGAGAAGGAGATCAAGGCCGCCTACCGGCGGCTGGCGCGCAAGCACCACCCGGACGTGAACCCGGGCAACCCCAAGGCTGAGGCACGCTTCAAGGAGATCAACGAGGCGAACGCGGTGCTCTCGGACCCGGAGAAGCGACGCCGCTACGACGTGCTGGGCCAGAACTGGTCCGCCTACTCGGGACGGCAGGCCCCACCGTGGCCGGGCGGCGGCGGCGGCGTGCACTTCAGCGTGGGCGGGGTCGAGGGCCTGGGCGGCTTCTCCGACTTCTTCCGGACCTTCTTCTCCGGCGCCGGCTTCGGCGGCGAGGAGGTCTTCCCGGGCGGCTTCGGCGGACGCGGCGGAGGGCGGGGCGGAGGGCAGCGCGGCCAGGACCTCGAGACCGACGTCGAGCTGAGCCTCGAGGATGTCCTGAACGGGACCACCCGGGAGCTTTCGGTCTCGGGCCAAAGCGGCTCACGGAAGCTGACGGTCAAGATCCCGCCGGGGGTACGGGAGGGATCCCGGGTGCGGGCCGCGGGCGAAGGGGGCCCGGGCTCCGGCGGAGGATCCGGCGGCGACCTCTTCCTGCGCGTCCACATCCGCCCCGACCCGCGTTTCGAGCGGCAGGGCGACGACCTGCAGACGACGCTGGCCGTCCCGCTGACCACCGCCGTGCTGGGGGGCGAGGTGGATGTGGTCACCCTGGACGGGCCCCGCGGCATCAAGATCCCAGCCGGCAGTCCCAGCGGGCGCACCTTCAGGCTCCGCGGGCTGGGACTCCCCAGCCTGGAAAGCCGCAGCCAGCGGGGTGACCTCCTGGCCGTGCTGAAGGTGGAGCTGAAGACCCAGATCGGCGCGCGCGAGCGCGAGCTGTTCGAGGAGCTGCGTCGGCTCGGGCACTGAGCCCCCGTGCTCTCTCTTGCCAAGCCATCGGGCTTGTGCCTATGATGGCTCCCGAAGAGGTCCCCTGCGCTGTTCGTGATGGTAAGGGAACCGTGAACCAACGTAGCTTGTCTAGGGAGCCCGCTGTCGCTCCGCGGTGTGCACGCCTCCGCGTCGAGGAAGCCTGAAGCGGGACGTAGGGCCCCCACCTGGTGACCTGGTTCAGGTCACCCACCCACACGGCAGGGGCGGGGGACCTCGTCGTCGCTGGGTCTTCTGCCAGCGTCTCCGCCCCACAGCCCCGAGCCGACAGCTCCCGACAAGGGGGGTGCCCTGGTGATCGATCTGGACCTCAAGGTCGGCGAGCTCGGCGAGCGAGCGCTGGTGCGCTACCTGCGCTCGCGGGTACCGGGGGGAGTGGGCGTCACCGTGGGACCCGGGGACGACGCGGCGGCGGTCGAGACCGGCCCGGTGACCCTCCTGACCACCGACAGCCTGGTCGAGGGAGAGCACTTCGAGCGCGACTGGTCTCCCGGGCGTCTTCTGGGTCGCAAGGCCCTTACGGTGAACCTCTCGGACATCGCCGCGATGGGCGGCGTGCCGCGTTACGCCACGGTCTCGCTCCACCTGCCGCCCGACCTGCGCCTGTCCTTCGTGGCCGGCCTCTACGACGGCCTGCTGGAGCGCGCTGCCGAGACCGGCGTCAGCCTGGTGGGCGGAAACGTCGCCAGAAGCTCCGGTCCGGTGGTCATCGACGTGACGTTGCTGGGCGCCGGCGACCGCCTGATCACGAGGGGAGGCGCCGCGCCCGGCGACCTGCTGGTGGTGACCGGAAGCCTGGGAGCGGCGGCGGCCGGGCTCGACCTGGTCCGGCAGGGGGCGCGGCTCAACGAGGACGGCGAGGTCGAGGCCACCGGGGTGTGGACCGATTCCTCCAAGCCTGCAGTCCTCGACTGCCTGCGTGCGTTTCTCGACCCTGCCCCGCCGCTGGCGTTCGCCCGCGCGATCTCCGAGCAGGAGGGTCTGGTGCACGCGGCGATGGACGTCTCGGACGGCCTCTCGAGCGACCTCCCCGAGCTGTGCCAGGAGAGCGGGCTCCCGTGCGTGGTGGACCTCGAGGCGGTGCCGGTGGACCCCAAGGCGGCGGCCCTGGAGCGCGCCCGCGGCGGGGACAGCCTGGGCCTGGCCCTGCACGGCGGCGAGGACTACCAGCTCCTGCTGGCGGTGGCCCCCGATCGCCTGGGCGCGGTGCGCGACCTGGCGGTGGTCTGGGACGTGCCCCTTCACAGCATCGGGGAGTTCACGAGCGGCGCACCCTCGGTGTCGCTCCGGCGGGGTGAGCGGCTGTCTCCGTTGGCCCCGGCCGGGCACGACGCCTTCGGGAGCCGCAAGCCGGGCCCGCCGACTCGGCCGACGGTCGGATGAGCAGCCGGTTCCGCCGCGCGGCTCAGTTGCTCCTGCACATCGACGAGCCGCCCCAGAGGACCGCGCTCGCCTTCGCCATCGGCGTGCTCATCGCCTTCTCCCCGATCCTGGGTCTGCACACGCTGCTGGCGCTGGCCATCGCCTTCGTCTTCCGCCTGAACCGGGTCGCCATCCTCATCGGCGCCTACATCAACAACCCCTGGACGATGGGCCCCCTCTACCTGGCCGGGACCGGGGTGGGGTGCGCCCTGCTCGGCGTCTCGGCGCACGAGCTCGAGCAGATCGAGTGGAGCCTGACCGGCCTGATGCCGTACCTCTGGCCGTTCGTGGTCGGCAACCTGGTGCTCGGGGTGGCGGCAGGGTCGGTCAGCTACGTCCTGGCGCTTCGCTTCTTGTCGTCTTCGCGAGCGCCCTCGGCACCCCCGCGCCCTGGCGCTGGCCAGGAGCCGACGGGGACCACCTAGCCGGCTGCCGGTCGCTCGCCAGCCTCGTCGAGCCGGGGAGGGGCCAGGGTGTGGTGGGTGGTGGCCCGCTGGAAGGCGTGTCCGGCCCGCAGCAGCGTGGCCTCGTCGAACCGACGGCCCATGAGCTGGAGGCCGACCGGCAGCCCTTCCACCAGCCCGCAGGGGATCGAAAGCCCCGGAAGACCCGCCAGGCTGGCCGGCACGGTGAAGATGTCGGCCAGGTACATCTGCAGCGGATCGGCGGTCTTCTCGCCCAGGCGGAAGGCCGGCGTCGGCGTGGTGGGGGTGGCGATCACCTCGCAGCGCTCGAAGGCGGTCTCCAGGTCCCGCCGGATCAGGGTGCGCACCTTCTGGGCCTTGAGGTAGTAGGCGTCGTAGTAGCCGGAAGAGAGCACGAAGGTGCCCAGGATGATGCGACGCTTGACCTCGGCGCCGAGGCCCCGATCCCGGGTCCGCCCGTACAGGCTGCGCAGGTCGGTGACGTCGTCGGCTCTGACCCCATACCGCACGCCGTCGTACCGGGCCAGGTTGCTGGACGCCTCCGCGGTCGCCACGATGTAGTAGGCGGCGATGGCGTGGCGGAGGTTGGGGAGCTCGACGTCCAGAAGCTCGGCCCCCGCCTTCTGGAGCGCCTGGAGCCCCTCGCGGAAGCGGAGGAGGACCGCCTCGTCGACCCCCGACTCGAGGAACGACCAGGGGACGCCGATCCGTAGCCCGGCAGCTTCGCCCACGAGCGCCCCGTGGAAGCCGGGCACCTCCAGCTCCGCGCTGGTGGCGTCGCGCGGATCGTGGCCGAAGAGGCTCTCGCAGACGAGGGCCAGGTCGGCCACGCTCCGGGCCAGTGGACCCACCTGGTCGAGAGAGGAGGCGAACGCCACCAGGCCGAAGCGGCTGACCCGGCCGTAGGAGGGTTTCAGGCCCGAGACGCCGCACAGGGCGGCCGGCTGGCGGATCGACCCGCCGGTGTCCGAGCCCAGCGCCACCGGTAGCAGGTGCGCGGCGACCGCCGCCGCGGCGCCCCCGGACGATCCTCCCGGGACCCGAGAGTGGTCCCAGGGGTTGAGGGTCGGGAAGAAGGCGCTGTTCTCGGTCGACGAGCCCATGGCGAACTCGTCCATGTTGAGCTTGCCGATCACGATCGCGCCTTGCTCCTCGAGGCGGGTGACGGCGGTGGCGGTGAAGGGCGGGCGGTAGTGCTCGAGGATCCGCGAGCCGCAGGTGGTGGGGACGTCCTCGATGTCGAGGACGTCCTTGACGCCGATGGGGAGCCCCGAGAGCGGCCGCGGCGGCTGGCCCTGGGCGAGCGCCTCGTCCTGGGCCCGGGCGGCGGCCAGGGCCCGCTCGGGCAGCAGCCTCAGGAAGCACCGCAGCGTCGGGTCCACCCGCTCGGCCTGGGCCAGGTGCGCCCGCACCACCTCCTCGGCCGAGACCTCCCGGCGGGCGACGGCCCGGACCAGGGAGCCGGCGTCCAGATCGAACAGCTCGCTCATTCGCCGATGATCCGAGGGACGCGGAACAGGCCGTCGGCGGCGTCGGGGGCCGCGGCGAGGACGCGCTCGCGAGGGAGGCCGGCGGCGGCCGGGCCCTCCCGAAGCCTCTGGCCGTGACCGGCGTGGCTCATCGGCTCGACGCCCTCGAGGTCGAGCGACTGGATCGACTCCGCGTAGGCGAGGATGCCGTCGAGCTGGCGGGCAAACGTCTCGCGTTCGTCGTCGGTGAGCGACAGGCGGGCCAGGCTGGCCACGTGATCCACCGTCTCGATCGTGACTCGGCTCATTGGGGACAGAAGACTACCATCAGGGTGGGGGCGTTGGCCAAGCGGGGCTCCTGCGGCCCTCCTGGCCGAGTCCTTGACGGGCCGCCAGGGGCCTCATAGACTTCGAGCACGTTGCCCATCCCCGTTCCTCGAGCAGGCGATCGATGACGACCACCCCGCCGCCGCCGCCGCCACCCACGACGCCACCGGAAGGGACGGTCCGTCCCGAAGGGGCGGTCCCCGACGAGCCTGCGGCGCTCCCCGAAGACGCGACGCCATCGGAGGCGACTCCCTGGGACCGACGTGACCAGATCGGCCTGGTGGCGGCGGCCTGGGACACCACCGTGGCGGTGCTGCTCTCGCCGTCGAGGTTCTTCGCCGCGGTCAAGGCGGGAGGCGGCGAGGGAGGCGGCGTGGGAGGCGAGCTCGTCTACGGGACGGTCCTGGGCTACCTGGGCCTGCTGGCCTCGGCCGTCTACGGCCAGGTGATCCACCTCGTGGGCGGGGGCCTGGGCGGGTTCCATACCCGTTCCCGTTTCGGAGAGCTCCCTCAGTTCGTCGAGGGATGGCTCGGCTTCGCGCTGCAGGTGGTGCTGGGACCGGTCCTGGTGCTGATGGGGATCTTCTTCTCGGCCGCGTTGTCGCACCTGGGCCTCCTGCTGGTGGGCCGCAGCCGTGGCTTCGAGATGACGCTCAAGGTCTTCTGCTACGCGCAGGCGGTGGCGGTCTTCCAGCTCTTGCCGATCTGCGGCGGCCTGCTGTCGTTGCCTTACCTGGTGACCCTGTACGTGATCGGTCTGTCGACCACCCACGAAATCCCCGAGGGCCGCGCCTACGGCGCCCTGCTGCTGACGTTCCTGGCCGTCTGCTGCTGCGTGGGGGCTCTGGTGGTGGGCTTCATCGGGGTCGCCGGGCTGGCCGGGCTGCAGGCCGGGCTGAGGTGAGTGCCACCGAGGTCGCGTCGCCGCCCACTGGCTGCGAGACTCGTCCGCGCCCGGGCCGGGTCCGGCTGACCGCCGTCCGCGGCGGGCGGCCGCTGGGAGCCATTCTGGCGGGCTGCGGCCTGTTGGGGGGCGTCGCGGTGCTGCTGCTGCACCTCGATCGGCTGCCGTTCCCGGTCTGCCTGTTCAAGCAGATGACCGGCTTGCCGTGCCTGAGCTGCGGCGGGACGCGCGCCGTTGGGCAGCTCGTCCGGCTCCACCTGGAGACGGCGCTGCGCCTGAACCCGCTGGTCACGCTGGTGGCGGCGGCGGTGCTGGTCTGGGGCGCCGTGGATGCGGCGCTTCTGCCCAGCGGGCGGGCTCTCGGCCTGGAGCTGTCGCCCTCCGCCGCGCGGGCGGCCCGGGTGGCGGCGGTCGTCCTGCTGATCGCCAACTGGGTCTACCTGGTGATGGCCGGCGTCTGAGCCCGGCTCACCGTCGGGCGGCAGGCCCCCGTATACTTCAGGGCCATGAGCAGTGATCCTCCCGAGGTCTCCGTCGTCATCCCGTTGTTCAACGAGGAGGCCAACGTCGAGCAGCTCCACCTCGAGCTGACCGAGAGCCTGGCCCGCACCGGCCGCAGCTACGAGCTGCTGATGATCGACGACGGCTCGAGCGACCGCACCCTCGAGCGGCTGCTCGCGATCGAGGCCCGCGACCCGCGGGTGCGGGTGCTGCGGCTGCGCCGCAACTTCGGCCAGACCGCGGCCTTCTCGGCGGGTTTCGACCACGCCCGCGGGGAGGTGGTGGTCACCTCCGACGGCGACCTGCAGAACGACCCCGCCGACATCCCCCGGCTGCTGGCCAAGCTGGACGAGGGATTCGACATGGTCTGCGGCTGGCGCCGGCGGCGGATGGACCCGCCGTCGAAGCGGATCCCCTCGTGGTTCGCCAACCGCCTGATCCGGTGGGCCACCGGCGTCTCCGTCCACGACCACGGCTGCTCGCTGAAGGCGATGCGGTCCGAGGTGGCCAAGGGGCTCCGGCTCTACGGGGAGATGCACCGCTTCATCCCGGCGGTGGCGTCCTGGATGGGCGTGACCCTGGCCGAGCTGGAGGTCAACCATCGCCCGCGGGTCCGTGGGGTCACCAAGTACGGGCTCGGCCGCACCTTCCGAGTCGTCCTCGACCTGTTCACGGTCAAGTTCCTGCTCGCCTACGGGACGCGACCGGCCCACCTCTTCGGGTTCATGGGGCTGGGCTGTGGTGGGGCCGGGCTGGCCATCCTCTGCTACCTCTCCTTCATCCGGCTGTTCATGGACACGGCGATCGGCGGCCGTCCCCTGCTCCTGCTGGGGGCGCTGTTGCTGCTGACCGGCATCATCCTGGTCAACTTCGGGCTGGTCGCCGAGCTGCTGGTCCGCACCTACCACGAGAGCCAGGGGAAGCCCATCTACGTGATCAAGCAGTTGCGGCGGCCGGGACCTGAGGGTCGCCCGCGACCTTGACCCGGATCGTCTTCCTCACCGAGTCTTTCCATCCCGTGTTGGGCGGGGGCGAGCGCCACATCCGCGAGCTCTCGACGGGGCTGGTCGCCGCCGGCATGGAGGCGACGGTGGTCACCCGTCGCAGCGAGGGGCACCTGCCGGTCGAGGAGACGCTTCACGGGGTGAAGGTGCGGCGGGTACCTCCGGCGGGTCCGGGGCGGCTCGGCAAGTACCTGATGGTCCCCTGGGCCGGCCTGGCCTTGCACCGGCTGCGGCGGTGCTACGACGTGCTGGTGGTCCGGGGCTCGCGGGTGCTGGGCCTGCCCGGGCTGCTGATGGGCCGGGCACACGGGGCGCGGGTGGTGATCCAGCCCGAGGTCAACGGCGAGCTGAGCGGCGAGGTCTACACCTGGGGCACCGGGCTCGAGCGGTCGGCGGTGGGAAGCGCGGTCCGTCTGGCCACCCGCGTCCGCAACCTCTGGATGAGGGACGCCGATGCCTTCGTCGCCATGTCGCGCCGGATCCACGAGGAGATGCGGGTCTGCGGGATCCCACCCGAGAGGATCCACCTGATCCCCCACGGCGTGGATCTTCGGAGGTTCCAGCCGATCGAGACCTCGACGCGCCCTGAGCTCCGACGGCGCCTGGGGCTCCCGGTGGATGGTCTTCTCCTGGTCTACACCGGAAGGCTGCTGCGGGGGAAGGGGCTCGACGTCTTGCTGGACGCCTTGGAGGCCGCCCTTCCGGGCCACCCCGATCTCCACCTGGTGCTGGTCGGCTCCGGACACGGCCAGTCACTCTCGGTCGAGGACGAGCTTCTCGATCGTTCGCGGCAGGAGACGCTGCGGGGCCGGGTGACCTTCACCGGCCGGGTGGAGAACGTCGAGGAGTACCTGCAGGCCGGCGACGTGTTCGTGTTCCCGTCCTGGTTCGAGGCCCTCGGCCTCTCCCTGGTGGAGGCGGCGGCGTGCGGGCTCCCTTGCATCGGAGCCCGCACCGGGGGGATCGTCGACGTGATCGACGACGGAGGCTCCGGGCTGCTGTTCACGCCCGGCGAGACCTCGGAGCTGGCCGCGGCGATCGGCCGGCTGGCCGAGGACGCCCCGCGGCGCCGAGCGATGGGACGAAGCGGCCGCCTCGTCGCCTCGTCGCGGTTCGACGCCACCGACTGCCGAGACCGCTACCTCTCCCTCTTCGCCGAGCTCACTCCGCGGCGGAGGCCTCCGTCTTCATGCTCGGCGGGATGTGCTGCTCGTGGAGATGCAGCTCCTCCTCGAGCACCGGGGTCTCCAGCTTGAACGAGAAGTAGAGGGCCAGCAGGATCACGGTGCCGAAGCCGCCGATGAAGTGGATCCACAGGTATCGGGTCACCATCCGGATCGGAGCGTTGGCCTCGCTCAGCTCCTGCTCGACCACCACGCACCACTCGGCGTTCGGCACCTGCTCGACGCGGGCGTATCCCATCATCCGGGCCGGCTCCTTGAAGTGGGAGCCGTCTTCCTTGGCCTCGTCGACGTCGGGGATGATCCAGAAGCCGCGGCGCTCACGGATCGCCGCCTGGATCGCCGAGAACCCCGGGTAGACCATCGACAGCTCGCGAGCCGAGTTGTCGGAGGCCAGGATCAGCCCGTCCTTGCTGTGGATGAGCTCGGCATGGCCGGTGCGACCGACACGGACCGGCGCCAGCACCGAGTAGAGATCGGCCGACTCGAGGACGGTCTGCACTCCCCCCAGCCACTGCCCGTCGTCGCCGTAGACCGGGTAGGCGATCTCGATGACCCCCTGGCCGTTGGCGGCCTTGTGGATGTCGCCGACGAAGGGCTCGGGCTGCTCGTCCTGCGCCAGGGCCCGGAACCAGTCGGCGTCGGCCTGGTCCACCGGGCCCATCCGGCCGGAGGTGGCGGCCAGACGCCCGGCCGCATCCAGGGCGTGGATGACGATGACACCCGGGCGGATCTGGGCCTGCCCGCGAAGCCTCTCGGCCAACGCCGACTTGGAGGCATGCTCCAGGCGCTGGGCGTCGTCGGAGCGATCGCGTGCGCTGGCCGCCAGCGCGTCCTGGACCTGTGGGTCCGCGGCCAGCATCCGGAGCATCACCACCTGGTCCGCCACGTAGCGCTCGATCAGCAGCTTGGTCTGGAACGCCCGCTGCTCGAGGCTCTGGCCGACCGAGTCGTGAAGAGCGCCTCGCGCCATCGTGACCACCACGATGGAGCCGAAGGCCACGAACGGCATGGCGACGAGGAGGAAAACGGTGAAGACGCGAGTGTCCAGCTCGTGGCGTCGCTTGGCCATATGACCCTCCAGTCTCGGGAGGGGCTACCCCAGGCCGGCTGACGAGCGTCTTTCCGGGGCGCCACCCGAAGGCGGCCTACTCCCATCGAGACAATAGGTTGCGGCCCGAGATAAGTCAAGGATCCGAGCCCCCGGAGGCGGCCTGCCGGCTGGCGATCGGGCGGCTTGGGACAACCGGCAGATCGGGCTCCTCGGGTACACTGGCGCGGCACGCGGTCGCGCCTCGGGCGGTCGCGCCTCATGAGGCGATCGCGCGGCCGAGAGGGAGCCCAGGTTGAGCCAGTTGACGGGTGCGATGAAGGTGGCGCTCACCGGCGCGTCGGGCTACACCGGCGGCCACCTGCTGCGCCGGCTGCTGCGGGAGGGGCGACAGGTCTCGGCGTTGGTCCGGCCGGGCTCGATCACGGCGGACCTGCGGGAGAGCGGGGCGGAGCTGGTGGAGGGTGACCTCGGCGACGAGGCCGCCCTGCGACGGCTGGTGGAAAAAGCGCAGGTGGTGCTGCACGTGGCCGCGGTCTACCGGACCGCCGGCCATCCCGACAGCTACTATCGGGAGGTCAACGTCCTGGGCACCCGGCGGCTGCTGGAAGCCAGCTCTCGAGCCGGGGTTTCGCGGTTCGTCCACACGTCGACGGTGGGCGTTCACGGCGACGTCAAGGAGGGCGAGGCCGACGAATCGTCACCGCACCGCCCCGGCGACGTGTACCAGGAGACCAAGTCGGAGGCCGAGCGGCTGGCCCTCGACTTCCATCGCGAGCGGGGCCTTCCGGTGGCGGTGGTCCGTCCGGGCGCCATCTACGGCCCCGGCGAGACCCGCCTGCTCAAGCTGTTCCGGGCCATCGCCCGGGGCCGCTACGCGCTGGTCGGTTCGGGCCGACCCCGCTACCACCTGGTCTACATCGATGATCTGGTCGACGGCTTCCTGCTGGCCGCCGAAAGGCCGGAGGCGGTGGGGGAGGCGTTCATCCTGGCCGGGCCCCGCCACGTCTCGCAGCGCGAGCTGGCCGCGATCATCGCCCGGCACACCGGCGGACGGGTGCTGCCCTTCCGGATTCCCGCTCGTCCGATCCAGTGGGCGGGGGACCTGTGCCAGGCGATCTGCGTCCCGCTGGGCATGGAGCCGCCGCTGCACCGGCGCCGGGTGGACTTCTGGACCAAGAGCCGGGCCTTCTCGATCGCCAAGGCGCGCCGGTTACTCGGATACGCGCCGCGGGTGGACGTCGACGAGGGCGTGGAGCGCACCGCCGCGTGGTATCGGGAAGCGGGTTGGCTGTGAGCGATCGGCTCGCCCGCGGCATCCTGGGGCTGCTGACGGCGATGCTTCTCGTCGCCTCCCTTGGCTTCGACCTTCCGGAAGAGGCCGGCCACCAGTTCTGGAGCGACGCCTCGACCTACTACTCGATGACCTGGAGCCTGGCCGAGGACCTCGACCTCCGCTATCAGCCGAAGGACCTCGAGCGGGTGAAGCAGCGTTACGGAAGCGAGCCGCAGGGGATCTTCCTGAAGCGCACGCGGGGAGGCCTCACCTGGGACTCGGCGCACGGTCTCCCGTTCCTGCGCCGGGCCCTGGTCGACCCCGAGCACCGCCCGATCTACTTCGCCAAGGCCTTGGCCTATCCGGCCTTCGCGGCCCCGTTCGTGGCGGTATTGGGGGACCGCGGCTTCCTGGTCTTCAACTCGGCGCTTCTGGCGCTTTGCCTCTTCATGGGCTACGGCGAGCTGCGCCGGCAGTCGAGCCCGGCCCGCGCCCTGGCCACCACCTCGGCCCTGTACCTGGCGTCGGTGGCACCCCTCTACCTGCTGTGGCTGACGCCCGAGATCTTCAATCTCTCGCTGGTGGCGGCGGGGCTGTGGGCGTGGCGCCGCGACCGACCGCTTCTCTCGGCGGTGCTTCTGGGGATCGCCACCTACTCGAAGCCCTACAACCTCTGGCTGGCGCTCCCGCTGGGCGTGTCGCCCCTGCTCGTGTCCGGTCGCGCTCGGCTGGCCCGGGGCTTCGTCGAGTCGTTGCGGCGGGGGGCGGTGATGGCGACGACCGTGCTGGTGCTGTTCGGCCTGAACGGCGCGCTCACCGGAGAGGTGAACTACCAGGGGGGCGAGCGCAAGACGTTCTACGGGCGGTTCCCCTTCGACGGGGAGACCACGTTCGGCAACAGCGGCCAGTGGATGACCACCGACCATCTCGGGCCGCTGGTTCAGGGGCAGGACGACGAGCTGGTGACCCGGCGCACCGGTCCGCCGCGACCGGCCTACGAGTTCCGGGCCGCGTTCGTGCGCAACCTCGGCTACTTCTGGGTGGGAAGGTTCGGCGGCGTCCTGGCCTACTACACCGGCGCCCTGGCCACGGTGCTGGTCTTCCTGCTGGCCGGGCCCCGGAGCCGGGAGGGGTGGCTGTCGCTGCTGGCGCTTCTGGTCGGGTTCCTGTTCTACATCCAGATGATCCCCGACAACTGGTACGGCGGCGGCGGTACGGTGGGGAACCGCTACTTCCTGAACCTGCTGCCCCTGGCCGTGCTGCTGGTGCCACGCGGCCGCGAGTGGCCGGTGGCGATCCTGGGCTTCTTGGGCGGGGTGGTGTTCCTGGCCCCGGTGCTCGGCTCCCCGCTTCGCCACTCGCTCCAGCCGGGCCGCCACGCCGCCGCAGCGCCGTTCCGTGTCCTGCCGGCCGAGCTGACCATGCTCAACGACCTGAGCGTGTTCACCGAGCCGTGGCGCAAGAAGCGCTCGGTCGGCGACACCGAGGGGGACCGCTGGCGGAACTGGCCGGCCGACCCCAAGGCCTACTACCTCTACTTCACCGATGACGGGACCTACGGCCTCGAGGGGGGGCGGGGGAAAGGCTTCTGGGTCCGGAAGGGAGACCCGGTCCCGGAGGGGGAGCAGGGCTTCTGGATCCGAGGCGGGGAGCCGGCCGAGGTCATCCTGCGGGCGCTGGAGCCGGTGGTCGGGATGACGATCGAGTTGAAGGGCGGTCCGGCGGGCGACACGGTCCGCCTCGCGCACCGGCAGCCGGTGCGGGTGCCGCCGGGGGACACCCGCCGGATCGAGCTGCGGCCGGGGAAGGGCTTCCCCTACTACGACACCTTCGTCTACGTGCTGCGCTTCCGCTCGCTGGGACCGGGGGCGGATGTGGACGGCCGAAACCTCGGGTGCTTCGTTCGGATCCGGCTCGAGGTCGCCAGGCGGCCACGGCCCATGGCCTCGCCCTGAGGGCGGCCGGTGCCCGGTCGGCTCAGGTCGACTGCTCCTTGCGCAGCAGGGCGTCGAGGCCGCGGCTGATCTTGGCGCAACGCTCGGCGGCGTCGCAGGCGAGCAGCCGCTGGCGCGCCGTGGCGGTGATCGGGAGGTGCTGGCAGGCCAGGTTCACCCAGGCCATGGGGGCGTTGGATCGGCGCTGCTCGTCGAGGAAGCTTCGCAGCTCCGAGTGGGCGTGGATGTAGCGGGCCAGGGCCTCGACCGCCGGACCCCACTCGTCACCGGGTGAGCCCTCGTCGAGAAGCTCCACCTCCGCGATCAGCACGCCGGTCCCGAGCAGGCCGACCACCCGCGCACGGCTCTGACCGATCAGCTCCAGAAGCTCGGAGCCCTCGTCGATGGCCGAGCGGCCGGTCTCCAGCGGGCTTGCCGAGCCGAGCCCGGCCACGGTGCCCACGTCGTGCAGGTTGGCCGGGCCCGGGCTGGGTGAGGAAGGATCCTTCTGGGCCAGGGCCAGCAGCCGGCCTCCCGCGCGTCGCGCGATCGCCAGGGCTTCGAGCACGGGGGGGCGCACGATGCTCACCGCGAGGTGGGCCTCCGGGAACAGGCAGACGTCCCGCAACGGGAGAACGGGGAGCAGGAGGTGGCTCCCTCGGGCGGGCTTCGTCGTCGCGGTCACCACATGACCTCCCACGCGGCCCAGCCGGCCGGGCGAACACGGAGTGCGGCGAATGGTACTACGGAGGCACCCCCGGCGTGACTCGGCGTCGCCACTTCCTGAGCAGCACCTCGAAGAGCCGGCCCCGTCCCTTCCCGGGCAGCAGCTCGAGGTAGTCCTCGCCGACCCTGGCGATGGAGAGGAGGTCACCGCCTGGGAGCGTCACCGGCACGCCCTTCACCTTGCCGCAGAACGCGGTTCGATAGCCGACCTCGGCGGCCAGGCGCCGGGCGGTGGGGCCGGCCGTGTGCCAGGGATAGCAGAGGTGCTCGACAGGGCGCCCGGTGTGGGCCTCGATCCGGGCCTTCGCCTCGAGGAGCTCGGCCCGGATCGCGGCCTCTCGCTCGGCCGGCGTCTCGAGACGCCCCGGGATGGGGTGGGGCACTGTCCGGTGCAGCCGGCGTTTCCAGCCTGGGCGCTCGAAGAAGGCCGCGCCGCCCTCGTCCGCCACCAACGCGACACAGGCCGCCCGGATCCCGGGGTCCTCGAAGAAGCGCCGCCACTCCGAGGTCCGGGGCTTCGCCACGAGCAGTGGCGTCCCGAGCGGCAGCTCCGCCGCCGAGAGGTCGTGGTCGCCCTCGCGGACCAGGGGCACATCCAGGACATCGGCCGGTGCGCGGTGGGCGGGGGAGAGGAAGGTTCTCACCCGGGGCTGGGTGTGCACCCGGGCATGACGCAGCGTGTGGCTGTGGAAGGAGTAGACCTCGGCTCGGGCCAGGACCTCGACCTCGTCCCAGGAGAGGAAGGCGCCGCTGCCGCGCTCGCGCCCGAGCACCTCCCCGGCGGGGACCCGACCGTCCCGGACGTCGTCCCAGGTCGGCCGGGTGGCCTCGTGCGAGGCCATCCGGTCGGCCACCAGGAACACCAGGCCGCGCATCCCGTAGCGGCGCAGCAGCGGGAGGCCGACGCTCCACAAGCTGCCGCGTCCGTCGTCGAAGGTGAGCAGGACGGCGCGGTCCGGCGGATCGGTCTTGCCCTCGAGGACCGCCAGGTACTCGTCGGCGGAGAGGGTCTGGTAGCCGTTGTCCTTCAGGTGGACGAGCTTCTGCTCGAAGCTCGCCGGCTCCAGGCTGTGGAAGACGAAGACCGGGACCTGTCCGCGGGGGAGCGCGCCGCCGGTCACGAAGTCGGGGTAGCGGCCGAGCAGCAGGTCGCGAGGGACCTCGAGCAGCGGCTCGAGCTTCTCCCGGATCTCCAGAGGCGTCATCCCGGGCTCAGGCGGCGTCGCCCAGCAGCTCCTCGTAGACCTGCTCGATCTGGCGCACGCAGGCGTCGACGTCGTAGCGGCGCGAGGCGGCGAGCGCCGCCTCGGAGATCGCTCGGCGCAGCGCCCTGTCCCCGAGGGCACGATCGAGCGCCTGGGCCAGCGCGGGGGCGTCGCCCGGCGGCACCAGCAGCCCGGTGACCCCGTCCTCCAGGACCTCCAGGCAGCCGTCGACCGCGGTGGAGACGATGGCCTTGCCGGCCGCCATCGCCTCGAACAGCGCCAGCGGCGTCCCCTCGTAGGTGGAGGAGATGCAGAGCACGTCGAGGGCCTGGAGGACCGCCGGGATGTCGGTGCGGTGGCCGGCGAATAGCACCGACGCCGCGACGTCGAGGGCCTCGGCCTGTCCCCGCAGCGACGCCTGGAGGTCGCCGTCTCCCACCACCAGCAGGCGTGCCGCGGGGTGTCGCTGCCGCACCTGGGGCCACGCCTCGATCAGGTATCGGTGCCCCTTCTGGGCGCTCAGCCTGCCGACGATGCCCACCAGCGGGGCCGAGGGCGGGATGCCGAGGTCTCCACGCACCCGTGTCCCTCGTCCCGGATCGCCGGGGGCGAACTCCGAGAGCGGCGCCCCGTTCCAGATCAAGCGCACCCGGTCTGCAGCGACGTGTCGCTCCTCGACCAGGAACCGGCGGGTCGACTCGCTGACGGCGATGGCCCGATCGGTGAGCGGCGCCAGCAGCCGGTCGGCGAGCCCCTGGTAGGCGGGCATGCGGGGATCGGCGAAGTGCTCGTGGAGGACCAGCCGCGCACCGACCAGGCGCGCGGCCAGGCGGCCGAAGTCGGCGGCGGCGTAGCCGTGAACGTGGAGGATGCGCGCGTCGAGCCGTCGTGCGCGGCTCACCAGGTCGCCGAGGATCCGCGGGTCGAAGCGGCCGCGACCGAGGTGATCGACCTCGATCCCCTGCTCGCGCAGCCGCTCGGTGGCGGGCTCGGGGTGCTTGAGGCCGCACAGGGCGATCCGGAAGCGCGCCCCGTCGTAGCGGGGGAACCACCAGGCGAACAGCCGCGAGACGCCGTGGATGCTGGAGCCGGCGACGCCGAACTTGTCGCAGACGTGGAGCACCGAGATCGGCATCAACCCTCCGCCGGCTGGTCCCGGCGGCGAGTGGTCCAGACCACGGCGCCCGAGAGCGACAGCAGCACGATCAGGCTGGCCCCCACCAGGCTGAAGGCCAGGGCGCTGTCTCGGGAGAGGCCGACCTGGGCGAAGTAGACGATGAACAGGCTCTCCCGGATCCCCCAGCCGTTGAAGGAGACCGGGATCGCCTGCACCAGCGTGCACAGCGGCACGATCAGGAAGCAGGCCGATAGCGGGAGCGGGATACGCAGCGAGTGGGCGACGGCGAAGAAGTAGAAGACGATCAGGACCTGCAGCGCCACGCTGGCCCCGAGGGCCAGGAAGACCGTGGGCAGCTCCTTCCGGTAGACGTGGACCGCCGCCTGCACGGTCTCGAAGCGGTCGCGCGCCCAGCCGATCCGGTTCAGCCGCGTGGCGGCCATGACGCGACGGGCGGTGCCGGGCTGGAAGAAGACGTAGGCCAGCACCACGAAGAAGCCCCCGAGACCGACGACCACGGCTCGTGCCCCGGCCAGCTCACGGACCTCGGTGCCTCCCAACGCGAAGGCGGCGGCGGCCAGGAAGTAGAGGGCGCCGAAGCCGAGGATGCGGTCGATGGCCACGATCGCCACCGAGGCGGTGGTGGAGCCGGTCAGGCGGGAGCCGTCGCGGATCCGGATCACGTCCCCGCCGATGTTGCTCGGGAGGAAGTTGTTGAAGAAGGTGGCCACCAGGTAGGAGGCCGAGAGGTCCCGCAGCGGGGCAGGGTAGCCCTGGGCGCTCAGCAGCAGCCCCCAGCGCCAGGTGGACAGGCCCAGCATGGCGGCGTAGAGGAAGACCGCCGCCGCCAGCAGCAGCAGGTCTCCGGTCCGCACCCTCTGGAGCAGGGCCTCGAGATCGGTGGTGGCGAACAGGTAGCCGAGCAGCCCCAGGCTGACGGCGACCTTCAGCACCACCAGCGCGCCCCGCTTCATGGCCGGTGGTTCAGCAGCTCCACGGCGTCGATGTCGGCGCCTTCCGTCACCGTGGTGCCGGGACACGGGAACAGCTCGCCGTCCTCGATCCGCAGGTAACGGGCTTCCTGCACCTCACCGAGGGCGAGGTCGAACTCGCACATCCCGGAGCGGGTTCCTTCGATGGCCTCGCCGCACGGCTTGCGTGACTCGATGAGGACGAAGGGGCCTTCGGGCTGGCCGGCGGCGTAGAGGGTGACCGGCTCCGCCGAGGCGCGCTGATACACCCGGACGTCGGGGCCAGGCGCATCCACCGCGCAGGCCTCCATGTCGACCGTCACGTACCCGCCCTCGCCCAGCGATACGAAGCCCGTGTACTGGTCGGGTCCGTGTCCGGACGAGTCCGGCGGTCCGAGCAGCTCCTCGGGGTCGTTGTAGATGTCGTGCTCGAGCGAGCACTCGGAGATCCACCAGTCCACCACCCGCTTGGCGAAGGGGTCGGCGGCGGCGAGGCAGTCCACGCTGGGCCCGACGAAGCTGGCGTAGGTGGAGCCGGCCTCGGCGGTCGCCGAGCGCGCTACCACGTTCCAGATCAGCAGCATGCCGCGGGGGAGGGGGGTGGTGAGCTGGACCGAGGTGTTGCCCGAGCCGGCGGGGGCGGCGGCCTCGGCGAGCTGGTGGGCGCCGGAGGCGGTGAAGACCCGGAAGGTGTACTGGGCCTGTCCGACGTCGAAGCCGCGGGCGTTCTGGACCACGAGCGTCGGGGTGTCGGTGGCCACCTGCGCCCCGGCCACCGGGCTGAGCGGCACCGGAAGGGTGGGCAGCTCGGTGCCCTGGGGTGGGGGGCGATCCGAGGGGGCGCTCGGCGAGCCGCCACCGCAGGTGGACGTCGCCAGGCAGCCGGCCACCAGGCCCAGCAGCACGACCGGTCGAGGGCGACCGGGCCGGCGCACCGGTCGGGAGGTTCGGGTGCGGTTCTCGGGGGCGACGGGCATTCCGTGGGCGCGGGACAGCCTCCCGCAAAGGCCTCATGCTACAGTACGTTGCGCGAGACGGTCAAACCTGCGCGCAGAGCGCGGCGAGGGGGAGGCTTTGGAGCACGGGGACACCGCCAGCCGGCACCAGGAGGGGATCCAGGAGGCGGTGGGGGCCGAGGGCCGCTCGGCACTGCGCAAGTACCAGGACCTGGTGGTGGGGAGCCGCGGCCTGGCCCGGCTACTGCTTCACGAGATCGTGATCACGGCCACCTCCTGGGTCCCTGGGGCGCTGGGGCTGGCCCTCCGGCGCGTCTGCTATCGCTGGTTGCTGGGCGCGGTGGGGCGCAACGTGACCTTCGGCCACGGGGTCGTGCTGCGCCATCCTCACAAGATCCGGCTGGGCGACGGTGTGATCGTCGACGACCTGGTGGTGCTGGACGCCAAGGGCGAGCACAACCACGGCATCACCATCGGCGACCACGCCTTCCTCGGCCGGGGCACCATCCTCTCCTGCAAGAACGGCGACATCGAGCTCGGGGCGCACGTGAACATCGGCTTCCACTCGGAGGTGTTCTCGGGCTCGACGGTGACGGTGGGGGATCACGGCCTGTTCGCCGCCTACACCTACCTGGTGGGCGGCGGCCACCAGTTCGACCAGGCCGGGGTGCCGGTGCTGGAGCAGCCCCGCAGCTCGCGGGGCATCCGGCTGGGACCCAACGTCTGGCTGGGCACCGGCGCCAAGGTGCTGGACGGGGTGACGATCGGGGCGGACGTGGTGGTGGGGGCGGGCGCCGTGGTCGCCCAGGATCTCCCCGACCGGGTGATCGCCGCCGGGGTCCCGGCCCGCGTCCTACGGGGCCGCGAGACGACGTCCTGATGGGAAGCCGCCGGCGGATCCTGGTGGTGACGTCGGGCGCCCTGTTCGTGCGCGGCGGGCACATGGTGATCGCCGAGCACACCTGCGCCGCGCTGCGGCGGGCCGGCCACGACGCGGAGCTGCTGGTGACCCCGCAGAATCGCTTCGGCCGGCAGCTCAGCGCCTACCTGGCCACCTGGCTCACCGACGTCGAACAGACCGCCGACGGGCGGCCCATCGACCAGGTGATCTCTTTCCGCTTCCCGTCGTATGCGGTCCGTCACCCGCATCACATCTGCTGGCTCAATCACCGGATGCGCGAGTACTACGACCTGTGGGCGCGCTTCGTCCGGGGTCTGGGACGACGGGGGCGTCTCAAGGAGCGGGTCCGTCGAGCCGTCTTTCGGAGGCTGGACCGGCACCTGCTGACCCGCAACGTCACCCGTCTCTACGCCCAGTCGCGCACGATAAGGGGGAGGCTGGCGGAGATGGGCGGGATCCCGAGCCAGGTGCTGTACCCACCCGCGCCGGAGCGTCCCTATAGGAACGACGGGTACGGCGACTACGTGCTGGCGGTGTCGCGGCTCCACCCGCTCAAGCGCCTCCACCTGCTGGTGGAGGCGGCGGCGCTCCCGGGCGCCCCCTCGCTGCGCGTCAAGATCGTCGGCGAGGGCGAAGAGCGCCCCCGCCTGCAGGCCCGGATCGACCAGCTCGGGCTGGCAGGGCGGGTCGAGCTGCTGGGGGCGGTCGGGGAGGCCGAGCTGGTGCACCTCTACGCCGGCTGCCGCGCCGTCTTCTTTGCCCCCTGGAACGAGGATTACGGGTTCGTCACCCTCGAGGCGTTCCGTTCGGAGAAGGCCGTGATCACGGCCACCGACAGCGGGGGGCCGGCCGAGCTGGTCCGCCACGGCCACAACGGATGGGTCGGGGCGCCGACTCCCGAGGCCATCGCCGGTTGGCTCGAGGCTGCCGGGGACGCGACCACCGCCTCACGGATGGGAGCGGCAGCGGCGGAGTCGGCGCGCGCCCACACCTGGGCCGACGTGGTGGAGCGGCTGGTCCAGGACTAGAATCGATTCTGAGCTCATGCCCGATCGTCCAGACGGCAAGCCGGCGGCGGCGCCTTCCGCGGAGCGCCGAGGCTCGTTCACCACCCTCTCGGGCCGACCGGTGGCCCGCCGCTACGGGCCCGAGGACGTGGCTGGCCTGGACTACGCGCGCGACCTCGGCGAGCCCGGGCAGTTCCCGTTCACGCGCGGCATCCACGAGTCGATGTATCGGGGGCGGCTGTGGACGATGCGTCAGTTCGCGGGCTTCGGCACCGCGACCCAGACCAACGCCCGCTTCAAATACCTGCTCGAGCACGGCGGCCACGGGCTCTCGGTGGCCTTCGACCTCCCCACCCTGATGGGGCGCGACCCCGACCATCCGCTCTCGCTGGGCGAGGTGGGCAAGTGCGGGGTGGCGGTCGCGTCGCTGGCCGACATGGAGACGCTGTTCGAAGGGATCCCGCTCGGCCAGGTCAGCACGTCGATGACGATCAACTCCCCGGCGGCGATGCTGCTGGCGTTCTACATCCTGGTGGGGGAGAAGCAGGGGGTCGCGCAGGCCGAGCTTTCGGGGACGATCCAGGCCGACATTCTCAAGGAGTTCATCGCCCAGAAGGAGTACATCTATCCACCGCGGCCCAGCATGCGGCTGATCGTCGACATGATCCGCTACTGCACCGAGCACATGCCCCGCTGGAACACCATCTCGATCTCCGGCTATCACATCCGCGAGGCCGGTGCCACGGCGGCCCAGGAGCTGGCCTTCACGCTGCGGGACGGGATCGAGTACGTCGAGTGGTGCGTGGCGGCGGGCATGGACGTCGACGACTTCGCCCCGCGGCTCAGCTTCTTCTTCAACTCCCACAGCGACTTCTTCGAGGAGATCGCCAAGTTCCGGGCCGGGCGCCGGATCTGGGCGCGGGTGATGAAGGAGCGCTTCGGGGCCCAGAGCCCGCGATCGCTGATGCTCCGCTTCCACACCCAGACCGCCGGCGTCAGCCTGACCGCCCAGCAGCCCTACAACAACGTGGTCCGCACCGCCCTTCAGGCCCTGGCGGGGGTGCTGGGCGGTACCCAGTCGCTGCACACCAACTCGCTCGACGAGGCGCTGGCCCTGCCCACGGAAGAGGCGGTCACCATCGCCCTGCGCACCCAGCAGGTGATCGCCCATGAGTCGGGGGTGGTCCACACCCCCGACCCGCTGGCCGGCTCCTACTTCGTGGAGTCGCTCACCGACGAGATCGAGAAGGAGGTCCTGGAGTACTTCCGCAGGATCGATGCCCTGGGGGGGATGGTGGCCGCGATCGAGCGCGGCTTCCCGCAGCGGGAGATCCAGGAGGCCTCCTTCCGATTCCAGCGGGCGGTGGAGAGCGGTGAGAAGGTCATCGTCGGAGTCAACGACTTCGTGATGGAGGAGAAGCCGATCCCGACCCTCTACATCGACGAGTCGGTGGCCCGGGACCAGCTCGCGGGGCTTTCGGCGGTCAAGGCGGCCCGGGACGCAGAGCGGGTGGGCCGTTGCCTCGACGAGCTCAAGCGGTGCGCGGCCTCCGACCAGAACCTGATTTACCCGATCCTGGAGGCAGCGCGGGCCTACGCCACCCTCGGCGAGATGTGCGACGCGCTGCGGGAGGTCTTTGGCGAGTACCAGGAGACCCCGGTGTTCTGACCAGGGACCCGGCGCCGAGCCGGGCGCGAGATGGAGGAGTTGGAGATGCCCGAAGATCCCCGCGAAGGGGCGACCCGAGGGACCGGCGGAGCGCGCCGGATCCGGGTCGTGATCGCCAAGCCGGGCCTCGACGGCCACGACCGAGGTGCCAAGGTGGTGGCGCGGGCGCTGCGCGACGCGGGCATGGAGGTCATCTACATGGGGCTCCGCCAGAGCCCCGAGCAGATCGTGGCCGCCGCCGCGCAGGAGGACGCCCACGTGGTCGGTCTGTCGATCCTCTCCGGCGCCCACCTGCCGATCTGCCGGCGGGTGCTGGAGCTGTTGCGGGAGCGTGGACTCGGCGGGGTCAAGCTCTTCGTCGGGGGCATCATCCCCGATCGGGACATCGCGGAGCTGAAGGAACAGGGTGTCTCGGCGGTGTTCCTACCCGGGGCCCGGCTGGCCGACATCGTCAGCGGCGTCCGGGCCGCCGCCGAGCGTGACTGAGCCCGATCGGCCGCCCGGCGGAGCCGCCCAGGGGCCGCGAAGGGGACTCCCCAGACTCCGCAACCATAGACGATTCCTTGACATACGGGGAGAAGGCGTCTATCGTGAGGGCGACATCGCGGCACCTGTCTGGTTCTCAACCGAGGCGGGGCCCGGGCACCGGGTGACGCGTCTTGGCGTGCGTTGAGGCCGGTTGTGCGGGGAGGGCCTGAGGAGATGGGCAAGAGGATCCTGCTGGCCGACGACAGCATCACGATCCAGAAGGTCATCGAGCTGACCTTCTTGGACGAGGACTTCGATGTGGTGACGGTGGGCAACGGCCGGCTCGCCATCGAGCGCGCCGAAGAGGTCCAGCCGGACGTGGTCCTGTGCGACATCATCATGCCCGAGAAGGACGGGTACGAGGTGTGCCAGTTCGTGAAGCAGAACCCGCGACTCGCCCACGTCCCGGTGCTCCTGCTGACCGGCGCCTTCGAGCCCTTCGATCAAGAGAAGGCCACCCGGGTCGGCGCCGACGGGTCGCTGGCCAAGCCCTTCGAGCCACAGACGCTGATCGCCAAGGTCAAGGAGCTGTTGGCCCAGACCGCGCAGCGCGCGCCGTCGGCGGTGGCTGCGGTACCCGCGCCCGCGCCGCGGCCGGCGCCCACCGCCGCCCCGTCCGCGGCGCCGGCGCCTGCTGGTCCCGCCGCTCCGCCCGCACCGGCCGCTCTGCCGCCGCAGCCTGCCGCGCCGGCGGCGGCCTCCACGGTCCCCGTCTCGGCCCCGCGGCCCGAGCCCTCCTTCGTCTCGGACCCGAGCGAAGAGGCGCCGCGCGGCCCCGAGGTGGTCTGGGAGCCGTATCAGGCCGCGCCCGAGCCGCCAGCCGAAGAGGCGTTTCCGGAGGAGGTCGCCTTCGCTCCCGCTTCCGAGGGGGCGCTCTCGTACGAAACGCCGGAGGGGCCGCTGGTCGGGGGCGAAGGCCTCTCGGCCGAGCCTGCCGACGTCTTCGACTCGGTGCCCAGCTTCGCCGACATCGAGGAGGCGCCGTCGGCGGAAGCCCCGCCGTCCCTGGACGCGGCGGACGATGTGTTCGTCGGCGAGCCGGAGGCCCCCATGGAGCCCCCGATCTCGGCGGATGAGGCCTTCATCGGAGGGGTCGAGGCGGAAGCCGCCGAGGCGCCCGTGGAGCCGGTGGTGGACGAAGCCTTCATCAGCGAGGCCCCGGCGGAGCATCCGATGGGCGCGGCGGACGAGCCCTTCATCGGCGAGCCGGTGGAGCAGATCCCCGAGCCGGCCTTCGAGCCCGAGGCCGCGGCAGA
Organism: uncultured Acidobacteriota bacterium; assembly: GCA_964574335.1. GTDB lineage: Bacteria > Acidobacteriota > Vicinamibacteria > Fen-336 > Fen-336 > CAZNNH01. Next base: position 31,822 of record CAZNNH010000003.1, on the reverse strand, counting down.
CCTCGTGCCGTCGGGTCAGGAGGCACCGAGCGAGGAGCCTGCCTCGGGCTTTGCCGAGTCATTCGACGATGACGCGGGACTGGAGCAGTTCGGCGCCGAGCTGCCAGCCTCCGCTCCTGGGGCGGAGGAGGACCTGAGCCCAGGCCCGCCGGGGACCGCCGAGAAGCGGGTGGCGACCCTCGAGGTGCCTCTGGAGGAGCGGGCCCGCGCCAGCGTCGAGTCGGCCTACCCGTCGTCTCCCCCGGCTCCTCCCGTCTTCGACGAGGTGGAGGAAGACGTGGGCGGCGAGCCGGAGGCGATCGAGCCGCCACCGGCCTTGGCCGAGGAGTCCTTCGGGGACCTGGTGACGACGTCTGCGACCGAGGCCCCGGTGAGCGAGGCGGCCGATGTGGGGGTCGCCCCGGAGGACGTCGAGCAGATCGCGCGCCGGGTGATCGCCCAGGTCTCGGAGAAGGTGGTTCGTGAGATCGCCTGGGAGGTGATCCCCGAGCTGGCCGAGACCCTCATCACCCAGGAGATCGAGCGCCTCAAGAAGGAGCTCCAGGAGACCTGAGGCGGCATCTCGACGTCCCGCCGAGCCACGCCCGTGCCCGCGGGCGCGAGTGAGCCCTTTGTCGAGCCCCGAGACTCAGAGGCTGGTCCGACTGCTGGAGCAGGATGCCGGCGCGGTTCCGGCCATCATGGAGCTCCACCGCGCGCTCCCGTCGACGAACGATCGGCTTCGCGATCTGGCCGCCCAGGGGGCGCCGGAGTGGAGCCTGGTTCTGGCGGGGTGCCAGACGGCCGGTCGCGGCCGCCGGGGCCGGACCTGGGTGTCGCCGGCCGGCAACCTGTATCTCTCGGTGCTGCTGCGGCCGGACCCGGCCGTTGTCAGCCTGACCCTGATCCCGCTGGCCGCGGCCGTCTCGGTTCACGAGGCGCTTGCCTCGCTGGGTGTGGCGGCGCTGCTGAAATGGCCGAACGACGTCGTGGTCGGGGGCCGCAAGCTGGCCGGTGTGCTGGCCGAGGCGAGCACGGAGGCGCGTGGCACGACCTTCGTGGTCCTCGGGTGCGGTGTCAACCTCACGGTGGCGCCGGCCGGCGTGGACGCGACCAGCGTTGCCGCCGAGAGCGGCTCCGGCTCCGACCCGCTGGTGATGGCGGCCCGGATCGTGGGCCGTCTGCGCGTCTGGTATCATGCCCTCACCCGCGAGGGTGGTCCCGCGATTCTCGACGCCTTCAGGCAGCGCTCCGTGCCGTGGTGGGGGGAGGAAGTAGAGGTGTGTTTCGGCGGGGCAGCCTGTCGCGGGATCGCGCTGGGAGTCGACGCCGACGGGGGGCTGCAGCTTCGGCAGCCGGACGGCTCCACGATGAGCGTCCACTCGGGCGAGGCCTGGACGCTCCGGCGCGGGTCATCGTGAGGATCCTGGCGGCATGATGCTCCTGACCATCGATGTCGGCAACAGCCACACCGTGCTCGGCGTCCATCGGGACGGGAGGCTGGAAGTCCACTGGCGGCTGACCACGCGGCGCGAGCAGACCGCCGACGAGTACGGGATCCTGATCCGCAACCTCTTCTCCTCGGCCGAGATCGACCCGCGGGAGATCGGCGGGGTGGCCCTGGCAAGCGTGGTGCCCCCGCTGACATCCGTGCTGGTGGCCCTCTGCCAGCGAGACCTGGGCCAGGAGCCGCTGGTGGTGGAGGCGGGCGTTCCCACCGGGATGCCCATCCTCTACGAGCCTCAAGCCGACGTGGGCGCGGACCGGATCGTGAACGGGGTGGCCGCGCTCGCCGCCTTCGGTGGCCCCTGCGTGGTCGTCGACTTCGGCACCGCCACCACCTTCGACGTGGTGACCGAGGGCGGCGAGTACCTCGGGGGGGTGATCTGCCCGGGGATCGGGATCAGCGCCGACGCCCTGTTCCAACGGGCCGCCCGGCTGCCGCGGGTGGACGTACGGAAGCCGGCGCGGGTGGTGGGGCGCTCGACGGTGCAGTCGATGCAGTCGGGCCTCTACTTCGGCTACTGCAGCATGGTGGAGGGGATCATCTTCCGCATTCGCGAGGAGCTCGGCCAGCCGGCCCGGGTGGTGGCCACGGGCGGCCTGGCCGAGGTGCTGGCCGCCGACATCCCATCGATCGAGGTGGTGGACCCGGTGCTGACCCTGACCGGCCTGCGTCTGATCCACGAGCGTCATCGGGGCGGGCGCTAGTGTCCTGTACCAGAAGGCGCCGACGGACTTCGGCTCCGTGGGCCTGCCGACTGGACACGACGTGTTCGGTATCGCGGGCTGATGGTAGGAGCTCCAACCGGAGATCCGGGGACATGACCCGATTTCGGCGAGACCGGCCATGGGGACACGATCCCGAATCCCGGGCTGCCGACGGATTCGGGTCATGTCCCCATGGCACCGCTTCCGTCGAATCGGGATCGTGTACCCCGGATCTCTTCTCCTGGTTGTTGCCAGCATGACTTGCGATACGGAACACTAGTCGCCGTGTGGTGGAATGCCCCAAGACCCCGAGGCCGAGTACTACCAGTCGATCGAGGAGTTCTTCGTCTCCCGCCGCGGCGACCCGCTGTTCCTCTCGAACGCCGACTGGCTGCTGGTGAGGAAATGGCGGAAGGCGCAGTTGCCGCTTCGCATCGTGCTGCGGGGGATCGCGGATGCCCTCGACGCCCATCGTCACTCCTGGTCCCGGCACCAGAAGGTCATGAGCCTCGCCTACTGTGAGGCGGAGGTGGAGGAGGCGCGCGAGAGGTGGCAGCGGGCCCTCTCCCTCGGGGCCGCGGCCGGCGTGGACACGACTGCGATCCTGGAGCGGCTCGCCGCGGCGCTTCAGCGCGCTGCCGACGAGAGGGGGGCTCCCCGCGTCTGCCGCGAGATCACAGAAGTCCTTCGCGAGCTTGCGCGAGAGCCCGCCCAGACCAGCGGGGTCGAGGCCGAGCTCGGCCGAGCGGAGGACCGGCTGGTGCGGGCCCTGGAGAGGCGGGCTGGCCCTTCCGGCGTGGCCGAGCTGGGGGTGGCCGTCGACGCCGACTTGGCGCCGTACCGCTCCCGGATGCCGGCCACCGTCTACGCGCAGGTGCGTCGCGAGTCGCTGCGCCGCCGCCTGCTGGGGGGCTTCGGCATTCCACGGCTGAGTCTGTTTCATCATCAGGAGGTCGCGCCTTGAGCCCCGGCCGCGGCGCCCCTCCCGGGGCGGGAACCGGGGCCTCCTCCTCGTCGGGACCGCGCCAGGGGTTGCGGACCGGTGACGTGATCGATCTCTCGATCGAGAAGGCCGTGTACCAGGGTCAGGGGCTGGGACGCCACCAGGGTCAGGTGGTCTTCGTCCCCGGCGCCTTCCCCGGCGACCGGCTGCGGGTCCGCGTCTCGTCGGTGTCCCGAGACTACGCCCGCGCCACCATCGAGACGGTCCTCGAAGCGAGCCGCGAGCGCCGGCCGGCGCCCTGCCGGTTCCACGACCGCTGTGGAGGCTGCAGCTACCAGGAGCTCGGCTACGAGACCCAGCGCCGGATCAAGGGGGAGGTGCTCGGCGAGACGCTGCGCCGGGGCGGCCTCAACTGGGATGAGGAGATCGAGGTGGTGGCCTCTCCCGAGCAGGGCTGGCGGACCCGGGCCCGCTTCCACCTGGCCGAGCGCGGCGGCACCGCGCGCCTCGGCCTGTATCGGGCGGGCTCCCGTGAGGTCGTGGACCTCGACGAGTGCCTACAGGTGTCGCCGGCCATGAACCGGGCGCTGGCTTCGTTCCGCTTGGGGATAGAGGCGAGCCCGGCGGCGTGGCAGCAGATCCACGGCATCGAGCTGGCCGAGTCGGATGCGGGAGACCGCCTGGTGGCGGCCCTGGACACCAGCTTGCCCTCGGCCCAGGCCGCGAGTCTCTTTCGCCTGGCCGCCGCCGCGCCCCACCTCACCGGCTTCGGCGTGCTGCCGGGTCGGGCCGGTCGCCGCCTCTACCTCCACCTCAGGGGCGAGCCCTTCGTGACCGCCAAGGTAGCCGGCCTGGAGCTGCGCGCCCACGTGGGCTCGTTCTTCCAGGGGAACCGCTACCTGCTGGAGCCGCTGGTGCGCGAGGTCGTCGACCGGACCCCTGAAGCTGGCGTGGTCCTCGACCTGTACGCCGGGGTGGGCCTGTTCGCCCTGGCGCTTGCGGGTCGGGCCGAGCGGGTGCTGGCCGTCGAGCAGAACGCCACCGCAGCCGCCGACGCCAGCTTCAACGCTCGCGCCGCCGGGCTCAGGAACGTTCGCGTCGAGCGTCGTCGGGTGGAGGAGATGCTGCGGCCGGCGAGGTCGCCCAGGCCGGAGCGTGTCGTCCTGGACCCCCCCCGCACGGGGGCCGGCGAGGCGGTGGTGGCCGCCATCGCCGCTCGCCACCCCGAGAGCGTGGTGTATGTCTCGTGCGACCCCACCACGCTGGCTCGGGACCTGCGCCGCTTCGCGGCGCTCGGCTACCGGCCCGCCAGCATCCGGGGATTCGACCTGTTCCCGGACACCTATCACCTGGAGACGGTCGTGCAATTGGTCCCCCGCTAGCCGCCGCGGGAGTCGCGCCACCGAACAGTCACCACAAGTGTGCGGTCGGGGGGCGCCCCCGGCTCAGCGAGCCTTATCCTGCACCTCGGCCCACGGCTGGGTCGGGAGGGCGAGGTGACGAGACCCCTTTTCTGGCTGGCGATCGCCATCGCGGCGGGCGCCTGGCTGGGAGGACGGGGATCCTTCGGGGTCGGCGTTCCGCTGGGGCTGGCGGCGCTGCTGCTGGCGATGTGCGTGCTGTCGCGATCGGCGCGTGCGGCAAGCCTCGCGCTGTGCGGGATCGCCTTCTCACTCGGCGCCGTCGGCGGTTTCGGCCAGCGTCGGGAGCACGAGCAGAACCCGCTGCGCCGCTTCGTGCGGGCGAGGACGGCGGCCCACGCCCCCGTCGAGCTGGCGGGGACCGCCGTACGTGACGCAGAGGATCTCGGCGACCTTTGGCGTCTCACCCTCGACGTGGACCGGGTGCGGCACCGGGGCGTGAGCCTCGACCTGCGAGGCCGGGTGGTGGTGCAGGTGAGAGGTCGGCTCCCCCGTCCATCGGTTCGCCTCGGAGACCGGCTCCGGCTCTGGGCGACGTTGTGGCTGCCGCGGGGGTTCGCGAACCCCGGCAGCTTCGCCCTGGGCGCCCACACGGTGAGGCAGGGTGTGCACGCCTATGGACGCTGCAAGAGCCCGCGGCTGGTGCACGTCCTCGGAGTGGGGTCCGTCGGCTTCGTGCCGGCAACGGCGGCCCGCCTGCGGGCCTGGATCCGGGAGCGCCTGGCCGAGAACCTGCCCCCCGGTCCCGAACGAGCGCTCTGCGAAGCGCTCCTGATCGGCGACCGCTCCGGTCTCGACGAGGCTACCGAGGAGTCGTTCCGGGCGGCGGGAACCTACCACGTGCTGGCCATCTCCGGGGCCCACGTCGCCGTGCTGGCGGGGCTGTTGCTCTGGGGTCTGCGGGCGCTCGGCCTCGGGCGGGTGGCGGTGGCCGCCGCCGCCTCGTCGCTGCTCGTCTTCTATGCGGAGTTGGTCGGCGGACACACCCCCGTGGTGCGGGCCGTCACCATGGTGATCGTGCTCGCGGCCGGCCGCTGCCTCGACCTCGACGCCGACCCGCTCAACCTGCTCGGCCTGGCCGCGTGCCTCCTGCTGCTGCGCCATCCCCTTGATATCGACGACGTCGGCTTCCAGCTCTCGTTTGCGGCGACCACGGGCATCATCGCCCTCACGCCGCCGCTTTGCCGCAGCGTCAGGTGGCTGCCGCGGAGGTTGGCCTGGCCCCTGGCCGCTTCGCTTTCGGCGCAGCTTGCGCTGCTGCCGCTGCTGGCGGCCCACTTTCACCGCCTGGCCCCGGCGGCCCTGGTCCTGAATCTGGTTGCGATCCCTCTCGCCGCCGCGGTGCTCCTGTGCGGTTACTCGCTGCTGCTGTCGGCGGCGGCGGTGCCGGTGCTCTCCGGGCTGCTGGGCGCGGCCTGCTTCTGGAGCGCACGCGCCCTTTTGGCCAGCGGACAGTGGGTGGGAGGGCTGCCCTGGCTGGACATCCGCGTGCCCTCGCCTCCTCTCTGGGCGGCGGCGGTCGTGTGGCTGGGCCTTCTAGCGCTGGCCGGCGAGCGTTGGCGGCGCCCGGGGTGGGGCCTGGTGGTGGCGGGCCTACTGGGGCTGACCGTCATGCGTACGGCGGCGCCGGGCGACGGAAGGTTGTCGCTGACGGTGCTCGACGTGGGAGAGGGCGAGGCCCTGGTCCTTCGCTCGCCCGGCGGCAGGTACTGGCTGGTGGACGCGGGGCCCCGGGTCCCCGAGCGATTCGACGCCGGCGAGCGGGTGGTGGCGCCGTATCTGTGGCAGCTCGGAGTCAGACGGCTGGATCGGGTCCTGGTGACCCACGCTCACGGCGACCACTGTGGCGGTCTCCCGTTTCTGCTCCACGCGTTCCACATCGACGAGGTCTGGGAGGGCCCGGCCCCCATCCGCGACGGTGGGTACCGGCGGCTCGACTCTTGGATCGCCCAGGCAGACATCTCGCGGAGGACGGTCTTCAGCGGTGGGGCCTGCGAATGGGATGGCGTCGAGGTCCGGGTGCTCGGTCCGCCGCGGCCCGACCGGCCACCACCCCTGATCTCGAACGACGACTCGGTGGTGCTGGCCCTCCGGCTGGGACGAGTGCGCTTCCTGCTCACCGGGGACATCGGCGGCGAGGCGGAGCGGCGGCTGGGCGAGGTCCGGTCGCTGGTCCTCAAGGTGCCACATCACGGCAGCCGCTCGAGCAGCAGCGCTTCCTTCGTGGGTGCCGTGGCTCCTGCGGTGGCGGTGGTCTCGGCCGGCGCTGCGTCGTTCGGCCATCCCGATCCGCAGGTGGTGAGCCGATACGTCACCGCAGGCGCGGCCGTGTTCAGGACCGACCAGGACGGGGCCGTGACCGTCTCGACGGACGGTGCTCGGGTGTGGGTGCGGACCCACCTGGGCCCCGGAGAGCGACGGGTGCGCTGAGCCGGCCTCTGGCCCCACGGGACGCTCGCTGCCGCCGGTTGGCGGCTGCCGGGAAGTGAGTTTGCCCATTGAGTTTGTGATAACATCCGCCCCCGAAGTCCATGGCTTGGGCCGGTCCTCGCCGTCGCGACGGCGTGCGGGGAGGGGACGACTGAAGACGGCGTCCCGGGCCGACCGGGCGTCAAGGGGCCTCACGCGGGCAGCACGATGAGCGAGGAGAAGAAGCCCTTCACCGTCAAGGATCGTCGCCACTTCGCCGCGGACGGCGAGCCGCGTGACGACGCCGTGGCCGCCGGCCGGGGAGCCCCGACCAGCGCGGAACCGGCTGCGGCCGACAGGCCGGCTCCGACCCCTGCGTCGGCGCCCGCCGAGCCTGAGCCCGCGGCTGCGGCCGAAGAGCGTCCGACTCTGGTCGGCTTCTTCGCCGGCCTGGCCGCCCAGGCCGGAATGCTGCTCAGCGGCGAGCTTTCCCCGGGCGGGGAGGAGCCGAGTGGGCCGGACCTGCCGGGGGTGCGGCACCTCATCTCGATCCTGGAGATGCTCGAGGAGAAGACGAGGGGGAACCGATCGCCGGAGGAGGACCGGGCCATCGAGACCCTCCTCTACCAGCTCCGCATGGGCTATCTCGAGATGACGAGATCGGTCTCGTGAAGCGCTCGACCTGGAGAGCGGCGAGGCGGGCGCCGGGCCTGGCGTTGGCCTTGTCGCTCATCACCCTTTCCGCCGCGGCCCAGGAGCACTCGGGGACGACGGCGGCGGTCCCGTCCCAACCGGAAGGCATGTCGGGCTCGTTCGGGGCCCTCTGGGAGCACGCCCGGGCCGCTCAGGAGGCGGGGGACGTCGGGCAGGCCCAGGCGGCGCTGGACAGGATCCAGCGGGTGAGGATCGAGCGCAACATCGTCCGGCTCGACACGGTGGCGATGTCGCTGGTGGCGGAGGGGCTCGAGAAGATCCAGGCGGGAGACAAGGAGGCCGCCCGCGAGGACTTCGAGAACGCGGTGGCCCTCGACCCGAGCCTGGCTGAGGCCCACTTCGCCCTGGCCCGCACCAGCGGGGCCGGCTCCGCGCTGGGACACGTGATCGCCGGACTGACCGCCCGTCTCTCCACCCTGCCGGGGCGTCACGATTTCGTGAGCTACCTGGGAGCCGTCGGCCTGGCTGTCCTGCTGATGGTGCTGGCGGTCTTCTCGGTCACGCTGCTGCTCCGGCACGGCAGCTTGCTCCGCCACGACATCGAGGAGCGGCTGGGCGTCCCGCGCGCCCTCGGGGTCTACGTGCTGGTGCTGCTGGTGCCGACGGTGGCCCTGCAGGGCTACGGTCTGCTGCCGCTGTGGTGGATCGCGCTCATGGTCGTCTACGGGACCAAGGTCGACCGGGTGATCAGTGCCGCCCTGGTGCTGCTGCTGGTGATCGGCGTGGCCCAGCTCTCGTCCGCCCGCACCGGCCTGCTGGCCCGGCAGAGTCCCCTGCTCAGCGCCGGCTTGGCGGCGGTGTCGGGCGAGCCCGGGGCTCCCGAGATCGAGCTGCTCGAGAAGGTGGCGGCCGAGGGCAACGACCACGATCTCGACTACCTTCAGGCGCTGGCTCTCAAGAAGGCGGGACGCTACGACGAAGCGGCCGCGATCTACGAGCGGATGCTGGCCGAGAGCTCTACGGACGCAGTGGCCCTCAACAACCTCGCCAACATCGAGTTCGACCGGGGCCATTTCAGCTCGGCGATCCAGCGCTACCGCCAGGCCGCCGAGGTGGGCGGCCCCGACACCTTCCGCGCCACCTACCTCTACAACCTCTCGGTGGCGTTGCTGCAGACCTTCTCCTACGGTCCCGCCGGCGAGGCCCGCTCCTCGGCCGACTCGATCTCGGGCCGGACCACCGCGGCTTACGACACCACATGGAAGTACCACAGCGGCGACACCGCGGTGCCCACCGTGGTGGACGTGGGACCGAGCGAGGAGGAGGTCTGGGCCAAGCTCGAAAAGGCGGTCGCCGGCCCCGCCGGCGGGTCAGCCGCCAAGGCCTTCCTGTTGGGCCTCGGGTCCCGGTTCAGCGCCGCGGCGGCCATCTTCGGCCTGGCGGCGCTCGTGCTCTCGCGCTGGCGGGGCAGCCGGTCGTTCACGCTGCGCTGCCTCAAGTGCGGGGCCCCCTTCTGTCGCCGCTGCCAGCTCGGCGGCGCCGGCACCGGGTTGTGCACCCAGTGCCATCATATCTACGTGGTGCGGGATGGCGTGTCGGGGCCGGCGCGAGCCCAGAAGCTGCAGGAGGTGAAGAGCGAGGAGGGCCGCCGGCAACGGGTCTTCCGGCTCCTGTCGCTGCTGGCTCCGGGCTCGGGTCATCTCTACGCCCAGAAGCCGGGGATGGGGCTACCCTTGCTGGGCGTCTGGGCGACGACGCTGGCGGCGCTGGTGCTGGCCGCCCGGCTGGCCCCCCTGACCGAGGCGGCGGCGGCCGCCGCCCGGGGGTGGATGCTGGGTCTGGCGCTTCTGGTGCTGGCCGCGGTCTACGCGATCGCCAACGTGGTCACACCCAGCTTCGAGTCGGTGGTCTCGTTGCCGCGCCGCATGGTCCGACGCGCGCGCGCTTGAGGACGGGGACCGGGCATGGCGCTTGAGGGGACGATCAAGGATTTCGGCCTTCCCGACATCTTCCAGTTGATCGGGCTGCAGAGGAAGACCGGCATCCTGACCTTGAGGAGCGTGGCGGAGCAGGTCACGGTCACCTTCGAGAATGGCGCGATCGTGATGGCCGACAGCTCCGGGAAGCGTCTGGAGGACCGGCTCGGGAACGTGCTGGTCAAGCAGGGGAAGCTGACCCGGGAGCGGCTCGATGAGGCCCTCGGGGTCCAGAAGCAGACCCTCCAGCGCCTGGGTCACGTGCTCCTGGCCAGCGGGGCGATCACCCCCCAGAACCTCAAGGACGCCATCACCCTGCAGGTCTCGCAGATCGTCTTTCGGCTGTTCCGCTGGAAGGAGGGCGACTACAACTTCGCCCCCGCCGACTCCGTCGACTATGACCGGGAGAACCTGAACCCGATGAGCGCGGACTTCGTGCTCATGGAGGGGATCCGGATGGTCGACGAGTGGCCGATCATCGAGAAGAAGATCCCCTCGATGGACATCGTCTTCCGGAGCTTGGTGGACCGCTCCTCGGTGGAGGCCGGCGAGGGCGACGGCTCCGGGCTGGATGACGCCTTTGGTGGCGCCGGCGAGGCCAAGCCTCAGGGCGGGGCAGGCAAGGTTCGCCTCTCGGCCGAGGAGCACCGGGTCTTCCGCCTGGTGGATGGCTCGAACACGGTCCAGGCCATCATCGACTCCTGTGGCCTCAGCGAGTTCGACACCTGCCGGGTCCTGTTCGACCTGCTGAACCGCACCATCGTGGCGCCGGTGGGGAAGGTCGAAGCGCGCCAGGCGGCGGCCGTGCGGTCGGAGGCGGTCTCGGCACTCCCGGGTCACCTCGCCCTGGGCTTCGCCCTCCTGCTGTCGGCGGCGGCCGTGGCCATTCACTTCAGCAGCCCCTTCGGGGTGGTGGGCGTTGGTTCGTTCATGGAGGAGCCCCGGGCCCTGCTGCTCGGGGCGGTGAGCCGCGAACGGGTGGAGCGTCTGGACCGGGCGGCCCACGCTTACCGCCTGGCGAGAGGTGTGGTGCCGGCCGACCTCAAAGAGCTGGTGGCCATGGGCCTGGTTTCGGACCGCTGCCTGAGGGACCCGTGGGGCCGTCCCTACGAGTACCAGGCGCTGCCTGGCGGGTACGTGATCCGCGCGTCCTCGACGCCGGACGGCGAGCCCGGCCCGGAGGTTCGCAGGAGCGGCAGCCGACCCTGACTGGCCGCATGCGCCGGCTTCGCCTGGAGTCCTTCGACCCGCTGGGCTGGCCCGAGCCGGCCGTCACGGTGGGCAACTTCGATGGCGTCCACCTGGGCCACCAAGCGCTGGCCCGCACCGTTGCCGACGAGGCGCGCCTGAGCCGGGGCACCACCGTCGCCCTGACCTTCGAGCCTCACCCCTCGGTGGTGCTGGCCCCGGACCGGGCTCCCGCCACCCTCACCACGGTGGATCAGAAGGGGGAGCTTCTGGGGGACCTGGGGGTCGAGCGGCTGGTGCTGATCCCCTTCACGCGGGAGTTCTCGGACCTGCCGCCCGAGGAGTTCGTGCGGGCGGTGCTGCGTGACTGCCTGGGAGCTCGGTTGGTGGCGGTGGGAACGGGCTTCCGTTTCGGCAGGGGCCGGGGCGGCGACCTCGATCTGCTCCGGCGGCTCGGCGCCTCCTGGGGGATCGAGGTGCGCGGGGTGCTCCCGGTCCTTCACGAGGGGACCGCCATCAGCAGCTCCCGGATCCGGGAGGCCCTGGCCCGAGGAGCGCTCGCCGCTGTCAACGCCATGCTGGGGCGCCTCTTCTTCGTGGACGGAGTGGTGGTGCCGGGAGACGGCCGGGCGCGCGGGCTCGGGTTCCCGACCGCCAACCTCGAGGCCTACAACGAGACGCTTCCGGGGAGCGGCGTCTACGCCGGCTTCTGCCGCGAGCTTCACGGGGCATCGGCGCGCTGGCCGGCGGTGGTGAACATCGGACACCGCCCCACCTTCGGCGGGGGACGCCGCACCGTCGAGGCCCACCTGCTCGACTACTCCGGAGACCTGTACGGGCGACCGATGCGCTGGGAGTTCGAGGCCCGCCTTCGTGAAGAGCGGAAGTTCTCGGGCGCCGAGGAGCTGGCGGCCCAGATACGCATGGACATCGCAGCCGCGCGGGCGCTGCTGGCGCGGTGAGAAAAGGGTATAGTCGCGGCGTGGTGAACGACAAGACGCGTCCCGGCGCGGCCGGCGCTTCCCGTCGCCGGCCGCGGCCGCCCAGCTTCGTCATGCGCCTTCCGACCGGGCCGCCGGTCGTCGCCCTGGCCCAGGACCTCGCCACCCGCACCGCCCAGCTCGCCGGCTTCGACGACGAAACCAGCGGAGGCGTCGGGCGAGACGTGGCGGAGGCGGCGTCACGTCTGGTCGAGGATCCCGCAAACCCCGAGGACGCCCCGGAGCTCGAGGTCCGGCTGGAGGATCGGGGTCCGCAACTGGAGGTCGAGGTGCGACTCCTCGGAGGTGCGCCCTCGTCGACCGACCGGGTCTTCCGCCTGGTCAAGCGCAAGAGCTAGCGGCTTGGAGAGGGTCAAGGTGCGCTTGCACAACACGCTGACGGCGCAGGTCGAGGAGCTGGTGCCGCTCTCACCGCCCGACCTGACCATGTACGTGTGCGGCCTCACCGTCTACGATCGAGGCCACATCGGAAACTACCGGACGCTGGTCGTCACCGACATCCTGCGGCGGTTCCTGCGCCAGCGGGGGCTCAGGGTCCGCCACGTGCTGAACATCACGGACGTCGACGACCGGATCATCCAGAAGGCGCAGGCGGCCGGCGTCAGCCTCGGCGAGTTCACCGAGGCGCACATCCGCGCCTTCGAGGAGGACTTCGAGACGCTGCGTATGGAGCGCCCCGAGTTCCTGCCCCGGGCCACCGAGCACGTGCCCGAGATGATCGAGCTGATCGAGCGGCTGATCGAGCGTGGGCATACCTACGAGGCCGAAGGCAGCATCTACTTTCGGATCTCGTCCTTCCCCGAGTACGGGCGCCTCTCGCGCCTCGACGTGGCCGGAATCCAGGCCGGGGTCCGGGTCGACACGGACAAGTACGAGAAGCAAGACGCGCGCGACTTCGTCTTGTGGAAGGCCAAGTCCGACGAGCCGGCGTGGGCCCAGTGGGAGGCGCCGTTCGGGCGTGGACGACCCGGCTGGCACATCGAGTGCTCGGCGATGGGGATGAAGTACCTGGGGCCGACGCTCGATCTTCACTGCGGCGGCGTCGACCTCGTCTTTCCCCATCACGAGAACGAGATCGCTCAGAGCTACTGCGGGACCGGCCAGCCCTTCGTACGACATTGGATGCACGTCGAGCACCTGCTGGTCGGCAACGAGACGATGTCGAAGAGCAAGGGCAACTTCTTCACCCTGCCCGACCTGCTGGCGCGTGGCCACCGGCCGGCGGCGATCCGTTACCTGCTGAGCCAGGCCCACTATCGCAAGCAGCTCAACTTCACCTTCGAGGGATTGGCCCACTCGGAAGCGGCCCTCGACCGGCTGTACGGCCTGGTGCGTCGGCTGGAGGAGGTGGAGCGGCCGGGGCCGGCCGGCGACGCCGTCCAGGAGGCCTGCGCGAGAGCCTGCCAGACCTTCGAGGCCGCGCTGGCCGACGACCTCAACACCCCTGAGGCGCTGGCTGCGGTCCACATCCTGGTCGGCGAAGGCAATCGGCTGCTGGCGGAGGGCGAGCTGACCCGAGATGGGGCCGCCGTGCTGCTGGGCCGGCTGCGGTCGATGAACGAGGTCTTTGCGGTGCTGTTGCCGGAGGCGACCGAGCGGCTGAGCGCGGAGGAGCAGGCCCTGCTGGACGGGCGCGAGCGGGCCCGCCGGGAGCGGGACTTCCGGACCGCCGACGCCCTTCGGACACAGCTCGAGGGGCTGGGGGTGGTGCTGGAGGACACACCCAAGGGGACCAGGTGGCGGCGGCAGCGCTGAGGCGTTGGCTGGCCGGCGCCCGCGGCTCGGGGGCGGCGGGCCGCAAAGGTGAGGAGGTGGCCTGCCGGCACCTCCTCGCCCACGGCTACGACATCGTCGAACGGAACTACCGATGCCGCCTCGGCGAGATCGACGTGGTCGCCCGGCAGGGCGACCTGACGGTCTTTGTCGAGGTGAAGACGAGGACCGGTCCCGGTCACGGGGCCGGGCACGAGGCAGTCACGCCGGCCAAGCGGCAACGGGTGATTCGGGCAGCCTACGCCTATGCCTCTGCGCACGAGCTGCTCGAGACCCCCATCCGCTTCGACGTGATCTCGGTCGATTGCGGCGCGTCCGGGCCCAAGGTGCGCCACGACCCGGGGGCCTTCGACTCGCGGGGCGTCTGAGGACGACTGCCGGGGTCAGGCTGGGGAAGGCCCGGCGACGGGGTGGCTGGAGCGGGAAACGGGATTCGAACCCGCGACTTCGACCTTGGCAAGGTCGCACTCTACCACTGAGTTATTCCCGCTCCGACGAGGCAGTATCCTACCGTTGCCGGCGGCTTCGCGTCAAACCGCGCGCCGGTTGGGGCGCGCCTTGATCCCAGCCTAAGAGTCTTCTATATTCTGGCGAGGAAGGCGGCGTAGCCAAGTGGTTAAGGCGGAGGTCTGCAAAACCTCTATTCAGCGGTTCAAATCCGCTCGCCGCCTCCAACCCCACCTCCGACCCGGCTCCTGAGCTCACCCGCTGGCCCCTTCTGCGTCCTCCAGAAAGGACAAAGGGCCGCGAGGGCCAAGGGCCGAGACGCCGCGAAACAACGATTTCGGCCTGCGGGTCGGCTGGCACCGTTCCTGCAAATCCGAGGCGCAGTGGCGGCGAGGTCTTACGAGGGGCCGCCAAATGGAGGTAGCGATGAAGAGGACGATCGTCGCCCTGATGGGAGCCGTAGTGGTGGCCGCCGCCGTTCCGAGCCCGGCCGCCGGGGGCGGGCTGGAGGTTCGGGGCGGGCGGTTCTTCCCGGCCGCCGACAGCAGCCTGTTCCGGGACGACGCCGAGCTGTACTCGTACGACGGTCGCGATCTCAAGAGGTCCGACTGGGACGGCTGGACCGGCGGGATCGAGTGGAACATGGCGGTGGCCCGAAACGTCGAGCTGGGGTTCCACCTCGACGGCTACGGGCGCACGCTCCACACCTCCTCCCGGGACTTCACCTACGAGAGCGGGCGGGAGATCCTGCAGTCGCTCTCGCTGGAGGTCGTTCCGCTGGGCTTCTCGGTGCGCTTCCTCCCGACCGGTCCGAGGGCGTCCGTTGTGCCCTACGTCGGGGTCGGGGGTGACGTCGTCTTCTGGAAGTACGAGGAGTACGGCGAGTTCGTCGACTACGAGAGCTATGATCCGAGCGACGACAGCTTTGCCGTCTACGAGGACTCCTTCCTCTCGGAGGGGACCACGGTGGGCGCTCACGTGCTCGGTGGGGTCCGAGTCCCCCTGAACGACGACTTCAGCCTGGTCCTCGAGGGGCGGTACCAGTGGGCCCAGGCCGACCTGGGCGAGGACTTCCGGGGCTTGCGGGTCGACCTCTCGGGCGCCAGCGCCACGCTCGGCTTCCGGCTCAAGTTCTGACCCCGCGCCGGCGCCCCGACGGTGGTTTGTGGGGGTCGCCAGCTCTGCTAACATGCAAACCATGAGGGAGATCAGGTGAGGAGCCGGCGGCTGGGCGTGCTGTGTCTCGGGATCGTGGCGGCGTCCGCGCTGACCGGCGGGTGGCTGGGCGAGAGCGTGATGGCGGATCCCGAGCGCCTCGACGGACACCTCCGCCTGTACACGGCGATCCTGGGGACGATCCAGGACCAGTACGTGGACGAGACGCCGCCGGAGCGGCTGGTGGCGGCCTCGATCCGTGAGATGCTCAGGACCCTCGACCCCCACTCCAACTTCCTGGAGGTCCGCCAGTACTCGAGCCTCCAGGAGCGCCAGCGCGGCTCCTACTATGGCCTGGGCATCACGGTGCAGTCCGTCGACGGCAACATCACGGTGGTCTCTCCGTTCGAGGGCACGCCGGCGCACCGGCTGGGCATCCGTGCCGGCGATGTCATCAGCCGCATCGAAGGGGAGGACGCCAGGGGCCTCGGCATCGACCAGGCGGTCAAGCGGCTGCGTGGACCGAAGGGTTCGCCGGTCCACATCTCCATCATCCGGGAAGGGTACCCGGAGCCGCTGGAGTTCACCGTGATCCGCGACGAGATCCCGCTGCACTCGGTCCCCTACGCGTTCATGCTCGACCAGCGCACCGGGTACGTCCGGCTCACCGACTTCAACGAGACCACCGCCTGTCGGCCGCGGGAAGGGGACGGCTGCGAGAAGGAGCTGGAGACGGCGCTGCACTCCCTCCGGGGCCAGGGGGCGACCTCGGTCATCCTGGACATCCGCGACAACCCCGGTGGATTGCTCGACCAGGCGTTCGCGGTCTCGAACCTCTTCCTCAAGAAGGGCCAGCTCGTCGTCTTCACGCGTGGCCGCTACAAGCAGGACGAGTCCAACTACGTCACCGAGCGCACCAGCGAGTTCTCCGACCTGCCGCTGGTGGCGCTGGTGTCGCGCCACAGCGCCAGCGCGTCGGAGATCGTGGCCGGCGCCATCCAGGACCACGACCGGGGCCTGATCGTCGGCGAGACCACGTTCGGCAAGGGGCTGGTCCAGACCATCATGCCCTTGCGGAACGTTCGTGGCTACGCCCTGGCCCTGACCACCGCCCGCTACTACACCCCCTCAGGGCGCTCCATTCAGCGGGACTACGGCGCCATGGCGCTCGAGGACTACGCCGCCCCGCACGACCGCAGCGCCTGCGGCCATGGCCTGGACGAGGTCAAGCTGACCGACACCGGCCGCCAGGTCTACGGCGGCGACGGGATCACCCCGGACCAGTGCGTCTCGCCCGAGCCGCCCAGCAAGTTCGTCTCGTCGTTGATCGGGCGGCAGGCCTTCGTGGGCTTCTCGCGCGGCTTCGAGGCGGCGTCCGCCACCGGAGAGGTCGACATCGCCGGCACCGGCAGCCGCTCGCAGGTCCCGGGACGGGTCCGGGTCATCGACCGGAGCTTCTCGGTCGACGAGGCCACCCTGCGGGCCTTCCGCGGCTACCTCGAGGAGCAGAAGATCCCGTTCGCCGAGACCGAGCTCGTGGAGCACCGTCAGGAGATCTCGCGGCTGATCCTCGAGGAGGTGCTGCGGCAGGTCTTCGGGGAGGGAGAGGCGCGGCGCCGGACCATCAAGTGGGATCGCCAGGTGCAGAAGGCCCTGGATCTGGTGCCGAGCGCCACGCTGCTGCTTGCCGACCCGGCGGCCTACGTGGCGCGGCTCAAGGCCGAGCAGACTGCGGCGGCCTCCTCGGAGTCCTGATCCGCGAGAGACGCGGGTCTGCCGCCGGCTTTCCCTTCGGGGGCTTCTGGTATCATCGGGGCGCTTCGCGCCGCCGGGAGCTGGGCCGAAGCGTGGAGGGTGCCGATGACTCGAGGCGTTCGCCTGGTGGCCGTACTGGCCCTGCTCTGGGCTCCGGCCTGGCCGCTGCAGGCAGCTCGGGCCAGCTTCGACGAGCAGCTGGCCAACCTGAAGAGCCCCAACGCCAAGACCCGCGAGCAGGCTGCCGAGGAGCTCGGCAATAGCCGCCGACGGGAGGCGGTGGCCCCATTGGCGGCCTTGGTCCGCGATCCCGAGGCCAAGGTGCGGCTGGCGGTGGTGCGCGCGCTTCGCCGCCTCCGGGACCTCGATGGGGTGCCGGCCCTTGTCACCTCGCTGGCGGACGGTGAGCCGAAGGTCCGGGAACAGGCCGTCAGCAGCCTGGTGGAGATCTACACGGACCGGGAGCGCAGCGGCCCGGTCGGCCGCTTCCTGACCCTGTTCTCGGACGAGGAGCCTCGTGCCACGCTCTCCGTGCCGGTGGACCCCTCCGTGATCGAGGGGCTTGCGGGGCTGCTCCAGGACGAGGAGCGGGACCTGCGTCTGGAGGCGGCCCAGGCGATCGGCATCCTGGGCGGTCGAGGGGCGGTGGATCGGCTGCTGCTGGTCCTGGCGGATCCGGATGCCTCGGTCCGGGCCGCCGCGGTCGGCGCGCTTGCGAAGGTGGGTACCGCCGAGGAGGGGAAGCGCCTCATCCCGCTGCTCGCCGACGAGCCGGAGGTGCGGGACCGCGCCATCAGGGCAATTGGAGCGCTTCGGGTGCGGGAGGCGGGGCCGGCGCTCCGCGAGCTCTGGGAGAGCAGCCGGAAGCGTGAGGAGAGCGAGAGGATCTTGACGGCCATCAGCCGGATCGGGGACCCCGAGCAGGCCCCGTTCCTGCGCTCCCTGGTCCAGGACCCGAACCAGACCTACCGCCGCCTCGCCATCGAGGGCCTGGCGCGGGTCGCGGCCGAGGACCAGATCACGGCCTTCAAGAAGGACTTCCAGCGGGAGCACAGCGAGGAGCTCCGGATCGCCTACGCCTTCGCCATCGTGCGCCTGGGAGACCCGGCGTTCCTGGATACCCTGGTGCTGAGCCTGCCCTCGGGGACTCTGGGCACGCGCTGCGCCGAGTACCTGGTCGAGCTCGGCCCCGGCATTCTTCCCCAGCTCTATCCCTACCTGGCCGACCCCGATGCCGAGATCCGGGCCCGGCTGGCGGACGTGATGGCGGCCCTGGGTGATCCGGCGGCCATCACGTACCTCGAGCCTCTGCTCCAGGATCCGAGCACACGGGTCTCCGACGCGGCCAATCGCGCCGTCGAGCTGCTGCGCCGCCACGGCCTGGTGCCGGCTGAGCGCTGAGCGGCCGGCGCCGCCTCAGTAGGGGTTACGGCCCTGACCGTTGGCGTCGATGAAGATCAGCCCGGCCTCGTTGAGCCCGCCGGGACGGTCGATCCGGAGCACCGGCTGCCCGCCGACGCTCAGCCTCTCGGCGGTGAAGCCCTCGGTCAGCGTCTGCTTCAGGTGCGGATCAAAGACCCGCACCCGGTAGGGATCGACTCCGGGGTAGTTGACGGGGACACCGTACGCGGTGCCGGTCCAGATCCAGCCGGTCGGGTCCCGGACCAGGAAGAACTCGGCCCCTGGCTGCATCCAGCTCCCGAAGAAGACTACCAGGTCGCCGCAGTGCACGGGATCGTTGTAGCAGGTGGGATCCTGCCGATACTCGATCGACACCGAGACCGTCCGCGGCGCGGAGATGAGAGGCGGGTCCTCCGGGCCGACCTGCCGCGCCACGTTGCACCCGGATCCCGTAAGGGCAACGAAGACGACGCCCGCCAGGCACCGGCCGGGCCATGCGTTTGCTCGGACTCGACTCGTCCTCAATGCGAAATCCCAGAGTGGGACTCGATGATAGCATGGCCTCGGAATGGGTGACGTCCGCGAGCCACGGATCCTGGTGATCGACGACGACGACCGGGTCCGCAGCTCCTGCCTCGATCTGCTGCGGTCTCGTGGCTACCAGGTCGCCGGCGCGGCCGGCGCGCGGGAGGGGCTACGCGCCTTCGCCGAGCGCCGGCCGGTCGCCGTGATCCTGGACCTGCGACTTCCCGACGGCACCGGGATCGACGTGCTGCGAGAGGTCCAGCGCCAGGCACCGGGCCTGCCGGTGGTGGTGATCTCGGGCTTCGGCGGCGTCGCCGAGGCGGTCGAGGCGATGCGGGTGGGCGCCGCCGACTACGTCGAGAAGCCGATACCTTCGGAGAGGCTGCTCGGCCTGCTGGATCGCCTGCTGGAGCCTCGGTCGCCGGGCGGGGAGCTGGACCTCGAAGAGCGAGCCGACGGGGGCCGCTTCGGAATGGTGGGGAGCTCGGAGCCGATGCGCCGGGTCTACCAGCTCATCGAGATGGCGGCACCGACCAAGTGCCGGGTGCTGGTGTGCGGCGAGAGCGGGACAGGGAAGGAGCTGATCGCGCGCGCCATCCACGCCCGCTCTCCTCGGTGCCAGCGACCCTTCACCGAGGTCAACTGCGCGGCGATCCCCTCGGAGCTGATCGAGAGCGAGATGTTCGGCCACGTCAAGGGGGCGTTCACCGGCGCCCTCGCCGACCGCAAGGGGAAGTTCGAGGTGGCCGACAAGGGGACGCTTTTCCTCGACGAGATCGGCGACATGAGCCTGGCCACCCAGGCCAAGCTGCTGCGGGTCCTGCAGGAGGGCGAGGTCGCGCCGGTGGGCGCCTCGGAGAACCGGCCGGTCGACGTGAGAATCCTCGCCGCTACCGGGAAGAACCTCCCGGAGGAGTGCGCCCAGGGGCATTTTCGCGAGGACCTCTACCACCGGATCAACGTCCTGACCATCGCCGTGCCCCCGCTCCGGTCGCGTCGAGACGACATCCCCGAGCTGGCCCGCCACTTCCTCCGCCTGTCGAGCATCGAGAACGACCTCACCCCCAAGCGGCTGTCGCCGCGGGCCGTGGATTTCCTGGTCCAGCTCCCCTGGCCGGGCAACGTCCGCGAGCTGCGCAACCTCATGGAGCGCCTGGTGGTCCTCAACCCGGGCGAGGTGGTCGGCCACCGCGAGGTGATGGAGGCCCTTCAATCGCCGCTGGCCGAGGACGGCGAGCCCGGGCGGCTCCCGCTGAGGGAGGCCCGCGCCCAGTTCGAGCGGGAGTACATCCTGGACCGGCTGGCGGCCAACCAGGGGAGCCTCTCACGGACGGCCAAGGACCTCGGGATCGAGCGCACCAACCTCTACCGCAAGATGCGCCAGCTCGGGATCCGGTCCCCTGGGCGGGCGGCGCTGGGACCCGAACGTTGAGGAAGTGACAAAGACACGTTGCGGTGCTGCAACGTTGGGCCTCTGTCGCACCTTGGGCAGTCGGCGCTAAGTCCTTGTCTCAAAAAGGCGTGGGTGGGGAGGCCCGGAAGTGGCATCGACCCTGCATGCCTGGGGGGCAGAGGGATCGCACCATCAAGGCGCGCTCCCAGCAGGAGCCCGGATCTCCGGCAGCGGGCGTTGGGGTTGGGAGGGAGCCCCCGCGGGCGCGGACGGACCGCCCGGCCGCCGGGCCGCGCGGGACCGGGTGGCTGGGGTGGCCGGTGGCGATCCCTTCGTTTTGTTTGGGGCGCCGTGGGCCAGTGGGCCAGCCGCCTCCTTGACCCACTCCGGTCGGCGGGGTAGAGTCGCGCGTTCTGCTTCGCCGCGGAGGTCACGTGTCATCCAAGAAAGCGCTCGTTACCGGGATCACCGGCCAGGACGGCAGCTACCTGGCCGAGCTGCTGCTCGAGAAGGGCTACGAGGTCCACGGCCTGGTGCGCCGCAGCAGCTCCTTCAACACCTGGCGAATCGACCACGTCCGCGATCGGCTGGTGCTGTACGGCGACCTGGTGGACCAGAACAGCCTGATGCGCACCATCGAGCTGGTGGGGCCGGACGAGATCTACAACCTGGCCTCGCAGAGCCACGTCAAGGTTTCGTTCGAGATGCCCGAGTACACCGCCAACGTGACCGGCCTCGGTGTGCTGCGCCTGCTCGACGCGGTCCGTGAGCTGGACCTGCCGACCCGGGTCTACCAGGCCGGCAGCTCCGAGATGTTCGGCCTGGTGCAGGAGACGCCGCAGACGGAGCGGACCCCGTTCCATCCCCGCTCGCCGTATGCGGCGGCCAAGGTTTTCGGGCACTGGCTGGCCGTCAACTACCGCGAAGGCTACGGCCTGCACGTGTCCAACGGGATTCTCTTCAACCACGAGTCGCCGCGACGGGGCGAGAACTTCGTGACCCGCAAGATCACCATGGGTATCGCCGCCATCAAGCTGGGGCGGGCTCGGGAGCTGCGGCTCGGCAACCTCGACGCCAAGCGCGACTGGGGCTACGCCCGCGACTACGTGGAGGCGATGTGGCTGATGCTCCAGCAGCCCAAGGCCGACGACTACGTGGTGGCCACCGGTGAGACCCACTCGGTGCGGGAGTTCCTGGAGGAGGCCTTCACCCACGTGGGCCTCGACTGGCAGAAGCACGTGGTGGTGGACCCCAAGTACTTCCGCCCCTCCGAGGTCGACCTGCTGCTGGGCGACCCCAAGAAGTCCCGCGAGGTCCTCGGCTGGCGGCCCCGGGTCACCTTCAGCGAGCTGGTCCGGCTGATGGTGGATGCCGACCTGGAGGCCCTGAAGAGCCGTCCGCCGAGCCGGCCCTGAGCTGGGTCGGGCCGCGGCTTCAGCCGCGGGACCGGAGGTCGGTGACGCCCCGCTCCGCGAGCAGGGCGTCCAGCTCCTGCTTCAACCGATCCAGGATCTCGTCGTAGGTGTAGGCGCCCACGCTGTGCGGCCCGCGCTTCAGGTTGACGCGGGTGGGGCCGCACCAGAGCCCGAGGTCGGCATCGTCCGTCTCGCCAGGGCCGTTGACCCGGCACCCCATCACGGCGATGGTCAGGGCGTGGGCCTGGGCGTACTCGGTGAGCTGCTTGACCGCCGAGGCGAGCTCGACGAAACGCCCGTTCTCGACCCGGGAGCACGACGGGCAGGAGATCACGTTGAGCCGGTCGTCGTCGAAGCTCGGCACCGAGCGGAAGCGGCCGGCGGCGACGTCGTCGAGGATCTGCTGACCCACCAGGATCTCCTCGTGCTTGCGCGGGTTGGGAAGGGTCAGGCTGACGCGGATGGTGTCCCCGATCCCCCGCGACAGGAGCTGCTCGAAGGCCACCCGGGTCTTGACGATGCCGTCCGGCGGGAGGCCGGCCTCGGTCACCCCCAGGTGGAGGGGTACGTCGGGGCGCGCCGCCGCGAAGCGGCTGTTGGCCTCGATCACCTTGATCGGGTGCGAGTCCTTCAGGCTCACCAGGTACTGGTCGAAGCCGAGGTCGTCGAGCATCCGGCAGTGCTGCAGGGCGGAGGCGACCATCGCCTGGACGTCGTCGTCCGGAAGACGCGCCTTGAGCTCCGGGTCGACGCTGCCGCAGTTGACGCCGATCCGGATGGCGATGCCGAAGGTGCGGGCCACCCCCACCAGGAAGCGCACCTTGTCGGCGACGGGCTTTCGCCTCTCGTGGTGGTGGAGGTGGCCGGGGTTGTAGCGGATCTTGTCCACCTGAGGCGCCACCTGCTCCGCGAGCCGATAGCTCTCCTGGAGGTCCACCACCAGGTTGGCGCGGGTTTGCCGGCGGATCTCGACGAGCGCCTCGACGTCCTTCTGGCTGTCGACCGCCAGGCGGACCAGCCCGCCGCCGGCTTCGCGGATCGCCTCGGCCTGGGCCACGGTCTGGTCGATGTCCTGGGTCCTTGTGGCGCACATGCTCTGGACCAGGACCGGGTGGCGGCCGCCGAGCCGGGCGCTGCCGATCCGCAGCTCTCGGGTGGGCCGGGTGCGGTCGGTCATCGGTCTTCTCGCGGCTTGGTCACTGGCCGAGCTCCTCGAGGGCGCGTACGCCGCGTCGCATCGGCATCCAGAAGGTGACCAGGCTGAGACCGAGGGCGATGGCGAAGCAGATCCCCATCAGCACCTGGCGGGAGCCCGGAATCGCCAGCTCCCGGTACTGGTACCAGAGGAACACGGAGGAGGGCCAGACCAGCAGGCCCACCTCCACCAGGATGAAGAGCACGGCCAGCACCATGAAGGAGACCCCGCCGTAGGAGCCGGCCACCTGGGTCAGGTTCTCGGCGTTGAAGCGAGGTTGCTGGGCGCCCATCCCCGCCGCCAGCCCCACGATGGCGAAGGTCCAGAAGAATATCGCCACCGCCCCCAGGACCTGGAGGAAGACGGGTACCCCGAGAAGCCGGTTGGCGGCGACGGTGAGGACCTCGGCCAGCAGCAGGATCGGCAGCAGCCCGGTCCAGAACTTCGACCACAGGAAGGAGCGCATCCGGATCGGGGCGCTTCGCACCACCCAGAACGCGGGTCCCTCGGCGGAGACGGCGGGGAAGACGAAGCGGACGGCCACCGCCGAGAGCACGAAGGCCGCCATGGCCAGGTTGACGAAGGCGTAGAGGTTCTTCACGAAGCGGCTGAGGTAGGGGATCCTCTCGAGGTCCAGCACCTGGAAGTTGTAGAGGTAGACGAGCACCAACGCCAGCAGCAGCAGGAGCTGCGACCACTGGGTGGTGTCGCGCAGGAAGACCTTGAGGTCCTTGACCAGGAGACTCCGCGCCGCCGGGCCGAGCGGGGCCCGACCGAGCAGCCGCTCCAGGAAGCGGAGTCGGCTGAAGCGGGCCTTGCGGGCTTCCTGGGCCTTGCTGAAGCCGCCGAAGTAGTAGCGGTCGAAGGCCGCCCGGGTGATCACCGTGAAGGCCAGCGCGGTGGTCCAGAGGGCCCCGAAGTGGAGGCCGTCGAAGCCGCCGACGAGGCCGGCGAACAGCGCCTCGCCGGCCCAGAAGGAAGGCAGCAGCGGCGTGATCGGCGACTGCAGCGTGGCGAAGAAGGCGGTGACGTCGGGCATCGACTGGACGGACAGCAGACGCTCGGGCCGGAGGAAGCGCAGCATCATCACCACGGCGCCGGCGAACAGGAGCCCCATCAGCATCAGCAGGTCCCGCGCCCTCCGCGCCGGGAAGGTGTTCACGAGCAACAGCGTGGCGAGCGAGCCGAGGGCCACCGGGATCAGGACGAAGGGGACCAGTGTGGAGATGGCGGTGAGGTAGTACCCCACGCCGGCGCAGCGCGCCAGCCCCACCGCCAGCAGGATCGGTCCCATGAAGATGACCACCATCCAGGAGGCCTGGCCCGCGGTCCTGACGAAGCGGGAGTAGAAGAGCCGGTGGCGCGGGATCGGCGCCGCCAGCAGCAGCATCAGGTCGTCGGAGAGGAAGAACGTCGACAGCGAGGTCACCACCGCGCTGAAGGACAGGAAGGAGAGGAAGGTCAGGAACAGCCAGGAGAGACCCAGCCGGATCAGGTAGTCGCCGAGCTCCTCGTAGTCGAGGAGCTGCCAGGTCAGCCAGAAGACCACCCCGAAGATCCCGGCCGTCACCACCAGGGCGACGGCGCTGAACAGCAGCAGTCGCAGCACGTCGCCCTTCTGCCGGCGCCGGGCGCGGTTGGCGGTGGCCAGCGCGGCCGGGGCCAGCAGGTAGGGGAAGGCGAAGGGCATCACCCGGCCGCCGGGCCTGGCTGGGAACGAGAAGACCATCTCAGAAGTCCTCGGCGATCTCCTGGAAGCCCCCCCCGCCGGTGAGCTTCAGGAACACCGGCGTGAGCTGCTGGTCCGGGCTGCCCGCCATCTGCCGAAGCTCGTCCACCGTGCCCCGGGCGATGATCCGTCCCCCCTGGATGATGCTGATCCGATCGCACATCTCCTGCGCCACCTCCAGGGTGTGGGTACTCATCAAGATCGCCACCCCCCGCCGGCTCATGGATCGAAACACCTGCTTGATGAGACGCGCGCCGCGGGGATCCAGGCCCACCATCGGCTCGTCCACCACCACCGCCTGCGGTCGGTGCAGGAACGCGGCGCACATCACCAGCCGCTGCTTCATGCCGTGAGAGAAGCTCTCCACCAGCTCGTGCTGCCAGCGGCTGAGCTCGAACAGCTCCAGCACCTCTGCCATCCGTGGCCCGATCCCATCGGCGTCCATGCCGTAGAGGCCGCCATGGAAGCGTAGGAACTCGGCGGCGGTGAGCTTCTCGTAGATGAAGGGGCGGTCGGGGATGAAGCCGAGCGCGGCCTTGGCCAGCTCCGGCTCGCGCTCCAGGTCGTGGCCGGCGATCTCGACGCTGCCGCTGGTGGGCCGCAGCAGCCCGGCCAGCACCCGGATGGTGGTGGTCTTGCCGGCCCCGTTCGGGCCGAGGAACCCGTGGATCTCCCCGGCTCCGACCTCGAGAGAGACGTTGTCGACGGCGGTGAACCTGCCGTACTGCTTGACCAGCCCGCGAACCCGGATCATCTCGCGCTAGTGGCCGGGCCGGGACCAGCAGCCGCGGGTGCTCCCCTCGCGGTGGGGAAGGTCGATCTCGAAGGGCCGCGACTGCGCTGCCGCCTGACCCACCAGGATGGGGGTGGAGCCCGGACGCATCTCGAAGTCGAGCACCGCGATCTGGGCGTTGCCGATCAGGGGCAGGATGGTGGTCTGGCGATCGAGCCCGCCGCGCGCCAGCCGAACGTGGGTGGCGTCGGCCGGATACTGGTTGAGGGTCGGATCGACGCTCTCCCACAGCCCCCGGCCGTCGGCCTGCTTCACGTAGACCTCTGGCCAGGCGTGGT
Organism: uncultured Acidobacteriota bacterium; assembly: GCA_964574335.1. Lineage (GTDB taxonomy): Bacteria > Acidobacteriota > Vicinamibacteria > Fen-336 > Fen-336 > CAZNNH01. The sequence continues at coordinate 6,181 of CAZNNH010000003.1, read as the reverse complement.
AGTAGAAGGCGCCACGCAGGAAGACGAGACCCACGGCCACCCGCGCCGGCAACCCGGAGGCGCGCGCCATGGCCACGTACAGGGCGGTGTGCTCGTTGCAGTCGCCGACCCGGGTGCGGAGCACCTCCAGCGCGGAGGGGAGGCTGACGGTGGGCTTCTTCTCGATCAGGGCGTTCACGTAGCGCACCAGCCTCTCGGCCCGCTCCGCCGGCGTGGTGGCGCCGGCGAGGGCCTTCTCGGCCTCGGCGCGGATCTCCGGGGCGTCGCTCTCGATGAAGGGCTCCGGCTCGAGGAAGCGGCCGGCGTCGGGATCGGCCGGGCCGGGTGTCAGGGTGTCGGCGGAGCGGACCTCCAGGACGTCGCCCTCCAGGCGCTGGCCGGCGCCCTGCAGATCGGCGGTGCCGAGGGCGCGGAAGTCGAAGCCGGACAGCCGGATCCGCAGCCGCTCCACCGCCGCCGGGTCGTCGATGGGTCGCGACAGCCGGGGGGCGATGGCGGCGACCTGGAGCAGGTCGGCGCTGGCCTCGGCGGACATGGCGCGCGCCGTGGCCTGCTCGCGGGATTCCTTGAGCACCACCAGGCCCATCGGGCTCTCTTCCTTGATCACCTCACCGACGTCGGTGATCCAGGAGGTGGAGATAACCCCCAAGAAGCGGGATCGGATTCGGAAGGCCGGGACCGGCAGGCCGCTCACCCGAACGATCTCGCGCGCCTCGACGTCGACAGTGACCGGGGCGTTTGTGAGCGTGGCGGGGTCGAACAGCGACATCTCGAGCCTCTGGCCGGTCTTGAGGCCGGCCGCCGCCAGCCGCCGCCCCAGGTTGAGCGCCAGGGCCGGAGTCTCCTCGAGCTCGCGGGTCTCCTGGCGGGTCCCGTGGGGCGTGCGGATGGTCAGGTCCAGGCGCGGCCCGTCGAGGGTCCCGTCGACCGAGATGGGCCCGGTGCCCGGATCGAGGGAGAACGAGAAGGTGCGCAGGGCGAAGGCCCGGTCCACGGTGGCCCGGGTCTGCAAACGAGCGGCGGTGGTGGCCCCCATGAGGGTGAGCTGGAGCTCGCCGTCCTCCTGCAGCTCGTAGCCACCGTCGGTGGGCAGGGTCTGGCTGACGCTGAATCCGACCTTCTCGCCGCGGTAGTAGATGCCGTTCCAGTGGGCGGTCTTGCCATAGCGGGAGAGGTCGCCGGCCAACGTGACCGGGGCTGCCTGGAGGTAGGCGTGGTTCAGCAGCGCGCCCATCTGGACGACCCAGGTCCCCACGGCAAGAAGGCCGAGCGGGCGGGTCAGCTTGGGCGGAAGGGGACGCAGGATCCTCAAGCGGCCGTCCGACACAGGATGTGGCGGGTCACCAAGTGATTATAGCTGGAACCCGACGAGGCGGCCGGGGCGCCTCTGCCTCCTCCTGGTAAACTCGAACCCCTTGGGCCGACCGGTGAGGAGGGCCTCGTGACCCCTGAAGTCGAGGTGGCGCTGGTGCGTCCGGCGCGTGCCGCCAACGTGGCGGCGGCCTGCCGGGCCATGAAGAACATGGGGCTTCGGAGGCTGTGGCTGGTGGGGACGCCGCCTGGCCTCACCGCCCGGCCGGAGGCGCGCTCCCTGGCGTACGGGGCCTGGGACGTCCTCGACGGGGCCCATCGGGTGGACCGCCTGGAGCAGGCGCTGGCGGCGGGCACCTTCGTGGTGGGGACGAGCGGCCGTCCCGTGGCGGGCTGCTGGACCCCGCGGCGTCTGGCCGCCGAGGCCGCGCGGCGCGCCGGTCAGGGGGCGCTGGTGCTGGTCTTCGGACCGGAGGCCTCGGGGCTGCGCAACGACGAGCTGGCCCTCTGCCACGAGACCGTGCACATCCCCACCGACGTCGAGCAGCCGTCGCTCAACCTGGCCCAGGCCGTCCTGCTCCTGGCTTACGAGCTTTGGCTGGCGTCGTCAAAGGCGGCGGCACCGGACGAGGGCTCGGAGCCCCGGGCCAGCGTCGAGAGCCTGGAGCGGGCGCTTTCGGCGCTCGAGCAGGGGCTGGTCGGGATCGGCTACCTGAACCCTCAGCGACCCGGCTGGATCCTTTCGGAGCTGAGGCGGCTCCTCGCCCGCGCCCGGCCCACGCCGCGGGAGGTGACCCTCCTCCTCGGGATGGCGCGTCAGATCCGCTGGGCGGCCGGGCGGATTGCCAAGGCCGCTTCCCACCGACCATAATCGAAGCACTTCCGGAACAGGCGGCTTTACGGGGGCAGGTGAGGGTCGAGGGCGCGGCGCGCCCACACCGACCCGGGAGGGAGCGTTGTCCGAGGCAATGATTCCGGTCAAGCCAGAGATCGCGGCCCGAGCCCACATCGGGAGCCTCGAGGAGTACCAGCGGCTCTATCGGCTCTCGCTCGACAACCCGGAGTGGTTCTGGGGCGAGCAGGCGGACCACCTGAGCTGGTTCCATCGGTGGCAGACGGTGCTCGACGTGGACTACGAGGAGGTCGACTTCGCCTGGTTCTCGGGCGGTCGCCTGAACGCCTCCTTCAACTGCGTGGACCGGCACCTGACCACCCACGGCGACCGCACCGCGATCATCCACGTCCAGGACGAGCCCGGAGTCTACAAGCACATCTCCTACCGCGAGCTGAAGCACAAGGTGTGCCGGATCGCCAACGTGCTGCTGAGCCACGGCGTGCGCAAGGGGGACCGGGTCTGCCTGTACATGCCGATGATCCCGGAGCTGGCCGCCGCTATGCTGGCCTGCGCCCGGATCGGGGCGGTGCACTCGGTGGTGTTCGCCGGGTTCAGCGCCGAGGCGCTGCGGGAGCGCATCGTGGACGCGCACTGCCGGGTGGTGCTGACCGCCAACGAGGGACTGCGCGGCGGCCGGCGGATCCCGCTGAAGAAGATCGTCGACCGCGCGGTCGAGGGGATGTCGCTGGTGGAGACAGTGCTGGTGGCGCGCCGCACCGAGACCGAGGTCCCGATGACGGCGGGGCGCGACCATTGGCTCGAGGAGGAGTGCCACCGCCAGCGCTCGACCTGCACCAACGAGTGGATGGGGGCCGAGGACCCGCTGTTCATCCTCTACACCTCCGGGAGCACCGGCAAGCCGAAGGGGCTGCTCCACACCACCGGCGGCTACCTGGTCTACGCGGCGATGACCCACCGGCTGGTCTTCGACTACCATCCCGGCGACATCTACTTCTGCGCCGCCGACGTCGGCTGGATCACCGGGCACAGCTACATCGTCTACGGGCCGCTGGCCAACGGCGCCACCACCGTGATGTTCGAGTCGACGCCGACCTATCCCGACCCCGGGCGTTACTGGCGGATCGTGGACGACCTCGGCGTCAACATCCTCTACACCGCCCCCACCGCGCTGCGAGCCCTGGCCCAGGCCGGCGACGAGTGGGTCAAGCGCTACCGGCGCGAGTCGCTGCGGGTGCTCGGATCGGTGGGGGAGCCGATCAACCCCGAGATCTGGCGCTGGTACCACGACGTGGTCGGGGCGGGCCGCTGCGCGGTGGTCGATACCTGGTGGCAGACCGAGACCGGCGGCATCCTGATCACGCCGCTGCCCGGCGCGACGCCGACCAAGCCGGGATCGGCGACGCTCCCCTTCTTCGGTATCAAGCCGGCGGTGGTCGATCTCGCCAGCGGTCGGCCCCTGGAAGGCAACGGCGTCACCGGCGCTTTGTGTCTGAGCACCCCGTGGCCGGGCCAGGCGCGGACCGTGCACGGCGACCACCAGCGCTTCCGCGAGACCTACTTCACCGCCTACCCGGGCCACTATTTCACCGGGGACGGCGTCCGTCGGGACGAGGACGGCTACTACTGGATCACCGGAAGGATCGACGATGTCCTGAACGTCTCCGGACATCGCCTGGGCACCGCCGAGCTCGAGAGCGCGCTGGTGGCCCACGAGGCGGTGGCGGAGGCAGCCGTGGTCGGGGTGCCCCACGAGATCAAGGGGACCGCCGTCTACGCCTACGTCCTGCTCACCTCGGAGTTCGCCGAGGCCGACAAGGCCGAGATCGAGGGGGCCCTCAAGGAGCAGGTGCGACAGGCGATCGGGGCCTTCGCCGCCCCGGACGTGATCCACGTGGCGAGCGGTCTGCCCAAGACGCGCAGTGGCAAGATCATGCGCCGCCTGCTGCGCAGCATCGCGGCCGGACAACGGGAGGGCTTCGGCGACATCAGCACGCTGGCCGACCCGGAGGTGGTGGAGCGGCTGATCGAGGAGCACGGCTCCCGGTAGGCGGTCGGGCTGCGCCGACACGTCAGCCGTCGGCGCCCTCTCCGAGGTGCCGCCCGCGAGGACGCGGCCCCAAAGACCGCATAATGCGCCTCAGATGCGTGAAGAGGGAGGGCTCGAGATCCTGGAGGTTGACCTCGAGTCTCCGGCGGCTTCGATCCTGAGCCGGGCGGGGCGGGCCCTGGCCGACGGAGAGCTGATCGTGTATCCCACCGACACCCTGTACGCGGTCGGCGGCCGAGCGCTGGACGCCTCCGTGGGGCGGCGGGTGCGCGAGGCCAAGGGGCGCGACGAGGGCAAGCCCCTCCCCGTGGTCGCCGCCGATGTCGCGCAAGCGGCGGACCTCAGCTCCGGCTGGACGGCGCTGGCGGCGAGGCTGGCCGCGGACTTCTGGCCTGGCCCGCTGAGCCTGATCGTGGACGCCGCTGGCGGCGTCCCCGCCGAGGTGACGGCCGGCTTCGGGTCGGTGGCGGTGCGTGTCCCGGCGGTGCGGCTGGTTCGCGTGCTCTGTGCCCAACAGGGCCCGCTGATCTCCACCTCGGCCAACCGGGCCGGCGCGCCGGCGCCCCGGACCTGTGACGATGCGGTGAGGGCGGTCGGACACGCGGTGGCCCTGGCGCTCGACGGCGGCGTCGGCGGCCGACTGGTCTCGACGCTGATCGACGCCCGGGGGCGAGAGCCGCGGCTGGTGCGGGCCGGCGCCGTTCCGTGGACGCGGGTGCTCGAGACCGGCCGACGAGGCGGCTGCTGCTAGAATCGCAGGTGCCCGCAGGGCAGCGGAGTGCCGCGGGCGGATCCCGATGAACCTCGCCCTCTCATCACGCGCTCGTCTGGTGCTGGTGGCGGCCAGCATGGTGCCGCTTCTGGCGTGCGCTCGGCCCAGCGCACCCACGCTTCCCGCAGGGCACACCTACGTCTTCCCGAGCTGGCCGCCGGCGGAGCTGGGCCGCGAGACGAGCCAGCAGATTCAGAAGGCCTGGCGCGAGATCCTGGCCGGCAAGGTGGGCTCGGCGGAGCGGCGCCTCGTCCGGCTGCTGAAGGGGCGCCCGGGCTGCCCGCCGGCGGAGACGGCCCTCGCCTACGCCCGCCTCCGCGCCGGTCGTCTGCTCGAGGCGCGGGCGGGCTTCGAGGGCGTGCTCTCGGGGCAACCGGACTACTTCCCGGCACTGGTCGGCGCGGGCGAGGCGATCGACCTGGCCGGCGACCCGGACCGGGCCCTCGACCTCTTCAAGCGCGCGGTTGCCGTCGACCCACGGGAGGCCCGCGTTCAGCGGCGGCTGGCGGAGGTCAAGCTGCGGGTCACCGAGCGGAGCGTGGCAGCGGCGCGCTCGGCGCAGGCCGAGGGGAACCTGGAGCTGGCCGAGCAGGAGTATCGTCGCGCGCTCTCGGCGGCGCCGGAGCTCGGCGCGCTGCGCGTGGAGCTGGCCGACCTGCTGGTTGCCCAGGGGGATGCGCCGGGGGCGGTGGCCCTGCTCGAGCAGGACGCCACCCACGACCGTCTGGTGATGCTGCGGCTGGGGAGGCTTCTCTCTCAGCAAGGCGAGCACGCGCGGGCCCTGGCCACGTTCCGCGAGCTGCTGACCCGTCACCCCGGGGACGCCGAGGTCGCGGCGCGGGCCGAGGAGGCCCGTCGGGCCTTCGAGCTGTCGCAGATGCCCGAGGCCTATCGACGGATCCCCGGGGCCGCCCGCATCAATCGCGCCGACCTGGCGGCGCTTCTGTCGGCGAAGGTGACGGCGTTGCGGCGGCTCACCGGCGGTGAGCCGGCGGTGGCGGTGGACATCTCGGGCTCGTGGGCCCGCGAGCAGATCATCTACGTGCTGGCGCTGGGCGTGATGGACGTCTACCCGAACCACACCTTCCAGCCGGGGGCCACGGTCCGTCGCGGAGACGTCGCCTCGGCGGTGGCGCGGGTGCTCTCGCGACTGGGGAAGCAGCCGACCTCGCCGGCCCCGCCGATCACCGACATG
>CAZNNH010000002.1:20656-104248 GCA_964574335.1 uncultured Acidobacteriota bacterium | reverse complement strand
CGCCTGGGTGAGCTTCTTCCGCTTCCGGCGATCCCGCAGGCTCTCGGCCAGACGAACCCGCAGCTCGACGTACGCCGCCTCCTCGTCTGACAGGCCGAGGAACTCCTTCGCCGTTCCGACCTTCCACCCCTTCTTCTCGAGCTTCCGCTTCTTACTTCGCCGCATCGTCGTACTCCCCCAGCCTCCTACGGCACGCCTCCAGCACGCCCCGGGGGGTTCTTGCCGTCTTCTTGCTGAAGACCTCGGCGATCACCACCGCGTCCAGATCCACTCGGTAGACGATGCGCCAGGTGGCTCGTTCGTCGACGACTCGCAGCTCGTGGCACCTGGGCCCCACGCTTCGCATCGGCCTCGAACGTGGCATCCCGAGCGCCACCCCCCGCTGCAGCTCCCGGAGCAGGTAGCCGGCCTCGATCCGGGCCGCCTGGCCCATCGGCGGGCTCTTCACCTCCCCGTGCAGCCACGCAAGCGGCTTGTCTTTCGGGCTCACCCCGACCACTCTATGTCAGGTCTGACATACACGCAAGTGCCGGCCGCGCCGCGGTGGCGTCAGGCGCCGTCATTTGCGGGCCACGCCCCACCGCGTCCGAGTTCGTGAACTGGCACTACGGCCGAGCGAAGATCGCTCGGCGGATAGAGCATGGCTTCGCTCAAGAACGAAGAACAGAGGGAACGATCCGTCGACATACTCGCGCCCGTCGCCCTCCACATAGTGTGTTGTCGACTGATCGCCATGGCCCAGGGTGATTCTTCCCGACTCGAAGCGTCCTTCGCCGAGATCGTCGGTCTTCGCGCCACTTCGGTCCAGAGAGCCGTCGCGCAGGCCGTCCATCTCGGAAGGGGAGTCAGGGGCAGGGATAGGGCGCACGGCGCGATCGCCATAGCCTTGGATCTTCGTTACAGCCCCTTTGACGAAATTCCGCTCCTCTGCGTCCTCCCCAGTGGGGGGCGGGGCGATGGCCGTCTTGCGCACCACGGCGTGCAGGTCCTGCTGGGCCTCGCGCCAGGCCCGGGCCCCGATCGTCTCGCCGCCGTCCAGAAGCGCCGGCCCGGGGTGTACCATCCCCTCGGCAACTCCTTCACTTTGGGGGTGGATCGTGGAGCTCAAGAAGACGGCGTTTGGGCTCGCCACGGGGCTGGTGTGGGGCGGCGGCCTCTTCGTGGCGACGCTGTGGGTGATGATGTGGGGCGGGGGCGAGCACCTGCGGCTGCTCGGCCGCTTCTATATCGGCTACCAGGTCTCCGTGCTGGGCGCGCTGGTGGGTCTCGTCTACGGGTTCGTCGACGGCTTCATCGGCGGCTTCCTGGTGGCGTGGCTGTACAACCGCTTCGCCGGCGCCAAGCCAGCGACCGGCGGAGGCGTCGGATCCGGCGCCACGCCATAGCCCCGGGAACGTACCGGCATGCGGGACCCGCCGCCCCTCCTGCGACCGGCAGGAGGGGCCGACGGTGAGTCCCGGCTAGTACCGGTAGGTGTCGGGCTTGTAGGGGCCCTCGACCTTCACGCCGATGTACGCCGCCTGGCGTGGCTTCAGCGTGGTCAGCTTGACGCCGAGCTGGTCGAGGTGCAGGCGCGCCACCTTCTCGTCGAGGTGCTTGGGCAGCACGTACACCTTCTTCTCGTAACGTGCCTGGTTCACCGCCAGCTCCACCTGGGCCAGCACCTGGTTGGTGAAGCTGTTCGACATCACGAAGCTGGGGTGGCCGGTGGCGCAGCCGAGGTTGAGCAGGCGGCCTTCGGCCAGCACCAGCACGCTGTGGCCGTCCGGGAAGAGCCACTGGTCGTACTGGGGCTTGATGTTGATCCTCTGGATGCCCGGCAGCTTCTTCAGGCCGTCCATGTCGATCTCGTTGTCGAAGTGGCCGATGTTGCCGACGATGGCCTTGTCCTTCATCCGGGCCATGTGGTCGGCGGTGAGCACGTCGCGGTTGCCGGTGGCGGTGACGAAGATGTCGGCCGTCCCCACCACGTCCTCCAGGGTCAGGACCTGGTACCCCTCCATGGCCGCCTGCAGGGCGCAGATGGGGTCGATCTCGGTGATCGCCACCCGCGCCCCCTGCCCTCTCAGAGACTGGGCGCAACCCTTGCCCACGTCTCCGTAGCCGCACACCACCGCCACCTTGCCGGCCAGCATCACGTCGCTGGCCCGCATCAGCCCGTCCACCAGCGAGTGCCGGCAGCCGTAGAGGTTGTCGAACTTGCTCTTGGTGACGCTGTCGTTGACGTTGATGGCCGCGAACAGCAGGGTCCCCTCGCGCTGCCGCTCGTAGAGGCGGTGCACGCCGGTGGTGGTCTCCTCGCTGACGCCGTGGCAGCCCTCGGCCACCCGCTTGAAGCGGCCCGGCTGCTCGCGCTGCAGCCGCGCAAGCAGCTTCAGCACCAGTGAGAGCTCCTCGCTGTCCGCGCTCTCGGGATCCGGCACCCGCCCCGCCTTCTCGTACTCGTAGCCCTTGTGGATCAGGAGCGTAGCGTCGCCGCCGTCGTCCACGACCTGGGTCGGGCCGCGCCCGTCTCCGAAGTCGAGGGCCCGCTCGGTCATGTTCCAGTAGTCCTCGAGGCTCTCGCCCTTCCAGGCGAACACCGGGACCCCCTTGGGCTCCTCCGGGGTGCCGTCCGGGCCCACCACCACCGCGGCGGCGGCGTGGTCCTGGGTCGAGAAGATGTTGCACGAGGCCCAGCGGACCTCGGCGCCCAAGGCCCGAAGCGTCTCGATCAGCACCGCCGTCTGGATCGTCATGTGCAGGCTGCCGGTGATGCGCTGGCCCTTGAGGGGCTGCTTCTCCTGGTACTCGCGGCGCACCGACATCAGCCCGGGCATCTCCTGCTCGGCGAGCCTCATCTCCTTGCGCCCCCACTCGGCGAGCTTCAGGTCCTTGACCCGGTGCTCGAGGGCGGTGCCGGCGGTGGCCGGTCGCGTGGTCGTCGTCGTCATCGCGTTCTCTCCTTCGCTATCGTAGGGAAAGGATCGGCTTCGGCGGACGCTGGCGCGCGGGCCGAAGCCAGGAACAGGGCCGGGGCCTTGGCCCGAGGCGCCGGCGGAAGGGGACGGAAGCGGACCCCCCCGAGCCCCGCCTCGCCGAGCCGCCCGGTCACGGTCTCCTCGTCGAATCCGAGCCCCTGCTGGCCGGTCCGACGTCGGAACTCCTCGTCGTCGTGGCGGGTCACGTCCACGACCACGGCGGCCCCACCCGGCTTCAGGATCCGCGCCATCTCGGAGATCACCGGCCGAGGGTCGGGGACGTAGCCGAGCACCAGCAGCAGGACCGCGGCGTCACACTCTCGGTCGGCGATCGGCAGCGCCTCGAGATCGCCCTGACGGAGCTCCACGTTGCCGAGCCCCTCCAGGCGTCGCCGGGCGGCCCTCAGCATGGCCGAAGACTGATCGACGCCGATCACCCGGCGGACCTGGGGCGAGAGGCGAGCGCAGATCGGGCCGGTGCCGCAGCCGAGGTCGGCGACCACCCAGTCGGCGGGGACCATCGCGGCCAGGGCGGCGGCCTCGAACGACTCGCCGAACAGCTCCGAGCGGAGGTGATCCCATCGCCCGGCGGCGCCGGCGAAGAACCTCTTCGTCTCGCGACCGCGGTGATCGATGTGGCGGAGCAGCCGGAGCTGGTCCTGCTGGAGGGTGGCCCAGCTCTCGGTCTCCTCCCGGGAGAGCTGCCAGAGCCGGCGCGCCGCCGGGTCCAGCTCGCCCTTGGTCATCTGATAAAGGTGGGTGGTGCGCTGGGTGCGGTTTCGCAGGAAGCCCAGGTCGGCGAGCACCTTGAGGTGGCGGCTGACCGTCGACTGGGGAAGCCTGAGCACGTCGCACATCTCGGCCACCCCCAGCTCGTGGCGCTCCAGGAGCCGCAGCAGCCGCAGCCGGGTGGGGTCGGCCAGGCAGCCCATCCGGGCCAGCAGCAGGTCGGGCTGGCGCGCTCCAGTAACCATCGGTCGATCCGGATAAAAGGATTATACGCGGGGCCGCCGATTGTCAAGCCTGGGGGGCGCCGGGGGTGTCCGCGGTGGCGATTCGCATTAGAATTGGTGAAGTCGTTCCCCACCTCGAGTTATCGGAGACCTGGCATGACCACGACCACGACGAGCACCGCCGAAGAGCTGATCGCCCTCGAGGAGCGCTACGGCGCCCACAACTACCACCCGCTCGACGTGGTCCTGGCCCGGGGCCAGGGCTGCTGGGTCTACGACGTCGAGGGACGCCGCTACCTGGACTGTCTGGCCGCCTACAGCGCCGTCAACCAGGGTCACAACCACCCCCGGATCGTGGGCGCCCTGATCGAGCAGGCACAGCGCCTTCTCCTGACCTCGCGGGCCTTCCGCAACGACCAGCTCGGGCCGTTCTGCCGCGACCTTTCCGAGCTCACCGGATTCGCGCGGGTGCTCCCCATGAACACCGGCGCCGAGGCGGTGGAGACGGCGATCAAGGCGTCCCGCAAGTGGGGGTACGAGAAGAAGGGGGTAGAGGAGGGCCAGGCCGAGATCATCGTCTTCCGCGGCAACTTCCACGGCCGCACCACCACCATCGTCTCGTTCTCCACGGACGACCAGTCCCGGCGCGGCTTCTCACCCTACACGCCCGGGTTCAAGGTGGTCCCCTACGGCGACGCCGAAGCGGTGGCGAGCGCCATCTCTCCCCACACCGTGGCGGTGCTGATCGAGCCGGTGCAGGGAGAGGCCGGGATCATCGTCCCGCCCGCCGGCACCCTCACCGAGATCCGCAGGCTGTGCAGCGAGCGGCGGGTGCTGCTGATCGCCGACGAGATCCAGTCGGGCCTGGGACGCACCGGGAAGATGTTCGCCTGCGAGCACGAAGGGGTCCGGCCCGACGGGCTGATCCTCGGCAAGGCGCTCTCCGGCGGCGCCTACCCGGTTTCGGCATTCGTGGCCGACGAGGAGCTGATGGGGGTGTTCCGGCCCGGCGATCACGGCTCCACCTACGGGGGCAACCCGGTGGCCGCGGCGGTGGCCCGGGAGGCGCTCAAGGTCCTCCAGGAGGAGGGCCTGGTGAAGAACGCCGAGACGATGGGAGAGCGGTTCCGTGCCGGGCTGGCCGGACTCCGGCCGTCCTCGCTCAAGGAGCTGCGGCAGATCGGTCTCTGGATCGGAATCGAGCTCGAGCCCGGGGCGGGTGGAGCCCGCCGCTACTGCGAAGCGCTCAAGCTCCGGGGAATGCTCTGCAAGGAGACCCACACCCACACCATCCGCATCGCCCCGCCGCTGTGCATCACCACCGAGGAGGTCGACTGGGCGGTCGACCAGATCCGCGATGTGTTCGCCGAGCTGGGCTGAGCGGCCGGGTCAGTCGCCGTCCCCCTCGGCGGAGGGGTAGACCCGCAAAGACTCGGATCGTCGCAGCAGGACCTCACCCGCGGCCAGGCCGGGCCGCTTGCTGACGTCGGCCGCCCGGCAAAGATGGACCGTCACCTTGCCGCCGGCGTGACGGGCCTTCGAGTGCCAGGCGGCCAGCTCAGCCGCCCGCCGGGCCACCTCCCGGGGCAGGTCGCGGAGGTGGTCCGGGTTGCGAACCACGACGTGGCTGCCGGAGAAGCCCGCCACGTGCAGCCAGAAGTCGCCCGGCTCGGCGACACGGAAGGTGAGAGCGTCGTTGGCCGCGGCCCCCTTGCCCACCAGCACCTCGAAACCCTCGATCTCGAGCGCCCGGTATCCTCTTCCCTGGCTCGCCACCCGCACCTCGGCTCAGCACACCCCGACGCACCCGATCGCGCGTCGCTCGCGGCCCCGGCAGAGTGGCGCAGCAGCGCCGACGTGCGAGATGATGGGCCGCCGAGCCGGATCGGCCGGCGAACACGCCCCGAGAGGTGCCATGAAGATCTCGGACTACGACACCGACCGCAGCTTCGACTACGAGAATGGATTCTACCTGACCGGTGAGACCTCACGGCTGGGCAAGGCGCTCGCCCAGTACGAGCTGTACAAGCAGATCACGTCGCTCCCCGGCCACGTGGTGGAGCTGGGTGTGTTCAAGGGGGGGTCGCTGATCCGCTTCGCGACCTTCCGCGACCTGCTGGAGAGCTCTTCCTCCCGCAAGATCGTCGGCTTCGACGTGTTCGGAAGCTTCCCACGTCCGCCTGACGACCCCGCCGCCAAGGCCTACGCGGAGTACCACGACCGCGCGGCGGGGACCGGTATCGGGGTGGCGGACCTGGAAGCCGCGCTGGCGCACAAGCGCATCGTCAACTACGAGCTGGTGCCCGGCGACATCCTGGAGACGCTGCCAGCCTATCTCGACCAGCACCCCGAGCTACGGATCGCCCTGCTACACGTCGACGTCGACTTCTACGCCGTCTCCAAGCTGGGTCTCGAGCGCCTCTACGACCGGGTGGTCCCGGACGGGCTGATCCTGCTCGACGACTACGGGATCATCGCCGGCGAGACGGATGCCGCCGAGGAGTTCTTTGCCGGCAAGGGGCTCCGGCTCGAGAAGCTCTCGATCACCCACCGGCCGGCCCACGTGCGCAAGCCCCGGTAGCGACAAGGTGACGACAGACGACAAGCCGCCGAGCCTCCGGGTCCTGGGCGCGGTCTGCGTCCGTGGCGGGTCGAAGGGCGTGCCGCGTAAGAGCGTCCGGCTGCTCGAGGGAAGACCGTTGCTGGCCTGGGCGGTCGAGTCCGCCAGGGCGGCACGATCGATCGAGCGCGTGGTCGTCTCCACCGACGACGCCGAGATGGCCGAGATCGGCCGCCGGGCCGGGGCCGAGGTGCCCTTCCTTCGCCCCGCCGAGCTGGCCCGGGACGACTCCTCGAAGTGGGACGTCTTTCGCCACCTGGTGAGGACGCTCGAGGAACGGGACGGCTACCGTGCAGACGTGCTGGTCGACCTGGACGCGGGGGCTCCGCTACGGGCTCCCGGGGACATCGATGCCACCGTCGCGCTCCATGTCCAGAGCGGGGCGGAGGTGACCAGCACCGCGTACGAGCCGGAGCGGAACCCCTACTTCAACATGGTCGAGGCGGGCAGCGACGGCTGGGCGCGGGTGGTGAACCGGCAGGCCACGCCCATCGTCAACCGTCAGCAGGCGCCCGTCGTCTACAGCCTCTCCCCGGCCGCCTTCACGGTGCGCGTCGAGGCCTTGTGGCGCTACGACCACTGGTCCCAGGCCGAGCGGTTCAACGTTCACGTGATCCCCCGCGAGCGCGCGATGGACGTGGACACCGAGCTCGACCTCGAGCTGGTGGAGCTACTGCTGCTGCGGCGGCGCCGGCGCTCCTGAGCACGCCCCCGGAGCCGTCCTCCCTGAGGCCACCGGCTCAGACGGCCCGGAAGTTGATGGCGTGCTTGCGGATCTTCTGGTACAGGGCGCTGCGCGAGAGACCGAGGACCCCGGCCGCGCGGATCACGTTCCCCTCCTCGAGGGCCAGGATCGACTCTATGTGGCGACGCTCGGCCTCCTGGAGGCTGATCCGCTCGGCGTGGCCGGTCGGCTGCGGAGGGCGCGCCCCGGCGGCCGCGGCCAGACCCTCGGCTTCCAGGAGGTCGGAATCACCGAGCAGGACAGCGCGCTCGAGGCAGTTGCGCAGCTCCCGGACGTTGCCGGGCCAGGAATGCTCCAGAAGCGCCTGCTCGGCACCCCCGGAGAGCGTCACCCTGGGCCGCCCGAGGTCCGCGGCGATCTTCGAGAGCAGGGCGCGCGCGATCTGCACCGCGTCGCGTCCCCTCTCCCGCAGCGGGGGGACCTGAAGCACGATGGTGCTGATCCGGAAGTAGAGGTCGCTGCGGAACGCCCCCTCGGCGACCCGGCGCGCCAGGTCGTGATGGGTGGCCGCCAGCAGCCGGATGTCCACCTGGCGGTCCCGCACGTCGCCGAGCCTCCGGAAGCGCCGCTCCTCGATGGCCGTGAGCAGCTTGGGCGCCACCTGGGGGTCGATGTCGCCGATCTCGTCCAGGAATACGGTCCCGTTCTGGGCCACCTCGAGCAGGCCCGGCTTGCTGGCCACCGCTCCGGTGAAGGCCCCCTTCTCGTGGCCGAACAGCTCGCTCTCCAGCAGCTCGCGGGACAACCCGGCGCAGTTGAGGTCGACGAACGCCTCGTCGGCGCGCGGTCCGTGCTGGTGCAGCCAGCTCGCCAGCAGCCCTTTGCCCGAGCCGGTCTCGCCCTGGATCAGGATCGGGCTCGAGGTGGCCAGCACCCGTCGCGCCCGGTCGGCCAGCTCGCGGATCGCCGGGCTGTCTCCCAGGAACGGGTCTGCGCCCTGGCGCGCCTGCCGGCTCTTGCCGGCCAGCCGGAGCTGTCGGTCGCGACGCCCCTCGAGCAGTCGCTCGACCACGGCCAGCAGGGCGGGGAGCTCCACCGGCTTGGTGAGGAACTGCTCGGCGCCCTCCTTGATCGCCCGGACCGCCAGGTCGATGGAGCCGTGCGCGGTCAGGATCACCACCGGCGCCGGCACGTCTCCCGTCTTGAGGGCCCGCAGCACGGCGAGCCCGTCGCCGTCGGGCAGGCCGTAGTCGACCACGGCAACGTCCGGCTGCCCCGAGCGGATCTTCTGCTCGGCGGTCAGGCAGGACGTCGCCTCGAGCACCTCGAAGCCGGCCTTGCCGAAGAAGCGCGAGATGGCGGCCCGGATGCCGTCCTCGTCCTCGACCAGGAGCAGCCGCCTGCTCATGGGGAGGCCCTCGTCGGCAGCGGCAGATCCACCGTCATCATCGCGCCACCACCGGGAAGGTTGGCGGCGCGGATCTGGCCGTCGTGCTCCTCGACCACCCGTTGCACGATCGACAGACCGAGACCGGTGCCGCCCTTGCGGCGGGTGAAGAAAGGCTCGAACAGCATCGGGATGTCCTTGGCGGCGAAACCGGGGCCATCGTCCACGACGACGCACCGTACCACGGCCCGGCCGTCCTGGCTGACGATAGAGGCCGCGAGACGGACCGTGCTGCCCCTCGGAGCGTGGTCGAGGGCGTTCTTGACCAGGTTCTCGAAGACCTGGCACATCCGCGCTCGGCTCATGCAGATCTCGGGGAGCTCGGGCAGCGCCTCGAGACGCACCGTAACCCCCGCCCTCTCGGCGGTGGCCCGGCAGGCGGCCACCGACTCCCGGATCACGGCCTCGAGCGAGGCGGGAGCGAAGGTCTCCGGCATCGGCCGGCCGTAGTCGAGCAGGTCCTGCATCAGCCGGCGCAGACGGTCCACCTCGACCCGCAGCAGGCGCGCGTACTCCTCGTAGTCGGGGTGGTCGGCGAAGTCCTGCTCGAAGGCGTCGAGGGTGGCCGAGATGGCGAAGAGTGGGTTGCGGACCTCGTGGGCCACGCCGCCTACCAGCTTCCCCATCGCCGACATCAGCTCGTTGCGGGCCAGGGCCTTCTGCAGGCTCTCGACCTGCCGGCGCTCGGAGATGTCGCGGGCGATGCCGACCAGGTAATCGTGGTCCGCCTCGACGACCCGCCGCAGGTTGACCTCCACCGGCAGCCGGCTTCCGTCGTCCCGTCGCACCTCCACCTCGACAAGCAGTGCCCCCTTCTGCCCGAGCGCCTGGGTCAGCCGCTCCCCCTCGGGCAGCACCAGACGGACCTCGAGGGCCTCCAGGGTCAGGGCGAGAGCCTCTTCCCGCGACAAGCCCAGCATGGCGCAGGTCATGTGGTTGACGTCGAGGATCTGCCCGGTCCCGAGGTCGGCGACCAGGATGCCGTCGTTCGATCGGTCGAGCAGCTCACGGAACACGCGCAGCCTGTGTTCGGTGGCCTTACGATCGCCGATGTCGCGAATCGCCGTGATCCGCGCCACTCGCCCCTCGAAGGGGATCGCCCGGCCATGGACCTCGACCGGGAAGGTCGAGCCGTCCCGGCGCTGGGCCAGGTGCTCGTAGGGCTCGTCGTCGCCGGAGCGCATCCTCAGTTGGACCAGCTCCCGGAACGGCGGCGCCACGAACTCGATGGCCGACGTCCCGACCAGCTCCTGAAGCGAGGCACCGAGCATCTCGGCGAGGCGCCGGTTGGCATCCAGGACGACGCCCCTATCGGTGATGACGATCCCCTCGAAGGCCGCCTCGGCCAGCCGGCGGAAGCGCTCCTCGCTCTCCAGGATCGCCTCGTCGGCACGTTTCTGCTCGGTGATGTCCTCCAGGATGCCGTCGAGGTGGCGGACCTGGCCCGCTTCGTCCCGAAGGGCCACCACCGAGCACGAGGCCCAGATGGTGTCACCGCTCTTGCGCCTGAGCTCGAGGGGAAGGCCTGCCTGGCGCCCGCGACCGAGCACCAAGTCCTCGAGCGCCGCCTTGTCCCGGGGCCGGGCGAAGTGCTCGGCGAGCGGCTTCTGGTTGATCTCCGCGAGGTCGCGGAAGCCGGAGATCCGCAGAAGCGCCTGGTTGGCGAAGAGCAGGCGTCCCTCGAGGCCCGGCTCGGCGCGAAAGACGCCGACGTTCAGGTTGTCGACCAGCGTTCGGTAGTTCTCCTCGCTCCCTCGGAGCGCCTCCTCGACTCGCTTGCGCTCGGTGATGTCGAAGAAGGCCACGGCCATTCGCCGAGGAGCGGTCCGAAAGGCGTGTACCTCGAAGGCCCGATGGATCTGCCGGTCGCGGCTGTCGACCCGCTCGGTGTGCCACGGCTCGCCGGTTCGGCAGACGTGACGATAGGCGGCGGGCACCTCCGTGTCGGCCACGGACGGGAACGCCTCCTCGATGGTCTTGCCGACGAGAGGCGCGTTGGCTGTGCCCAGGATCCGGTCCGCCGCCGGGTTGGCCCCGGCGAAGATCAGGCGATCGTCGCCCTCCAGCTCGAAGAAGAGCAGGCCCAACGGGGAGGAGAGGACGAGGCTCTGGAACTGCCACGCCGGGTTTTCGAGCGGTTTTGCCCCCGAACCGCTCTGGTCGTCCTTGCCGCGACGGCGCATGGCGTACCCGGGACCCGACAGCTCCCTTGGGCGCGGATTATACCTGTGGCACGGCAGCCGTCCCGAACGCCTGGACGCTGACACCCCGGCCGCGGGGCCCCGGCCGGCTCGGGCGCTCAGCCACCCGGCTCCTCTTGGGTTGCCAGGAACAGGTCGATGCGGGTGGCGGTGGAAGGGGAGAGGTCGTCGAACAGCACCGCCACACCGGGAGACTCCTCGCCCGGGGCCGCCTGCCGAACCACCCGGCCCGCCATGTCGACCGGCCCCTCTCCCCCTGGAAGGGCAGCGGTCACCCGCACCTGGGTGCCGATCGACCAGGGCTCCGAGACCTCGACGAACAGCGCGTCGCGGCACAGGTCGCGAACCCGGCCCGGGTGGCTCTGGCCAGCGACCTCGACCGTCGCGCTGAGGTCGACCGGGTAGCGGGGGCTCTTGCGCCGTTCGTCGTTCATCGTGTCTCCTTGGCCAGCCGGCCTGGTCCCGTCCTCCCCGGGCCTATCCGAAGATCGGGTGGCCGATCGCCGGGATCAGGATCCAGGCCAGCCCGACCAGGATGGTCGCCGCTCCCGCGGCATACATCAAGCCCCACAGGACCTTCGGTGCGCTCCCCGAGACCACGTGGAGCGACCCTGCGGCCGCCCCGGACCAGAGGACCAGAAGCAGGGTCACCGGCGCTCGAGCGCTCGCGCCGCCCGCCGGCCGAGGGGACGCACCCGGCCCCGGACACATCGGGCGACCCGCTCTCCCGTAGCCTTCGATACGATCATGGGTACTCCCGTCCACCTCGCCAGCCGGCCCCGGCACCCGCCGCCACAGCCGTGTTGAAACATAGCACGCTCGGACGCCACGGCAGGCGCCGATCGCGCTAACATGGTCACGTTGCCGACGACCATGGCTGGAAGGGGAGGAAGATGGGCGGTGTGCTGCTGTGTCTCGCACTGGCGCTGTCGATGGTAGACGCCGGGCCACGACCCGAGCCGGGTGACCTGGCGCCGGCGTTCTCGGCCCCGGCCTCGAACGGGACCACCGTCCGGCTCGCCGACTACTCGGGGAAGATGGTGGTGCTGGCCTTCTTCCCGAAGGCGTTCACCGGCGGTTGAACGCGCCAGATGTCGGCGTTTCGGGATCGTTTCCCCGAGCTCGCCGACGTGGATGCCCAGGTCCTGGGCATCTCGATGGACACACTCGAGACGCAGAAGAAGTTCGCGGCCAGCTTGAAGCTGCCGTTCCCGCTGCTGGCCGACCCGGACGGCGCGGTGGCCCGCGCCTATGGGGTGGCGGCCGACGGTTACGCCAAGCGGGTGACCTTCGTGATCGGCAAGGACGGAAAGGTGGCGGCGGTCTTCGAGGGCCCGGATGCGCTGGACCCGAGCGGCGCCATCGGCGCCTGTCGGCCGCCGGGTCCCTGAGCCCGGAAAGCCAACGGCCCCCGATGCCACCAGAGGCCCTGCCTCCGCTTCGCCTCGAGCTCGCCTGGGACGGCGAGCTCCGGTTCACGGGCCGGTGCGGCGAGGTGGCGCTCTCCCTCGACGCCGCCCAGAAGGCCGGCCCCACCCCGGTCCAGGCACTCGCCTTCGGCCTGGCCGGCTGCATGGCGATCGACGTCGCCAACATCCTGTCTCGAGGACGCCAGCCGCTCGTCGGGCTGCGCGCCCGGCTCGAAGGGGAGCGCTCCCCCACCTCGCCCAAACGTTTCACCGCGATCGCCCTGCACTTCGTGGTCGAGGGAGAGGTCTCGCCTGACCGCGTGGAGCGGGCGCTTTCGCTCTCACGCGACACCTACTGCTCGGTGTGGCACTCGATGCGACAGGACATCGAGCTCACCACGACGTTCGAGATCAGGCCCACCGAGGGCCCAGCCCCGCCCCCTTGAGTCGTTGTCGTCGAAGGGGGCTTGTGATATGAGACAGGCGGCGGGAGGCCCGGACGACCTGCCGAGGGCCCGATCAGGCGGAGCATTCGGGGGATGAGGTGACGATGGCGAAGATCCTGCTCGTCGAGGACAACGAGATGAACCGCGACATGCTCTCGCGACGGCTGGTCCGCAAGGGCTACGAGGTCGTGATCGCCGTCGACGGCGGCGAGGGCCACTCGATGGCCCAGACCGAGTCCCCAGAGCTGATCCTGCTCGACATGAGCCTACCCGTCCTCGACGGCTGGGAGGTGGCACGACGCCTCAAGGCCAACGAGGCCACCCAGCGGATCCCCATCATCGCGCTCACCGCGCATGCGATGGCGGGGGACCGTGAGAAGGCGCTCGAGGCGGGCTGCGACGACTACGACACCAAGCCCATCGAGCTTCCGCGGCTGCTCGGCAAGATGGAGGCCCTGCTGGCCAAAGCCGCCGGGGCCTGAGCCCCTGGAGGGCGGGCAACCCCGAGGTCGAGGGACGGTCGGGAGGCGAGTCTCCGGCGTGGACGCTCAGCGTGACGGGGGGGTGACGGTGGCTGCGCCGCCCCGCTCCAGCCACTTGTCCCGTTCGCGCTCTTCGCGCAGCAGCTCTTCCAGGTACGCCGCCACGTCCTCGCCCTTGAAGAGGTCCCTCACCACCTCGGAGGCCTTGACGCTGGCCTCGGCGCGCTGCGCCTTGCCCGCCATCGACTCGCGGAGCGACTCGCTGTGCTCCCGCACCTCGTAGAGGAAGCGGAAGGCGATCATGAACTCGTTCCAGTCGGTCACCTTCGAGAGCGTGCGCCCCTTCTCGATGAGCGCCTGAGTCAGGGCCTTGAGCGGGGTCTCGACGATCGGACGGGTGCGGTGGGTGGACATCACGATCAGCAGGTTCCGGCAGGCCTGGCCCACCAGGGTGGCGAGGATCAGCGGCCCGACCTCGTCCTTTCCTGCGTCGATGGCCTCCTTGACCCTGCTGGCCTCGTATTCGGTCACGGCGGTGTCGTCCTCCAAGGCGATCAACGACGCGGTCCGCTTCGGCTCCGCCCCCCCGACCGCGAAGATGGCAGTCTCACCGAGGACGGTGCGCGGTGACGCAACGCCGACCAGCCCCTGGGCGGTCTTGATGCCCAGCGTCCCCCGCTCGAGAACGGCGATGTTCCGGGCCGTATCCCCGATCTCCCACAGCGCAGCTCCCTTCGCCAACGTCACCTTGCGCATGCGTCGGACTCCTTTCTGGCTTTCGGTCCGTCGAGCCTCGGACGTGCCGCCGTGTCTGGCTGGAAACGCGCTTCATGATAATGCCGAAGCGAGCCGGTTCGCCAGCATGGGCCGGGACGAACTGTGAGCCGCCACTACCGCGGGGCCCTGCTGGCCGGCCTGATCCTGCTCGGCAACGCCGCCTACGTGATCGCCGCATTGGGGCCGCTGCACCGGTCCAAGGCGGTCCTCGAGACCGACCACCGGGTCTACATGGAGATGGCCTGGGGCCCGCCCGGGAGCGCCGAGGTGGCCGCCCCCTACTGCTGGCGGCTGCTCACACCGTACCTGGTCTTCCTGCTGATGAAGACCGGCCTGGGCATGAACGCCGCCTACTACCTGCTCACCAACCTGGCGCTGTTCGCCTTCCTCTTCTGCCTCCACGCCTACCTGGGCCGGCTGGGGTTCACCGATCGAGAGGCGGCGCTCGGCCTGCTGCTCTGCGGCATGCTGCCGGCGGCGGTCCGTTGGTACGAGTATCAGTATTGGATGACGGATCCCCTGGGCCTTCTCTTCGTGACGCTCGGGTTGCTGCTGGTCCTCGAAGAGCGTCACGTCTGGCTGTCCGCGCTGGGGGCGCTGGCGATCGCCAATCGCGAGACCTTCGTGCTGGTAGGTGTCTTTCTCCTCCTTCACCGGCTGAGGCTCGAGCCCCCACGGCGGGCTCTCCGGCGGGCTCTCTTGGTGGCGCTTCCCATGTCGCTGGTCCTCGTCGGCATCCGCCTGGCGGTTCCCCGTCCCGACGAGAGCCTGGTCTCGACGCTCTTGGAGATGTCGTCGTTCCGCCTCCGCCACCTCTTCGACAACCAGCTCTACTTCGCCACCCTGGGCAGCCTCGGCGTGCTGCTGCCGCTCTCGCTGCTGGCGCCGCGCCGGCTGCTGGAGGACCTCCGGCGGCGCTTCGACGACGCCGTCTACCTGGCCCTCGTCTACGCGTCGCTGCTGCTGGCCAACAACACCGACCGCCTGCTCGTCTACGCGGTGCCGGTGCTGGTCCCGCTGGCCCTCTGCGGCCTGCGGAGCCTGTCGCCGGACGGCGTGGCCCCCGCCTGGGCGGCCCCGACGGCGATCGCCCTACAGGGCCTGCTCTATCAGCAGACGCTGTTTCATGGGCATCAGGGGATCAGCATCTACCAGCCCACCAACTGGCCGGTGATCTTCTCCATGGTCGGGTTCTGGCTGGCGGCGCAGTGGTGGAGACGGCAGAGGGCGCCGGCCCCGTCCCGGTGACGGATCCGCGCGGTCGCGACGTCGCGGACGCCGTCAGGAAGCGACGATCCGCGAACAGGAAGTAGGGGACCGACAGCGACGCCAGCAGCCCCGCCACGCCGAAGGCGCGGGAGAACCCGACCTGCTGGATCAGCCAGCCGGTGACGACGGAGCCGGTTCCGATCCCGGTGTCGAAGGCGGCCAGCATCCCCCCGAAGGCGGCGCCATGTCGGTGGGGAGGCACCCTCGACATCGCGTAGGCGATGAAGACCGGGAACAGGCTGCCGTAGCCCACGCCGAAGACCACCGCCGATGTCAGCAGCCAGGGACGGGTCCCGCCGCCCGCCAGCAGCAGCAGACCGATCGTCACCAGCACCAGGCACGGCAGGAAGACCGTGCGGTGCCCCTTGCGGTCCGCGATGGGACCCAGGATCGGCCGGGTCATGACCATCACCAGGGCGAAGACGGTGAAGTACAGGCCCCGCGGCCGGACGGCGTTGGCGTCGGCGTAGAGGGCCACGAAGCTGGTGATGGCGCCGTAGCCGAACGAGCACAGGAACAGCGTGACGGCGGTCAGCATCACCCGCCACTCGAGCACGCTCCGGGGGGAGAAGCGTCGCAACGAGCCGCGTTCCCGCGTCTCCCAGAGGCGGCTGGCGATGGCCGCCATCACCAGGTTCAGCGAGGCGGCCACCAGGCACACCGCCGCCCAGCCCCACCGATAGAGCCACAGCCCCGCCTGGGGGGCGGTGGCGATGGCCAGGATCCCGGCGACCCCCCAGTACGAAAGCCCCTCGGTGCGCCGGGCCTCCGGGAGCAGGTCGGTCATGTAGGCCATCGAGGCCGACAGCAGCGCCGACCAGAAGACACCGTGGACCAGCACCAGGCCCAGCGTCAGACGGTAGCCGGGGAGGAAGGCGTAGGCGACCGAGAAGATGGCCAGCGCCAGGCTGCACGACACCAGCAGTTGCCGCCTGCGGAAGTGATCGGCCAGGTTGCCCGTCACCGGCGCCGAAAACGCCGAGGAGTAGGTCAAGAACCCGAGGAAGAGCCCCGCCGCCGCTTTGCTGCCACCCCGGTCGAGGATGTGGAAGGGAGCGGTGGGCAGCAACATGAACGCCGAGAGGAAGACGGTGAAGGAGAAGCCGCACATGATGAAGAAACGCGCGGTGAACAGCGGCGGCTTGGGCTCGGACATGAGCCGACGAGTGTAGCACCGGGCTCCCTCTTGGCCGCACCAACGACTGTTGACGCGGCCCGTTCGGGGGCGGAGCTGATCAGAAGGTGGCGCCCAGGCGGAAGTAGACCTGGGTCTCGCGCTTCTCGGCGAATCCCCGCGCCAGGCCCACGCTGGCGGTCATCGGCAGGCCGTGGAACATCATCAGGTCGGTGCCGAGCGCGAAACCCACCGAGGACTTGAGGTCGGCGAGCTGGAAGTCCTCGAAGTCGCCGCTCCAGGCATCGGCGGCGTCCACGAACAACGTGCCGTGCAGGTGCCGAACGAAGAACGGCAGCGTGGCCAGGCCCCGCTGCGGATGGGCCAGCGGGAAACGGTACTCGGCGTTGAGGCCGACGAAGTGGCGTCCCTCGAAGGCCGCGTCCGGGTAGCCGCGGAGGACCGTCTGGTTGGTCCCCACCAGGTCCATCAGGCTGCCGTCGGCAAAGCCCCCGACGCTGTACGACCGGGTGAACCCGGGCTGTCCGGACGTGGTGCCGGCGCCCAGGCGCAGGGCCAGCACCTGTGAGCCCGACGACAGCCGAAGGTAGTAGCGGGCGTCGGCAGAGAGCTTGCCGAGCGACACCGAGCTGCCGAGCGCCGGGTCTTCCTTCAGGAAGCTGAGCCGCAGGCGCCCGCCGTCGACCAACGAGATCGAGTACGGGTAGCGCTGGGCCGTGGAGAGCGAGTAGCCCAGCTCCAGCCCGCCGTAGTCCAACTGACCCGGGTCCGGGCCACCGCGCTCTTCCTCCTGCTCCCTTCGATAGGTGAGCGAGAGCCACTGGTAGTTGCGGAAGGTGGACCGGAGCGGGACGCTGGCCTGAACTGTCAGCTCGCGATCCTCGATGCGGGCGTCCTCCTCGCCGACCCGGGTCCGCGAGCTGCCCCGCACCGTGAAGGTCGGGTACAGGCGGTCGTACCGGTAGAAGCCCTCGAGGCCGAGGCTCCGGGTGGTCGTGCCCTCGTCGACGCCGAGACCGTAGGCATGGCGGAGCAGCGGATCGGCGCCGCCGGTGACGGCACCGATCCGGGTCTCGCCACCGATCGAGGCGACGTACGGGCTCCAGAAGCGGGGCCGGAGCAGGGCCAGCGGCCGGTAGTCCCTCACGGTGGCCTGGCTCGGCTCGACCGCGGGGGGAGAGACGGGATAGGGATCGACGAGCTCGCCGGCCGGCTCCAGGCGGTCGAGGTCGAGCCCCAGGAGCCGCAGGTCGTAGCCTCGGGCCGTGTACTGGGCGAACACCACCCGCTGGCCGTCACCGCTCACGTCCGGCTCGAAGGCGCCGCCCAGGACTCGGGTCACCCGGCGCAGCGCGCGGTCGGAGAGCCGGAGCGCATAGAGGTTGGACACCCCGTCTCGGTTGGAGCGGAAGACGATCTCACCGGCATCGGGCGTCCAGACCGGCTCGACGTCGGCCGCACGGTCGTCGGTCAGCGGGACGATGGCGCCGGTGGCCCGCTCGACGAGGACCAGGTCGAGCTGCCCTCCAGGCGTCCAGCGGGAGGCCACCACCCGGGTCCCGTCGGGGCTCACCCGAGGGCCGCCCCACTCGGTGTCGGGCGCCGACTCGGTGAGCCGCCGGACCTCTCCTCCCGCGAGGGGCATCTCGAACAGATCGCTGCGGTCCCCCAGGCGGCGGACGAAGACGATCTGTCGGCCATCCGGAGTGACGTCGGGGTCGCGGGCTCGCAGGCCACGGGTCAGCCAGCGGGTCTGGCCCGTCTCGACATCGAGAAGGCGCAGGTCCGAGCGGACGCTGAAGTGCCGGCAGATCTCGGGCTCGTCGAACACGAGGTGGCGACCGTCCGGGGTCCAGGCCAGGCCTTTGCCCCCGTTCCTCCTGGCCAGCTTGCGGTCTCCCTGACCATCCGCCCCGATCAGGCGGATCTCGCCGAAGCGCTCCAGGGTGTGGCTGGTGTAGGCGACCCGACGGCCTTCCGGGCTGAAGCGCGGAGTCTGCTGGCGGATCCCTCTCTCGGTGAGCGCTCGAGAGCGGGTCAGACCGGCCGCTTCGAGGGCCTGGGCCTGCTCCTGGAAACGGTTGCGGGCGACCCGGGACCAGGCGCCCCACAGCGGCCCATAGGTCACACCCAGGACCTGATGGGCGGTGAGCTCGTCCAGGAACGGGAAGATGTTGCCGGAATGCTTGTGCACCAGTGCGGCCAGCGTGTCATCGCCGTAGTGGTCGTTCAGGTCGCGTAGGAAGGCCTCGCCGAAGAGGTAGGGGGTCTGACCCCCCGGCCACTTGTCGAGCCCCAGCACCGCCTGGTCCCGCCCAGGAAACGACTCGTCGAGGGCCGCCATCCGCAGCACCATCCGGGAGTCCGGGTTCCTTCCGCGGCCGAAGGCGGTGGCCCGCGTCTCCTCGTAGGTGGCGAGCCCCTCCACCAGCCAGGTCGGGCTCACGGCGTTCGGAAACAGGTAGGGGGCCCGGCCCAGGAGCTTGCGGCCGAACCCGGGCAGGCCGCGGGCCCCCTCGAGGTGAACGATGTGAGCCAGCTCGTGGCTGAGGACGAGACGGAGCCAGTCGTCGTAGTTGCCGAAGCCGTCCGTCCCGTCCGGGGCCGCCGCGTTCACGCCCACCAGCGGAAAGGGGAGCGGGGTGGCGAACCCGTTGGGGCTGTCGGTGGCGTCGGACAGCACGATGTGAACGCGCGGGACCGAGACGCCGTAGCGTGCCGTCTGCTGCTCGAGCAGCTCGCCCGCCAGGCTGGCGATGCGGCGCGCCGCCTCTTCGAAGCCGTCGGGGAAGTGAACGCTGACCTTGTCGGTCTCGAGGGTGCGGAACCGATACTCGGTAGGGTAGGAGGCGGCGCCCGCCCCGACTGCCAGAAGCGCCGCGATCAGCGAAAGGGCCCCGCGGCGGAGCCAACCGAGCCGCCGAGGGGAGCCCGCGGTGGACTGGCTGGCGGGAAGAAGGCCGGAAGAGGAGCCCACCGCGGCTACCCGCCCGATCGAACGCCTTCGGGGGGAGGGAAGAGGCCCCGCTCGACCAGACACGAGGCCACCCGGTTCGCCACGAAGGCGTGGGCGTCGAGATTCCAGTGGGTGTCACCCGGGAAGTCCCAGTGTCGGCTGGGCGCGAGCCGCCGGCGCTCCTCGAGGGCTTGGTGCTGCTCCTGGGTCGGGACACCCCGCTCCTGGAGACGCCTCTCCAGCACCGCGAAGAGGCCCGGGTCCTCGCCGCGGTGACCGGTGTTCAGGACCAGCACCTCGGCCCCCAGGTCGCGGGCCTGATCGACGAAGGCCTCGGCCAGCGCGCCGGTGAGCTTGATCGGCCGGGGCGTCACCCGCGGGATCGCCACCTGGAGGGAATCGAACAGCGCCTGGACCGTGGCGTTGTGGCTGCGACGGGTCCTCACCAGGTTCCAGACGTTCGACTCCTGTCCCATCCACTCCTTGACCCGCTGCCATCGGGTCAGGCGAGACGCCGGGTGAGGCTCGGGAAGGAGCCGCCCGGCTTCGTCGAGCTCGAACCAGGGCTTGTAGTAGCGACGGTAGGCGAAGTCGAGCTGGTTCCCCTCGAAGTCGTTGTCGCAAACCACGAGCAGCACCAGGTCCGGCTCCAGGCGCCTCCCGAGCCGCTTCAGCAACAGGTACTCCTGGTCGGTCGAGTAGCCGGTCACACCCATGTTGACGACGTCGACATCCTCGCCGGTGAGGTCGCGGAGCCTCTCTGCCAGCCGGGTGGTGAAGAGGTGCTCCTCGTCGACGCCGACGCCGAACACGAAGGAGTCCCCGGAGACCAGCACTCGCAGGCTGCCCGGGGGCTTGGGGACCCGCACCTCGGCGCCTCGCAGCCCCAGCGAGTTGATGCGGAAGCTCCCGGCGTCGGGCCCGCCCAGGTAGGTGCGCCCGGTTCGGCCGGGCCGGTGGAACCAGCCCAGCTCCCGGTCGTAGACCCAGGCGCCGCGGTCGCCCCCCTCGTTGGGTCGGGAGATCGCCGGAACGTGAAGGCCGAGGAGCTGGGAGCCGGCCTCCCCGGCCAGCAGCAGCAGGCCGAAGATGAGCCCGTTGGCGAAGACGATCCGCAGGGGCATCGGCCCCCGGAGGCTCGCCCAGGAGAGACCCCAGCCCAGCATCGAGATGACCCCGAGCGCGGCCAGCCAGCCCGGTAGGCGGTCGCCCAGGGTGACCGGGTTTCCGAGCAGGGCGGGCAGCGCCCAGAGCACCACCAGGGACGGTGGGACGAGCGCCAGGGCCAAGAAGCGCCATCGGCCCTTGCTGGTCATGCGCGCGCTCACACCAGGGGCAGCCACCGCCCGCGGGCGTACAGGGCCAGGACGAGGATCGGCAAGGCGAGCGCGGTGCGCCACTCACGGTTGGCCCGGACCCGCTGCCACGAGAAGCGCGAACCGCGCGGCCCGCCGGGCACGAGGCGCGGGAGGAACAACGGGACGTCGGTCTGCCAGAGACCGTACTGGTCGGGAAACTTGTCGCGGAGGAAAGCGGCTTCCTCCCGGATCACGCTCGGG
This sequence comes from uncultured Acidobacteriota bacterium, assembly GCA_964574335.1. GTDB lineage: Bacteria > Acidobacteriota > Vicinamibacteria > Fen-336 > Fen-336 > CAZNNH01. The sequence goes on along the minus strand of CAZNNH010000002.1, from coordinate 83,349 downwards.
TAGAAGACCAGCAGGTAGGCGAGGGTGACGACCACGGCTCCCAGCGTCCCCGCCGCCACCGCGAAGCCCAGCGCCATCACCACGCTGCCCAGGTAGAGCGGGTTGCGGGTGTGCGCATAGGGTCCGCCGGTGGCCAGGCGCCGGGTCTTCTCGATGTGTCCCGAAGCCCAGAGGCGAAGCCCCTCCCCCAGAACCGCCAGGCCCAGACCCAGCAGCAGCCAGGTCGGCCGCGGCCGCGCCAGGGCGATGGCGAGGAGGCCGGCCAGGTAGCCCAGGCGGACCCGGAAGCGCGAGGCGGTCACGGCGTGGCCGCCCCGGATCCCAGGCGACGGTCGATCGCCGCAAGCACGTCCGAAGGCGTGATCTCTCGCATCACCCCATCATGCACCGGGCAGCGGCGGCGGTGACAGGGGGCGCAGGGTGGCACCCGGCGCACTACCTGGTCCTCGGGCGCGAAGGGACCGTTGCGGGCCGGGTCGGTGGGCCCGTAGAGGCCGACCACCGGCGTCCCCAGGGCGCAGGCCAGATGCAGGGGGCCGGTGTCGGCTGCCACCACCAGACGGGCCCGCCGCGCCAGCTCGGCGTATTCCAGGAGCCCCGTCGGGAAGGCGCGCTCGGCCGCGCCCTGTGAGGCCCGCACCACCTGGTCGGCCAGGTCCCCCTCCCCGGGCCCCCAGCTCACGATCGACCGAAGCCCCCGCTCACGCAGACCGGCAGCCACCGCCCCAAACCCCTCCGGGGACCAGAGCTTGCTGGCCCAGCCGCCGCCCGGATTGAGGATGGCGAAGCCAGGCAGCGCGCGCTCCCCCAGCCACTCGACGACGCGCGCCGCCTCGGCATCCCGCGGCGGGAGCGGGAAGTCCCGGCAGCCGACGGCGTCGATCCCGAGGGGACGGAGCAGCGAAAGGTTCTTGTCGATGACGTGGGGGGCCTCGGTGCGCTCGGCCCGTTCGCTGAGCAGCCACGCCGAGGCGGGCTCGCGCCGGTAGCGGGACGCGAAACCCACCACCCGCTGCGCACCCGACAGACGCGCCCAGGTCGCCGACTTCCACAGCCCCCCGAAGTCGAGGGCGACGTCGAAGCGCTGTCGTCGCAGCCCCCGCAACGCGCCCCACGCGGCTCCGGCACTCCAACCGCGGGCGGCGGGCGCTCGGACCACCCGGGACAGGAGCGGGCTTCTTTCGAGCAGCGGCAGGCCGGGGGGCTCGGCCACCCACCACACCTGGTGGCCGTGCCGGTGGAGGGCCGAGAGCGCGGGCAGGGTATGGATGATGTCGCCGATGGAGGAGTGGCGGACGATCAAGACCTTCATCGACCGCGGATCCTGAGCAGCAGATTGCGGGTGTCGTGGTCCTTCGGGTCGCCGACGATCGCCACCCGGCCACCGTAGGATCGAACCACGTCGCGCTCGGGCACCGTCTCCTCGGTGTAGTCGGTCCCCTTGCAGTGTACGTCGGGCCTCAGCGTGAGCAGCAGCCGGCCCACGTCGTCCTCGTGGAAGACCACCACGTGGTCGACGTGACGCAGGCTGGCCACCAGCAGGGCACGACCATCCTCGCCCAGCACCGGTCGCCCCTCGCCCTTGAGGCGCCTCACCGAAGAGTCGCCGTTGACGCCGACCACCAGCAGATCGGCTTCGGCTCGGGCCCCCGCCAGATAGCGGACGTGGCCGACGTGCAGGACGTCGAAGCAGCCGTTGGCCAGGGCCACGGTTCGCCCCTGCTCTCGGGCACGCTCCACGTGCCGCCGGACCTGGTCCAGGCTGGAGACCTTCGAGACGGCGCGCCTCACGAGAGCCCCGGTGCCTCGTCGACGGCACGCCGCAGCTCGGACGTCGAGACGGTGGCGGTCCCGCGCTTCATCACCACGATGCCGCCCGCGTAGTTGGCCAGCAGGCTCGCCGCCAACGGTGAGGCACCCGCGGCCAGGGCCAGGGTGAAAGTGGCGATGACGGTGTCGCCGGCGCCGGTCACGTCCGCGACCTGATCGGTGCCGTGGACCGGGATGTGCCGCGGCGGCTTGTCCGCCTCGAACAGCGACATGCCGTCGCTACCGCGGGTGACCAGCACCGCGCGGGTCCCGAGCCGCTTCAGAAGCTCGGCGCCGGCCGCCTCGAGGCGGCGCCGGTCGTGGCCGATCCGCACCCCGAGCGCCGCCTCCACCTCCGGCTCGTTGGGCGTCACCGCGGTCATGCCGCGGAAGCGCAGCAGGTCGTAGCGCGAGTCGACCGTGACCGGTACCCCACGCTGGCGAGCGAACCTGACCGCCGTCCGTACCAGGCGCGGCGTGATCAGGCCGATCCCATAGTCGGTGACCAGCACGCCGTCGACCCTTCCTCGGTAGTCGGCGAGCGCCTGGGCCAGCCTCTGGTGGGCGCGGCTTCGCGGGGGGAGCCGGACCACACGGTCGAGGCGGACGATCTGCTGCTCGGTCGAGTGGGTGCCGCCGCCCAGCACGCGGGTCTTGAGCGGGGTCGGGAACGCCCGCTCGCTGAGGATGTGGGAGACGCCGACGCCGGCCTGCCGGAGCGACGAGCGTAGCCGCCGCCCTTGGTCGTCGGCGCCCACCACGCCGAACGGGATCGGCCGCCCACCCAACGTACGCATGTTGTGGACCGCGTTGGCGCCCCCGCCGGGGCGGAGGTCCGCGCCCTGGTAGGTCAGGATCAGCACCGGGGCCTCTCGGCTGATCCGCTCCACCCGGCCGTGGACGAACTCGTCAGCGACCAGGTCGGCCAGGGCCAGAATCCGGCGGCCCGGCATCTGGGCGATGGCCCGCTGCAGCTCGGCCCGGGTGACCGGGGCGCGATCGGCGGCCTTCAACGACGCCGCTCCCAGAGGATGGCCAGCACCGCCTCGAGAAGGTTCCCGGCCACCAGGTCGGGGCGACGGGCCCAGCTCGAGGCGCGGCCCTCCCACTCCCCCAGTCCGTACCCGGTCTTGACGAAGACCGCGCGGGCGCCCACGTTCCAGGCCAGCGTCAGGTCGCTCGGCCGATCGCCGATCACGTAGGAGGCCCCGAGGTCGATGTCGAGATCGGCCTGGGCCCTCAGGATCAGCCCGGGCTTCGGCTTGCGGCAGTCGCAGTCGAGACGGTACGGCGGCTGGCCCACGCTGGGGTGGTGGGGACAGTAGTAGATGCCGTCGAGCCGGGCGTCCCCTCGGGCCATCGCGGTCCGGATCTGTGCGTGGACCTTGTCGATCATGGGCTCGGCGAAGTACCCGCGCGCCACCCCCGCCTGGTTGGTGACCAGCACCGCCAGGTAGCCGCTGCGGTTGATCAGGCGCACCGCGTCCACCGCGAAGGGGTAGAGGCGATAGCGGGACGGGTGGTTGAGATAGCCCACCTCGTGGGAGAGGGTGCCGTCCCGGTCGATGAAGATGGCCGGCCTCACCGTTCTGCCTCTCCGTCGAGCAGCGCCCGCGCCTCGGCGAGGACCCGGTCTGCGGTGATCCGTGTCATGCAGCGGTGGTCGATCGGACACTCGCGTTGCTTGCAGGGAGCGCACTCGACCTCTTCCCGGACCAGCCGACAGCGGGGGCCGCGCGGTGCGGTCTCGCGCCAGTCGGTGGGGCCGAACACCGCCACCACCGGCACCCCCAGCGCCGCCGCCAGATGCATGGGGCCGGAGTCGTTGGTGATCAGAAGACGCAGTTGCGACAAGACCCCGACAAGGCCACCGAGCGTGGTCTCGCCGCACAGCACGCGGCCGGGCACGCGGAGCAATGACGCGATCCCCTCGGCGACCGCCCGCTCGCCTCTCGCCCCCAGGATCGCCACCGAGGCGCCGGTCTCCCGGCCCAGCCGGTCGGCGACCCGCGCGTATCGCTCCGGCAGCCAGCGCTTGGCGCTGCCGAAGGCGGCCCCGGGTACGAGCCCGATGAAGCCGCCGGCGGCGGGTCCGAGGTGGCGGGTCCCCTGGTCGTGCCAGTCCGGCGGGCAGGTGAGGGAGCTGTCGCAGGTCGCGGAGACGGACAGCCCGACACCTGCCAACATGGCCCGATAGTAGTACACCTCGCTGTGCCCCCGGATCTCGGGTGGCACCCGCGCCGAGCGCGTCAGCAGCCGGCCTCGCCCGTCGGTGGCGTAGCCCCAGCGCTCCGGGATCCCCGCCAGGTAGGCCACCAGCGCCGTGCCGAAGGAGTTGGGGAGCAGCACCGCGGCGTCGAAGCGGTCGCGCAGCCCGCTCACATCGCGGCGAAAGCCGACGGTCTCGTGCACGTCGTCGATCTCGGGCACGGCCCGGTAGAGCTCGGCGACCCAGGGACGGGCCAGCACCTCGATTCGGGCCCCCTCGAAGTTGCGGCGCAGGTCGCGTAACGCGGGGAGCGAGAGCGCCACGTCGCCCACCCAGTTGGGGGCGCGCACCAGCAACCGCCTTTCCGTCGCCGCCACCTCAGCCCTCCCACCCGGACAGGGCCGGATGCAATCCCTGGCCCGGGCGGGGCTGGGTGTGCCAGCGCCGGTGCATCCACAGCCACTGCTCCGGCGCCGCTCGGATCCAGGCCTCGATCCGCTTGGCGGTTTGCTGGGTCAGCCGCGCGATGTCGGTGCGTCGATCGCCGCTCGGCTCGACGCGGATGGGCGGATCGTAGGTGAGGCGGTACCGACCGTCGGGCAGCCGCACCGAGCGTCCGGGGATCAGGGCGCAGCCGGTCTTGACGGCGAGCGCCGAGGTGATGGTGGTGGTGTTGGCGGGGTGCCCGAAGAAGTCCACGAAGATCCCGTCCCGCTCCTGGACGTTCTGGTCGACCAGGACGCCGACCGCGCCGTTGCCGCGCAGGATCCGGAGCATCTGGACGAGCGCTCTCGTCTTGTAGATGACCGTGTTGCCGCACTGGGTACGAATCTCGAACAGTCGCCGCTCCAGCGCTGGGTTGTCGAGGGCCCGTGCCACCACGCCGAAGGGCCCGGTGGTCAGGGCGTGGGCGGTGGCGGTGACCTCCCAGTTCCCCACGTGCCCGGTGGGGAACGCGATGCCGCGCCCCCTCGCCAGGGCCTCCTCGACGTGCTCCCGCCCCTCGACCTCGAAGAGCCGCCGCAGCTCGGCCTGCGACCGGCCGTGCATCCAGAGGATCTCGAACAGCACCTTCCCGAAGTGCGCGTAGACCCGATGGGCGGTCCGCACCCGGCGACGGTCATCCCACTCGGGAAAGGCCCGGCGCATGTTGGCGACGGCGATCGCCACGTGGCGGCGGTCGAGGGCGCCGAGCAGGCGTCCGAGCAGGGCCCCGATGCCGGCACAGGCCGACATCGGCAACCGCGAGGCCGCCGCCTGGGCCACCGCCGCCGCCCGATCCTCGAGCGCGTGGCGACGCTCCCTTCTCATCCGATCCTCGCCGCCACGGCCAGCAGACGCTCGCGGAAGCCGGCCTCGCCCTGGATCTCCACCCGGGTCCGGAGGACGCGTACCGGCGGCCCGGGAGGCAGACGCTCGGGGAGCCGCACCGCGTCCTTGGCGGTGACCACGATGGCGTCGGCGCCGAGGTCCCGGGCGCGCGATGCCGCCTCCAGCAGCTCCCCCTCGCGGAAGCGGTGGTGGTCGGAGGCCCGGATCCTGCCGACCATCGCGCCGCACTCCTCGAGCACGTCCCGCTCGAGGCGCTCCGGCCGGGCGATGCCCGAGACCACGAAGGGGCGCCGCGGCGCGGGGCACGTCTCGCCGGCCAGGCTCCGGAACCCTTCGAAACGTCGGCCCACCCGGAACGTCCGGTCGGGACCGTAGCGGGCCTCGAGGGCCTCGAGGGTCATCTCTTCCGCGCGGTGGGCCTCGGTCAGCAGCAGTAGGTCGGCCCGCTGGGCCGCCGCCATCGACTCCCGAAGCCGGCCTGCGGGAAGCGGCAGGTCGTCGGGTGTCAGCGCGTCCAGGCAGACGATGTCCAGATCGCGGAAGAGGCGCAGGTGCTGGAAGGCGTCGTCGAGAACGAGCACCTGCCGCCCGAAGCGCCTCAGCACCTCGGCACCGACGAGATCCCGGCGCCGGCCGACGGCCACGATCACACCGGGAAGCTCCCGGGCCAGCATCACCGGCTCGTCGCCGGCCTCGGCGGACGAAGCCGTCACCCGGCTTCCGTCCGACACCACCAGCGCCCGGCCCCTGAAGCTCCCGCGGTAGCCGCGGCTGAGGATCGCCACCGGCAGGCCGGCCTGCTGCAACAGCGTCGTCACCCGGGCCACCACCGGCGTCTTGCCCGACCCGCCCACGCTCAGGTTCCCGACGCTGATCACGGGACAGGCGAGGCGTCTCTGCGGCAAGAGACCGCGCCGGTAGAGGAAGCGCCGCACCGCCGCCACTCGGCCGAACACCACCCCGAGCGGGTACAAGAGCCCCCTCACGCCAGCAGCCGTGCCAGCATGTCCACCGACCGGTCGAGGGCGCCGCGATGGCTCTCCATCAGCCGCCGGGCGGCGGTGCCCACCGCCTGTCGCTCCGAGGGCTCCGTCAGCAGCCGGGTGACGACGGTCCCCAGCTCCTCGGCCGAGCCCACCTGGACCAGGCCGCACGCCTGGCGGAAGTCGTCGGCGATCTGCTGGAAGTTCTCCATGTGCGGACCCACCACGATCGCCTTGCCGAGCACCGCCGCCTCGAGGATGTTGTGGCCGCCCCGCGGCACCAAGCTGCCGCCCACGAAGACGACGGTGGCGTGGGCGTAGGCGGATGCCAGCTCGCCGAGGGTGTCGAGCAGCATCACGTCGCGGTCGCGCCAGGCGCCTTGGATCCGGGAGCGCCGGGCACAGAGAAGCCCCCGCGAGGCGACCAGCGACGCCACCTCGTCGAAGCGCTCCGGGTGGCGTGGCGCCAGGACCAAGCGGGTGGTGGGCAGCCTCTCTCGGACCCGGGAAAGGGCCTGCAGCACCATCGGCTCCTCGCCGGCCACCGTGCTGCCGGCGATCCATAGCGGCCCCTGGTCGTCGGTCCCGCCCAACAGGCAATCCAGCGCCGGGTTGGGCGGGGGCTCGCTGACGGCGTCGTACTTCAGGCTGCCGAGCGCATGGGTCCGCCCTGCCGGCGCTCCCATCGCCACGATCCGGGCCACGTGCGCCTCCTCCTGCATCAGGAACAGGTCCACCTGAGACAGGACCGGCCTCAGGAAGCGGGCGATACGCCGGTAGCGCCCGAAGGAGCGCGGTGAGATGCGGCCGTTGACCAGGGCCACCCGGGTCCCGCGCCGGGCCGCCTGGTGGATCAGGTTCGGCCACAGCTCGGTCTCCATCAGCAGCAGCAGGCTCGGCCGGAGCCGGCCGAGGACCCGCCGCACCGGTCCCGCGAGGTCGAGGGGGGCGAAGAGGAGGCCGTCGACGCCCGAGAGCGCCTTCTCCGCCACGGCGCGGCCGGTCAGGGTGGTGGTGGAGACGAATACGGCGTGGTCGGGAAGTCGCCGCCGCAACGGGGCGACCAGGGCGCGAGCCGCCAGGACCTCTCCCACCGACACGGCATGGATCCACACCGTCGGCCGCCGCTCCTGGTTGAGACCGGGAGGCAGGCGGCCCAGACGCTGCCCCAGGCTGGCCAGGTAGGCGCCGGTGAGCCGTCCGCGCAGGACGTACCAGGGAAGGGCAGCGGCCAACCCCAACGCCAGCACCAGGTTGTAGAGCCGATACACCGCGCGCCGCTGCCTCCCACGAGAATCGCCTCGGAGTATAGCGTCCTTGGTTGATGGCGCCTTGGGCCGGCTCAGGTCGAGAGCCGGGGCCGCCGGAACTTGAGAAGCGCCGACCCGAGGCGCCGCCAGTCGATGGGCTTGGTGACGTAGTCGGAGGCGCCGAGCGAGTAGCCGAGCTTGGGGTTGTCGATGATGGTCATCATGATCACCGGCGTCGAGGCCAGTTGCGGGTCGGCCTTCAGGGCCTTGAGCGTGGTCCAGCCGTCGGTGCCGGGCATCACCACGTCGAGGGTGATCAGCGACGGCCGCAGCTCGCGCGCCAGGCGGAGGCCCTCGTCGCCGTCGGAGGCGGTGGCCACCCGGAAGCCTTCCTTGGTGAGGAAGCGCTGCAGCAGGTCTCGGACCAGGGAGTCGTCGTCGATCACCAGCACCGTGGGCGGCCCCTGGCTGGGCTGGGCCGTGAGCGCCATCGGGGCCACCGGCGTCGGAATCGTGGGGCGTTCCCACTCGAGGTCGGCCCTCGCCAGGGGAAGGGTGACGGTGAACGTCGAGCCCTTGCCCGGCTCGCTCTCCACCGTGATGTCGCCCCCCATCTTGTAGCAGAGCTGGCGGCTGATCACGAGGCCCAGACCGGTCCCGCCGTAGCGGCGGGTGGAGGAGACGTCCCCCTGGGTGAAGGGCTGGAAGAGCGCGTCCATCTGCTCGGGCGGGATGCCTATGCCGGTGTCCCGGATCACGAAACGGACCGCGGGACGGCCGTTTTGGGAGGTGGCGGCCGCTTCCAGGCTCACCTCTCCCCCCTCGGTGAACTTGATGGCGTTGCTCAGGTGGTTGAGCAGGACCTGGCGGACCCGGGTGGGGTCGGCCCGCATCGCCCCGAGGTCCCTGGCGCACGAGAGCTCCAGGCGGTTGCCACGCTTGACCGCAGCGGGCCTGACGGTGGCGATCACGTCGTCGAGCAGGGCGGGGAGGTCGAACTCTTCGAGCAGGAGGTCCATCTTGCCGGCTTCGATCTTGGACAGGTCGAGGATGTCGTTGATCAGCGAGAGCAGGTGCTTGCCGGAGGCGTGGATCTTCTCCAGGTCCGCCACCTGCTCGTCGAGCCGGCGCTCCCGCAGCTCGTCGCGGAGCATCTCGGCATAGCCGATGATCGCGTTCAGCGGGGTGCGCAGCTCGTGGCTCATGTTGGCCAGGAAGGCGCTCTTGGCTCGGCTGGCGTCCTCGGAGGCGTCCACCGCCGCCACCAGCTCCTCCTGGATCCGCTTGCGCTCGGTCACGTCCATCACCGCCGAAAGGGTGCCGATCACCTTCCCCCGCGGGTTGCGGAACGGGGTGGCGTTGACCTCGGCCCAGAAGCGGTCGCCGTTCTTCCGCCGCAGCAGGATGTCGTACTGCTCGGAGATCCCCTGCAGGCGGAGCTGCATCCTCTCCCGGTAGCTGGCGAGCTCCTCCTCGGGGATCAGAATCTCCTCGACGCTGCGGCCGGCCATCTCCTCCGGGGCGTACTCGGCGATGTGCGCCATCCGCGAGTTGACGTAGACGATCCGGTCCTGAAGGTCGGTGATCACCAGGCCTTCACCGAGGGTTTCGATGGCGGCCCGGAACCGCGCCTCCGACTCGCGCAGCGCCTCCTCCGCACGGCGCCGCTTGGAGATGTCGCGGATGTTGAGCATGAAGACGAGCGAGCCGCCGGCACCGATCTCGGTGGCCACCACCTCGACCGGAAAGACGTGGCCGTCGGAGCGCCGGCCCAGAAGCTCCACCGGTTCGCCGTCGTAGACCTCGGCCGGGAAGGGCTGTGGCCGCACCCCGAGCCCGCTCCTGCGATCGGCGACGAACAGGAGGTCCACCGGCCGACCGAAGAGCTCGGTCCCGTGATAGCCGAAGAGGGTCTCGGTGCGCGGGTTGAGGGTGAGGATCGCCCGGTCCTCCGGGGCGATGGAGACTATGGCGTCGCTCGAGGCCCGTAGCACCGACAGCTTAGCCAGGGCCTCTCCGAGATCGTCGCTCATCTGCCGTTTTCGGGGAGACGGACACTTCTCCCCGCTCCGGATGATACGGCAGAAGCAGCCCCGATGGGACCAGGGCCGGTTTCCTTGACCCTTCAGGGTGCCTCGGGTAGACTTCCGCCCCCCGCGCTGCGGGGTAGATCCAGGGAGGAAGGTTAATGTCTATCCGTGTTGGTATCAATGGGTTCGGGCGGATTGGCCGCAACATCCTGAGGGCCGCCCTCCACGACAAGCAGATCGAGTTCGTGGCGGTCAACGACATCACCGACGCCAAGACGCTCGGCCACCTGCTCAAGTACGACTCCGTCCTCGGCAACCTCCCGGAGGAGGTTACGGTCGAGGGAGACACCATCAAGGTGGCGGGGCGCAGCCTCAAGGTGCTGTCCAGCAAGGACCCGGCGGCGCTTCCCTGGAAAGAGCTCGGCGCCCAGTACGTGGTGGAGTCCACCGGTCTGTTCACGTCGGCCGACAAGGCCAAGGCGCACCTCGACGCCGGGGCCCGCAAGGTGATCATCTCGGCCCCCGCCAAGGGCGAGGACATCACCGTGGTGATGGGCGTCAACCAGGACAAGTACGACGCCAAGAAGCACAACATCATCTCGAACGCCTCCTGCACCACCAACTGCCTGGCGCCGGTGGCCAAGGTCCTGCACGACAACTACAAGATCGTCAAGGGCCTGATGACGACCATCCACTCCTACACCAACGACCAGCGGATCCTGGACCTGCCGCACAAGGACCCGCGTCGGGCCCGCGCCGCAGCGCTTTCGATGATCCCCACCTCGACCGGCGCCGCCAAGGCGCTCAAGCTGGTGATCCCCGACCTCGACGGCAAGCTCGACGGCTTCTCGATCCGGGTCCCCACCCCCAACGTGTCGATCGTCGACGTGGTGGTGGAGCTCGAGAAGAACACCACCGCCGAGGAGATCAACGCGGCGTTCAAGAAGGCGGCCGACGGGCCGATGAAGGGCGTGCTCGCGGTCTGCGACGATCCGCTGGTCTCCATCGACTACCGCGGCAACCCGAACTCGTCGATCGTCGATGCCGCGCTCACCAAGGTGATCGGCGGGAACATGGCCAAGGTCTACTCGTGGTACGACAACGAGTGGGGCTTCTCGTGCCGGGTGAAGGACCTCATCCACTTCATGGCCTCCAAGGAGTAGCGCCGGACCAGGTCCTGCGGGACGGGCCGGCCGCCGGCCCGTCTCGCCCCACCGATCCCGCCTCCTCCGCCATTCCTCGTCGCCACAAACCAACCACCAAGCGAGCAGGACGATGTCCAAGAAGCTGAATGTCAACGACCTGAAGGACCTCGCGGGCAAGACGGTCTTCGTGCGGGTGGACTTCAACGTCCCGATCAAGGACGGCAAGATCACCGACGACACCCGGATCCGCGCCTCGTTGCCGACCCTCGAGCTGCTGCGCAAGGGTGGCGCCCGCTGCGTGCTGGCCTCGCACCTCGGCCGCCCCAAGGCGGGGCCGGCCCCGGAGTTCAGCCTGGCCCCGGTGGCTCGGCGCCTCTCCGAGCGGATCTCCCATCCGGTGACGATGGCGCCGGACTGCATCGGCGAGGAGGTCCGGAAGCTCGCCGCCTCTCTCGGCGACGGCGACGTGCTGCTGCTCGAGAACGTGCGCTTCCACAAGGCCGAGACCAAGAACGATCCGGGCTTCGCCAAGAGCCTGATTGAGGACAGCGGAGCCGAGCTGTTCGTCAACGACGCCTTCGGCAGCGCCCACCGGGCCCACGCCTCGACCGAGGGTGTGTCGCACCACGTGAGCCGCTCGGCGGCGGGTCTGCTGATGGAGAAGGAGCTCCGCTACCTGGGCATGGCCCTCGAGGCCCCCGAGCGCCCCTTCGTGGCGATCCTGGGCGGCGCCAAGGTCTCCGACAAGATCCAGGTGATCGAGAGCCTGCTGCCACGGGTCGACGCGCTGCTGATCGGCGGAGGGATGGCCTACACCTTCTTCAAGGCCCGCGGCCAGCAGACCGGCAAGAGCCTGGTGGAGGAGGACCGGGTGGAGCTGGCCCGGGAGCTGCTGGAGAAGGCCCAGGGCAAGATCAAGCTGCCCACCGACCACGTGGTGGCGGCGGCCTTCGAGGCGACCGCCGAGCACAAGACGCTTCCCGCGCAGGAGGTGCCCGAGGGGTGGATGGGCCTGGACATCGGCCCGGCCACCGCCAAGGCCTTCGGCGAGGAGGCCTCCAAGGCCAAGCTGGTGCTCTGGAACGGACCCATGGGCGTCTTCGAGATGGAGCCCTTCGCCCAGGGGACCCTGGCCGTCGCCAGCGCCCTGGCCGCCTCCAGCGGCACCAGCATCGTGGGGGGTGGTGACAGCGTGGCCGCCGTCACCCGGATGGGGCTGGCCGACAAGATCGACCATGTCTCCACCGGCGGCGGGGCTTCCCTCGAGTTCCTGACCGGCAAGCCGCTCCCCGGAGTGGCCTGCCTCACCGACATCTGAGAGGGGTACTTCGATGCGACGCTACCTGATCGCCGGCAACTGGAAGATGTACAAGACGCTCGCCGAGGCGACTGCGCTGGTGGGCGAGCTGAAGGCCGGCCTGGCCCAGCGGCCCAAGGACGTCGACGTGCTGGTGGCGCCACCGTTCACGGCGCTCGCCGCCGTGGCCCAGGCGCTCAAGGGCAGCGGAATCGCCCTCGGCGCCCAGAACATGCACACCGAGCTCGAGGGTGCCTTCACCGGCGAGATCTCGCCTCGCATGCTGAAGGACGCGGGCTGCACCCACGTCATCCTGGGCCACTCGGAGCGGCGCCAGCTCTTCGGCGAGACCGACGAGGGCGTCGGGCGCAAGGCGCGGGTGGCCCTCGACCAGGGCCTGGTCCCGATCCTGTGCATCGGCGAGACCCTGGCCGAGCGCGAGTCCAACCGGACGCTGGAGGTGGTGGAGCGGCAGGTGGAGCGGGCGCTGCGCGACGTCACGCCGGACGAGGGAGCGAGGACGCTGATCGCCTACGAGCCGGTGTGGGCGATCGGCACCGGGCTGGCCGCCACCCCTGAGCAGGCCCAGGAGGTCCACGCCGCGATCCGCAAGCGTGTGTCCCGGTCCCACGGCGAGGCGGTGGCCAGTGCGCTGCTGATCCTCTACGGCGGCAGCGTCAAGCCCGACAATGCGGCCAGCCTGATGGGCCAGGCCGACATCGACGGCGCTCTGGTCGGTGGGGCCTGCCTCAGGTCGGAGTCATTCCTGAAGATCATCCACTTCGCCCGAGGCTGATCGCCGGTCGGCCGGTTGCGCTCGGGTTTGTGGCACCGGCTGGCCCGGGCTACAATGGTTGTTTGCCGCCGGCACGCTTTGCTGCGGCCGTGACCGAGGACTCTCATGACCATCGTCTACTACGTCGCCATGGGGCTGCACATCTTCGCCTGCCTCTTCCTGATCACCGTCGTGCTGCTGCAGCAAGGCAAGGGACAGGACCTGGCGAGCGCCTTCGGTGGGGGCGGAACCCAGGCCGCGTTCGGCCCGCGCGGGTCGGCCAACCTGCTGTCGCGGGCCACCACCGTGCTGGCCGTGGTCTTCATGATCACCAGCCTGTCGCTCTCGGTGGTGCGGCCTCGCGAGTCCTCGATCCTCGATCAGCTCCCCCCCACCCAGCAGGCGCCGGCCTCCAGCCAGCCGGCGGCGACCTTGCCGGCCGAAGCGCCCGCGCCGCCGCCGGCGGAGTCGTCTTCGGCGCCGGCCCCCGGGTCGTCCGAGACGGCGCCCGAGAACGACGGCGCCGCGCCCTAGCCCCCGGTAGCCTCGCGGGCGGCCTCGATCAGGGTGAACGGCTCGCGGATCTCCAGCTCCCGGCCGTCGACCGCGTCCTTGACCCGGAGGACGATCTCGTACTCCCCCGGTGAGGCGCCGCTCATGCTGGTGACGATCATGCGAGAGACCTGGCCCAGGGAGGTGGGGAGGATCTCGCTGGGCTCGACGCCGGCCCGCCGCACGCCGTCGTCCCGCCGGCGGACCTCGAACCCGGCCAGCACCTTGGGCATCCCGCTCTGCGGGTCGCGGCCGGCCCCGTAGACGTCGAACGAGCAGTACAGCGTAGAGCCGGTGGGGAACTCCCGGCGCGCCAGCAGCGCGGGGCGGGGCCGGCCCTCGGAGCCGGGAGGTTTCGGCTCCAGGGTGTCGCTCAGCAGCGGCGTCGACAGCCGGAAGCCGCCGAGCTCGGGGACGTCGAAGACGTGGGTCAGGCTCCCGACCGCGCCGCTGTTCCTGTCCCGCACCACCAGCTTGGCCTGGTAGCCTCCGGGGGGCAGCTCGAAGCCGCGGACGATGGGGAACCAGCGCTCCTCGAACTTGCTGCGGGTCTCGGGCCGCAGCTTCATGTTGTACTGCTGGTCGAAGCGGTGGAACTCGCCGGTCTCGCGGTGAATCACCACCAGCAGCAGCTCCAGCGTGTCCACGAAACGCCCGTCCTGCTGGTGGAAGTCGAGCTGGCGCACGTCGACGTCCGCGGCGATCAACACCGACGCCTTGCCCACCAGGGCCTCGTCGAAGACGTATGCGGTCATCCGGATCGGCACGTCGCTCGCCTCGTAGGGCGAGTCCAGGGCGCGCTGGATGTCGGGGTCGCCGCTCGGCTTCTTCTGCTCGACGGGCATGCCCTCGGGGAGCGGGGCGAAGTAGCCCCTGCGGGCCCGCAGCTTGATCCCCTTCCGGTCGGTCTCGACCCGGATCTTCCGGAACTTGCCGTCGCGGGCGGCGTTTGTGGGGTTGTAGCCGAGCAGGTAGTAGACCCTCGACTCGGCGACGATCCGGGCGATCCCCTTGCCGAGGTCGTTGGTGTTCTTGACCGTGAACCCCCCGCTGTCGTTGGCCAGCGACTCCGCCCCCTGGGAGGCGTCAGCCTGGTCGAGGTAGGCGAGGCTCACGTCCTCAGGGTCGAGGGCGGGGCCGAACTCGGCCGACATGTAGTCCGGCATCTCCAGGCCGCGGGCATCGAGGAAGTAGATGGCGACGTTGGAGCGCCGCGAGCTCTGCACCACATCCTTGAACTCGGAGAGGTTGGGGTCGTAGATGAAGCCGGCGGAGACCAGCAGCATCGCCTTGCGACCCTTGGCGCCGCCGAGGGCGTCGAGCAGGCGGTTGACCTTCGAGAGCGTCAGCCGGTTGCGGGTGGCGGCGGCATAGTAGACCTCGCTGGCGCGGGAGCGCAGGTAGGGATCCTCGTCACCGAAGCGGCTGCCCCGCGAGGAATCCCGGGTCTGGGAGCGAAGCGTGGTCCCGTACCGCTCGAAGCGACGCGAGACCCGGGCGGTGACCTGCGGGTCGTTGTAGATGTGGATGCGCATCGCCTCGTAGTCGGTGATGCGGTCGGGGGCGCTGTCGGGTATCAGCCGGCCGTCGAGACGCTTGAGCATGTCGATCAGCTCGTCGCGCCCTTCAGGCATCCGCACGCTCCACCAGGCGCTGCCACTGGTCGAGACCAGGGTGACGTAGTCGCCGGACCGGAGCCCCTCCCGGATGAACTCGGCCACCGCCTTCTTGGCCCGAAGGGCGTGGAAAGGCGTCAGGTGGATGTCGTCGATCACGATCACGAAGGTCCGCTCCAGCTCGGGGCGGATCACCTTCTTGGCGTTGGTGGAGACCGCCGCCCGAGACTGCGGTGTCGCCTCCGACTCCGCGGGCAGGTCCACCGCCTCGAAGCTGGCGATCGGCTGTGGGGCGCCGTCCTCCTCGATGCTGAAGTCGGCGGCGGTCAGGCCGGGGACCGGGTCACCGTCCTTGTCGGTGGCCACCACGTCGACCGTGACCAGCTCGACCTGGGCGGGAAAGCTGGGTGGCTCGGCCTCCTGAGCCCACGAAACCCCTCCCGACAAGGCGACCAAGAGGACGGGGAGCAGCGATCGCACGGTCGAGGCTACCGGACCCTGACGAGTACCCGACCGTCCTCGACGCGCACCTCATGGCGCTCGAGCTGGATCTCCGAGCTCATCTGGGTGACACCAGTGGTCACGTCGAAGTCCCAGGCGTGCCAGGGACAGAGCAAGACCGGCCCGTCCAGGCTGCCTTGGCCGAGGGGACCACCCCGGTGCGGACAGCGTCCGCCCACCGCGTGGAAACGCCCCTCCACGTTGCACAGCGCCACCGGCGTGTCGTTGACCCAGACCTCGGCGCACGTCCCGGGGGCGATCTCGTCCGCACTGGCCACGGGAACGAACTCGGACATCGAAGCCACCTCGCTTTCCCCCAGCTTGGGAGTCTAGCGAGGCTCGCCCGGCGACCGCAAACGTCCAGGTCGGCGGTGCCGCGCCCCGCGCGACGACGGCGACCCGGCGCTCCGTCTGGGGATGGGGGGTCCGACCTGCGGCTCCCTCTGTGTCAGTGGAACCGCTCCCAGCCGATGAAGAAGGCCGCGCCGTGGGCCAACAGCACCGCCACGGTGGCGAAGGCCGCGGTCCGCAGCGCGCCCAGCCAAGCCCGGAGACCGGTCGGGGGCTGCCCGTACTCCTCGACCCAAAGAAACGTCGATCCCTGCCGCCCCGACGAACCCATCTTCCTGGAAAGAGAGAACATCTCCGCCTCCCTGCCAACGTCCCCCATCCTGTCTTGGCTCACACCAGATAGACGATCGGGAGGGGCGAAAAGTTGCCTGGGGTTCAGGTCGAGACGTCGGTCGTCCGCTCGGCGAGCAGGTCGAAGCCCAGGCGACGGGCCAGATCGCCGAGGGGGATGGCGCCGGCCGACTCGAGGACCAGATCGGGCCCGGGCAGGGCCAGGGGACGGGTGACCGGGTTCGGGATCGCCACGCAGCGCATTCCCGCCGCCCGGGCGGCCCGGATCCCGTTGGGTGAGTCCTCGAAGACCAGGCAGCGCTCAGGGGCCACACCGAGCCCATCGGCGGCGGCTCGGAACAGATCGGGCGCCGGCTTCACCTGGGCCACGTCGTCGCGGGCCCGGACGCAGTCGAAGCGGTCGCGGATGCGGTGGTGCACGAGCCAGCTCTCGACCCAGCCCCGGCTGCTGCTCGAGGCCACGGCCGTGCCCAGGCGCAGGCGCCGCGCCTCATCCAGCAGCTTCGCGATCCCCGGAAGCAGTGGCTGGGACTCGCACCGACTCTGGTTACGCCGGCGCACCTCCTCCTGCAGCCGGGCGCAGTCGAGGTCCCGTCCCAGGCGCCGGGCCAGGTCCCGGCAGGGATCGAAGCCGCCATGGGTCCCGAGCGCATGCTGCCAGTCGGCCAGGTCGAGCTCCTCTCCGTGCTCGCGATAGGCCACCTGCCAAGACTCGAAGATCGGGCTCTCGGTGTCCACGATCAGGCCGTCGAAGTCGAGGATGATGGCCTCGAGGATCGGCCCCGGTCCGGGTGAGCCCTGGTGACTCACGGCTCAGAAGTAGAGCACGCGGACCACCCGCAGCTCGTCGTCGAACCCGAAGCGGGCGGAGAGCGCCCAGAAGCCCCGCGCGTCCGAGCGCTTGAGCATCGGACCGGTCTGATGGCTCCACTCCCCCTCGGTCCGGTAGACGGTGGACGAGACGCCGAGCTCCCAGCGACCACTCACCACCCGGGTCAGGTCACCGGTGTCGAGGAACTCGTAGCTGGGCACGTCACCGTCGATCCGGAAGAAACGACCCAGGAACGCGATCAGCTTGTAGGGTCCCTTCTCGAGGGTGACGTACGAGCCGATCGCGGCCCCCTGCTCGTCGGAGCCCGCGTCGAGGCCGACCACGCCGTAGACGATGGGCGTCACGTTGAGGCTGGGGGTGGCCTGCCAGGCGAAGCCGGCGCCGAGGTACAGCTCGTTCAGGCCGGGGGCACCGGAGTAGAGCCCGTCCAGGACCACGCCGCTCCCGAAGGTGTAGCCGACGTCGACGTAGCGGTACTCGGCCGTCGACAGACGCAGCTCGGCGTAGGGCTGGCCGGGGGCGGGCGAGCCCCAGAGGGCCAGGACCGCGATCCAGGCGACGGTGGCGAGACGATCCCGCATAATCGGCAGAGCGGCCATGAAGGGCGAGGACGAAAAGGCGCGCCCAGTCTCCCAGACCGAGCCAGACCGCGCAAGCCGCGCCCGGCGATGGGCCCAGCTCGCCAAGCAACAGGCGCTCTCGGTGGGCTTCGATCTCGCGGGCATCGCGGCTGCCGACCCCCCTCCCGAGCTCTCCTTCTTCGCCGAGTGGGTGCGGCGCGGCCATGCCGGCGAGATGGCGTATCTGATCCGCCAGGCGGGGCGCCGCTGCAGCCTGCAGGCGGCGTTTCCCTGGGCCCGCTCGGTCTTGTGCGTGGGGCTCCAGTACGACACCGCGGGCCCCTACTCGGTGGAGGCCCCCAAGGACCGTGGGTGGATCTCCAGATATGCGTGGGGCGACGACTACCACGAGGTGATGGGCGGGATGCTGGCCTCCCTCGAGGCGCGCCTGCACGGGGCCATAGGCCCCTTTCAGGCGCGCGCCTACGTGGACACCGGCCCGATCGTGGAGCGGGCCTATGCGGTGGCCGCTGGCCTGGGGGCTTGGGGCAAGAACACCTGCCTGCTCCACCCCGAGCACGGCTCCTGGCTCTTCCTGGGCGAGCTGGTCACCGATCTCGAGCTGGCTCCGGACGCTCCCGGCACCGACCGGTGCGGGAGCTGCACGGCCTGCCTGGAGGCTTGTCCGACCGGGGCCCTGCGGGCCCCCTACGAGCTCGACGCTCGTCGCTGCATCAGCTACCTCACCATCGAGCAACGGGACGCGATCCCAAAGGAGCGGCGCGAGTGGCTGGGCCGGCACGTCTTCGGCTGCGACATCTGCCAGGACGTGTGCCCCTGGAACCGCAAGCGGCGCCATCACGGCCCCGAGGCCTTCGCGGCCCGGGCGGGTCTGATCGCCCCCTCCCTCGACGAGCTGGCGGCCCTCGACCCGGCCTCCTTCGCGGCGCGCTTCCGCAGCAGCCCCGTCAAACGCGCCAAGCGCCGGGGCTTCTTGCGGAACGTCGCGGTCGCCCTCGGCAACCTGGGCAGGCCTGGCGACCGCCGGGCGCTCGAGCGGCTGGCCGAGGACGAGGACGAGGTGGTCCGCGAGCACGCCGCCTGGGCGCTCAGGCGGTGACGAACTCGGGCTCGACCCGCATCGGGATCACCCCCGCCTGGTGGCCGCGGACGAGCAGGGTGCGCACCGCCTCCCGGCCGCGCTCGCCCAGGTCGATCGTCATCTCGTTGACCCACATCCCGACGAAGCGGTCGGCGACCCTGGGGTCCATCCCCCGGGCGAAGCTCATCGCGTAGGCCAGGGCCTCCTTCCGGTGCTCCAGGGAGTACCTGACCGTCTCCCGCACCAGGCGGGTCAGCTCCTTCATCAGCTCCGGACCCAGATCCCGGCGGACCACGTTGGCGCCCAGCGGCAGCGGCAGCCCGGTCTCCTGCTTCCACCAGGCCCCCAGGTCGAGCACCTTGGCGAGGCCGCGGCCGCCGTAGGTGAGCTGACCCTCGTGGATGATCAGGCCCACGTCGGCCCGCCCCTCGAGCACCTCGTCGAGGATCCGGTCGAAGGGGACGACACGGGTCTCGACGTCGCCCGCGAAGAGCCTCAGCGCCAGGTAGGCAGTGGTCAGGGTCCCCGGCACCGCCACCACCCGCCCGGCGATCGTTTCGGGGCCGAGGGGCTCCCGCGCCACCAGCAGGGGGCCGTAGCCGTCCCCGATGCTGCCGCCGCACGGCATCAGCGCGTAGCGGTCGGCCACGTACGGATAGGCGTGGTACGACACCGCGGTGACCTCGAAGAGCCCCGCGCGCGCCTGCTGGTTGAGCGTCTCGATGTCGGTCAGGACGTGGGTGATCTCGAGGTCCCCGCTCGCCACCTTGCCGCGGGCCAGACCGTAGAACATGAAGGCATCGTCGCTGTCGGGGCTGTGGGCCAGGGAGATCTTTCGCCGCATCGGCCCATCTTAGGGCACAAGCAGACACGACCTAGAATCGAGGGATGGACGAGGGACCCTGGTGAGGGAGCTGCCGGGCGCGACCGACAAGGAGCGGGTGCTCGCCTACCACGAGCGCACCAAGCACCACCCCGGTCGCTTCGCGGCTTCGCTCGGCTTCCTGGACTGGGACACCCAGCCCAACCCCTTCCGGAGCTTCGACGGCGCGCGGGTGGTGAGGCTCGATCGACCCGGCGACGCCTCCGGGCCCAGCTACGACGCCCTCTTCGGCGCGCCGCTCCCGGCACGACCTCTCGACCGGCGATCGATCTCGGAGCTCTTCTTCGACAGCCTGGCCCTCTCGGCCTGGAAGGCGACCGGGCCCAGCCGCTGGTCGCTGCGGGTGAATCCCTCGAGCGGCAACCTGCATCCCACCGAGGCGCACCTGGCGCTGCCCCCCCTCCCCGGGATCGGCGAGCGCGCCACCATCGCCCACTACGCACCGCTCCTCCACGCCCTCGAGCAGCGGGCGGAGCTCGACCTCGGGCCCTGGGAGTCGCTGACCGCGGGCTTGCCCGCGGGCTGCTTCCTGATCGGCCTCTTCTCGATCCACTGGCGGGAGTCCTGGAAGTACGGTGAGCGCGCCTTCCGCTACTGCCAGCACGACGTCGGCCACGCCATCGGCGCCCTCAGCCTGGCGGCTCGCGAGCTGGGCTGGGAGACGCGCGTGCTGCTCGGACCGAGCGACGACGACGTCACCCGACTGTTCGGGGTCCAGGACCAGGAGGGCCCGGAAGCCGAGGCCGCCGACTGCCTGCTGGCCGTTCTGACCGGCGAGGAACGAGAGGTAGACCCGGGCTGGTTCCCGCCCGAGGAGGCGCTGTCCCGCCTCGAGTCGGCCGGCTGGGCCGGACGACCGAATCGCCTCAGCCCCGAGCACCAGCACTGGCCCGTGATCGAGGAGGTCCACGAGGCCTGTCGGCGCCGCAGCCACACGCCGGCCGAGACGAAGGCGCCGCCGAAGGCCACCTGGTCGGAGGCCGATCGGGGGCTACCGGCCCGCCGCATCATCCGGGGGCGGCGCAGCGCGGTGGAGATGGACGGCCAGACTCGGCTGCCCCGCGAGGCCTTCTTCGGCCTGCTTCGGCGGCTGCTGCCGGCCAGCGTACCCTTCTCCACCTGGCCCTGTGCCCCCACCATCCACCTGGCCCTGTTCGTCCACCGGGTGGAGGGGCTTCCGCCCGGGCTCTTCCTGCTGCCCCGCCATCCCGAGGCCCGCGCTGCGCTGAGATCGGCCCTCCGGTCCGATTTCGCCTGGGAGCTCGCGCCCGGTCTCCCGGAGGGGCTGGAGCTGTTCCTGCTCCAACCGGGTGATCTTCGGGGCCACTCCGGCGCCCTCTCCTGTGGCCAGGCGATCGCGGCCAACGGCGTCTTCTCCGTGGCCATGCTCGCGGAGTTTCGCGACTCGCTCGACCGCCACGGGCCCTGGTCCTACCGCCGACAACACTGGGAGGCCGGCCTCATCGGACAGGTCCTCTACCTCGAGGCGGAAGCGGCCGGCCTCAGGGGCACCGGGATCGGCTGCTTCTTCGACGACGCCGTGCACGAGCTGCTCGGGATCGCCGGGCACGGATTCCAGAGCCTCTACCATTTCACCGTGGGGGGCGCGGTGGACGATCCCCGGCTCCAGAGCCTCCCCGCCTACCCCGACTGACGGGGCGATGCTATGCTTCGCCCATTCCACAAGAGCGGGGGGACCGATGGCCGACAACGCCCAGACTGCGCGCTGCCCTCTCTGCCGGGGGCGGGTCGCGGTGGAAGAGCGCGACGCCGACGGGGACCAGATCCACTGTGACAACTGCCACAGCGCCCTGCGGGTGAGGCGGCGGCAGGGCTCGGTTCGGGTGGTGGTCGCCGACGTGGGGCCGCTGCGCGACGAGCTGCGGACGCTCCAGCAGCGGCAGAGAAACCTGGAGAGCGAGCTCCAGCGTGCCCGCGCCAGCTTCGGGATCGGCGCCAACGGGATCGGGTTCGGGGTGGCCTACGTCGTCTACCAGGTGGCGCTGGCGGACGCGCTTCTGGCCGTCGCCCTGCTGGTCAAGGCCCTGGCCATCGCGGTCGTCTCCGGCGCGCTCTTGGAGGTGGCCAACTACTTCTTCTTCGCCAAGCGCAGCGCCATCACGCGATTGACGGCCGAGATCGCCGAGGTGCGCGACCAGATCCGGGGAGTCCAGCAGACGATCCGCGAGGCGACGCGCGGCTAGAGACGCGACGTCGGAAGTCGCCGTGTTCGCGTCCGGGGGATCGGGGGGCGGGAGCCTCCCGCTCGATAGCGGCGACCGAATTCACTTCGGGCGCCGCGTATAGACCCTCATTCCACCTGGCCGGTGTCCAGGAGGGTCGCCAGGGTCTTGTAGATCCAGTAGGTGCAGCGCGGGATGTCCCGCTCCAGCTCGTCGAGCGAAGCCCCCTTCTTGAGCCGCATCCACATGGTGGCGGCCAGCTCGACGGTCTCCTGATCGTCCCACTGGAGCTGGACGGCCTTCTGGCGAAAGACCCGTCTGGGGTCCGGGAGCTGCTCCCGCAGCACCGGCAGCTCATCCTGCAGCCGCACCGACTCCATCAGCAGGGAGATCGCCGGCATGGTGATCTCGTCCTGCATGTCGTCCTCCTGGTAGCTCCGACCCGAGAACGAGAACTCCCCCTCGAGCGGTGACTGGAAGAGCTGGAGGACGGCATCGTCGCCGCTCAGGTGCCGGAACCGGGCGCGACCGATGTTGCCCTTGAAGAAGATGATCTCGGCGATCTTCAGCTTGTCGGTCCCGGCCACCGCCAGAAGGCCGGTCTGGTGAGAGCCGATGAGGGTCTGGATGACGGTGGCCAGGTCGAAGTACCTGAGGTTGCCCTGGAGCTGCTTGGTGGAGACCCTGGGCACCTTGAGCGTCGTCACCTCGAGCCGCTTGGCCAGCACGAAGCACAGGTTCCGCGAGAAGTCGGGCAGGGTGCTCATCAGGTCCCGGAAGACCGGCTGCTCGAGGGTGAACAGCTCGGCCCGCTCGGGACAGCGCGCCGTGGCGGTGCGCGCCGAGCCTGTGATGAGGGCCAGCTCGCCGAGCACCTCGCCCTTGCCCAGGTACGCCACCGGCATCGCGTCGTTGCTGTCGGCGGGCCTGGCCAGGATCTCGAGGACGCCGCTCTTGACAATGTAGAGCTTGTCGCCGCGGTCTCCCTGGCGGAACACCACGGTCTCCGGGCCATACTCCTCCATGTGGCCCTGCACGAGCACCGCGTGTAGGATCGCCTCCGGCTGGTTCTCGAAGAGATCGGACTCCTTGAGGAAGGACAAGTCCGTCGCGCCGACCATCAGTGACCTCCGGGGCCTCGCATTATACGTCCCCGGCGACCCTCGTGGTGTTGTGCTAGACTTGGCTTGGCCGTCTCGCCCGGTGGGCGGACGGCGGTGGGTTGTCTCCAGTAAGTCACGTCGCTTGAACAGCTTGCACCGCGTCGCCAGGTGGAGGCTCGGCGCTTCGTGTAGCTTGCTGGTCGCGAGGGGTATCCGATGATTGAACGCAGCGACCCGATCAAGATCTTCAACGAGATCCTCGGCGCCAAGGGTGCCAGGGGCCGGCTGGTGCGGGTGGCTCCGGAGGGCTTCTACGAGGTCACGCTCGAGTCGGGCGGGCGCAATTACCATGCCATGTTGCCGATCGAGGCGACCGTGGTCCTGGCGGTGGACCCGATCGAAGAAGTCCCGACGGTGGATGTGGAGCGCTGAGCCGAAGGCCGCGAAGCCGATGACGAGGAGCGGTCATGGCCCGTGAGCTCAGGGTCGTGCACTGTGGGCTAGGCACCATCGGACAGCGGGTGGCCCGGCAGGTCCTGGAGACCCCGGGGCTTCGCGTGGTCGGGGCCACCGACATCGCACCCGAGCTGGTGGGACGGGACCTGGGCGAGGTGCTGGGTCTGCCCCGGAAGCTCCGCATCAAGGTCGAGCCGGAGCTCGTCCGGATGGTCCGGAAGGCCCGAGCCCACATCGCGATCCTCTCCACCTCGTCCTCCGTGAGCGCGGTCCGGGCGCAGCTCGAGACGCTGATCCAGGCCCGCCTTCCCGTGGTCTCGACCTGTGAGGAGCTGGCGTTCCCGGCTCCTGCAAACCGGGGCGTCTTCCGCCGGCTCGACCTCCTCGCCCGCAAGAAGAAGGTGGCGGTGCTCTCGACGGGGGTGAACCCCGGCTTCGTGATGGACTCGCTGGCCTTGGTCCACACCGCACCCTGCGCCCGGGTGGAGCGGGTGGCGGTCACTCGGGTGGTGGATGCCGCCACCCGGCGCCTGGCGCTGCAACGCAAGGTGGGGGCCGGTTTGACCCTCAGCCAGTTCCGGCACGCCCAGACCGAGGGGGCGGTGGGGCACGTGGGCCTCCGCGAGTCCGTCCACATGATCGCGGCAGGACTGGGCTGGTCCCTGGACCGCATCGAGGAGACCCTGGAGCCGGCGATCGCCCCGCGCGACCTCGACACCGAGCACATCCGGGTGCCAGCCGGGGCGGTGGCCGGGATCAAGCAGTACGCGAGGGCCTACCGCAACGGCGACATCGCCATCAGCCTCGACCTGCAGATGTACGTCGGGGCCGAGACGCCCCGCGACCACGTGGTGATCACCGGCGCGCCGCCGGTGGACATGACCATCAAGGGCGGGGTCGCGGGGGATGTGGCCACCGCCGCGATCGTCGTCAACTGCATCCCCAAGGTCCTGGCGGCGGCCTCCGGCGTGCTGACGATGCGGGACCTGCCGCTGCCGCATCACCTCAACCCTCTCGAGCTCAAGGCTCTCGTCCCCAAGCGCTGACCTCGCCCGCGGCTTGACACCCTCACGCCCGGACCCTAGGCTCGAATCGTGGAGCAGACGGGCCAGATCGTCTCCTGCCTGGCTCTCGCCATCGCTCTGGCGGCCTGCACCGGGCTGCGCGCCTGGCTCCCGTTGCTGCTGGCGGGCCTGCTGGCGCGCCTCGGCTGGCTCGATCTGGGCGACAGCTTCCGTTTCCTCTCCTCGGACCCGGCCCTGCTCGTCTTCGCGGTGGCCACCGTCCTCGAGATGGCGGCCGACAAGGTCCCGGCTCTGGACCATACCCTCGACGGCCTGTCGACCTTCCTGCGACCGGCGGCCGGCTCGCTGCTGGCCGCCTCCGCCCTGGGGGTCGCCACCGATCCGCTGACGGCGCTGGCCCTCGGGGTGGCGGTGGGTGTGCCCTCCTCGCTCATCCCTCACGCCGCCAAGTCGGCCCTGCGGGCCGCCTCCTCGGCGCTGACCTTCGGGGTGGCCAACCCCGCGCTCAGTGCCCTCGAGGACCTGGGAACGGTCCTCTTCTTCGTGCTGGCAGTGGTGGTCCCGACCCTCGTGGTGGCGCTGCTGGTGGTGGCCAGCGGGCTCCTGCTGCGACGCCTCCTGCGCCGCGCGGCACCACCGGCGAGGGCCACGTGAGCTCCCGAGCCCGGCTGTTGGTGGCGCTGCTGGCGAGCCTGGCCGGCTTCGTTGCGGCGACCGGCCGGGCCCAGCAGCAGCAGCCCTACAGCCTCGAGGTGCAGGTCGACCTGGTGTCGATCACGGCGGTCGTGTACGACAAGGGGGGTCGTTTCGTGGCCGACCTCGGGCCCCAGGACGTCGAGGTCTACGAGGACGGCGTGAGGCAGCAGGTCTCGATCTTCGAGCAGGCCAAGGGCGGAGAGAACAAGATCCCGCTGTCGGTGATGCTGGTGCTCGACGCCAGCGGCAGCATGAACGAGAACCTCCATTTCCTCAAGGAGGCGGCGCTCACCTTCGTCTACAAGCTCGAGGGTGCGGACCAGGCCCAGGTGGTGCAGTTCAACAACTCGATCAAGGGGAGCGCCGTGTTCACCGGCGACATCGATCGGCTGGAGCGGTTCATCGAGGCGCTGCAGGCCTGGGGCGGGACCAGCCTCTACGACGCCATCCAGTACGGGCTGAATCGGATCCGCGACCAGCCCGGGCGCAAGGCGCTGGTGGTGTTCTCGGACGGCGAGGACACCACCAGCACCCTGAAGCAGCGGGAGGTGATCGACTACGCCCGGGCCGTCGAGGCCACCGTCTACACGGTGGGGATCAGCGGCGGGGGCGGGCGGAGCCCGCGAGGGTTCCTGAAGAAGGTCGCGCAGGAGACGGGAGGCGCCTACTTCTTCCCGGGCGACGTCGGCGACCTGGTGAAGGTGTTCGCCAAGATCTCGGAGGAGCTCCACAACCACTACCTCCTCGCCTACACCCCCAAGCGCCCTCCGGACGGGAGCTGGCGTGAGATCGAGGTGAAGATCCCCTCTCGCCCCAACGTGCAGATCCGGGTGCGCAAGGGCTACTTCGCGGTCCGCCGCCCTTCCCGCTAGGGCGGGGTCGGCCCACTCGGGACCCGGCAGGCGGTAGAATCGGCCGACACCCGGGTGAGACGCCGCCGGGTGGCCTCTTCCCGATGCCCGAGATCACCATCACGTCTTCCGACGGATCGCGGACCCGTCTGGCCCTGGCCCAGGACCGGGTGGTGATCGGCCGCTCCCGGGACAGCGACATCTTCCTCCCCGACCAGTGGCTCTCCCGCCACCACGCCCAGATCGTGCGACGGGACGGGGGCTGCTTCCTGAGCGACCTCGGCAGCAAGAACGGGACGCTGCTCAACGGAGGGCCGGTGCACGGCGAGATCCGGCTGCGTCACGGTGACCTGATCACGCTCGGCGAGCACTCGCTCACCTTCTCGGGGGATGCGGAGCCGGCGGCCGACCTGGCCGACGAGCCCGAGCCCGAAGGCACCCAGGTTTTCTCGGCCCAGGAGCTGTCGCTGGTGGCCCGTCCCACCGCCGACACCGAGGAGCTGGCACGCCAGAACCGGATCCTGGGCATCCTCACCGACGTCATCGCCGAGCTGATCAACCATCGGCCCCTCGACGAGCTGTTCGCGTTGATCCTGCGCCTGCTCTTCAAGGCGATCGGCGCCGAGCGTGGGGCGATCCTGCTGCTGGAAGGTGATCCGCCTGCGCCGGTGATCAAGGCGGCCCGCAGCCCCTACGGCCAGCCGATCACCAAGGTGAGCCGCTCGATCGCCCGCCATGTGCTGGAGGAGCGGGTCTCGCTGCTGATACCCAACGTGCTCGAGAACGCCGCCTTCAAGGGGCAGCAGAGCATCATGGCCACCGGGATCCGCTCGGCGGTCTGTGCGCCGCTGCGCTTCGAGTCCCAGGAGACGGGCGAGACCGTGATCGGCCTGGTCTACCTCGACACCCGCGACGTCTCCCACTCCTTCGACGAGGACGACCTGCGCCTCCTGACCGCGTTGGCCAACGTGGCCGCGGCCAAGATCGAGAACGTGCGCCTGCTCGAGGAGAGCCTGGAGAAGCGGCGCATGGAGCAGGACATGCAGGTGGCCGCCGAGATCCAGCGCGGCCTGCTGCCGGACGGCGCCCCCGAGGTGCCCGGCTACGGGGTGACGGGGATCAACCAGCCGTGCCGGACCGTAGGAGGCGACTACTACGACTTCGCCTTGGAAGGGGAGAACCTGCTGCTGGCGCTGGGCGACGTCTCCGGCAAGGGGACCGGGGCGGCGCTCCTGATGACGGTGCTGCGGGCGGCGGTGCGGGCCCACTGGGGCCTCCCCGACCTTTCGGAGGCGGCCTCCCGCATCAACCGAACGGTCTTCGAGAACACCCCTCCTGGCAAGTACATCACCTTCTTCTTCGCCCGCCTCGATCCGGCCACCGGTCGCCTCCTCTACGTCAATGCCGGCCACAACCCGCCGCTGCTGCTGCGGGCGGACGGGCGGCTGGAGACGCTCCGGGACGGCGGGATGGCCCTCGGCTTCTTCGACACCGTGAGCTACGACCTCGGCCAGGCCGAGCTCCAGCCGGGCGACTCCCTGGTCATCTACTCGGACGGTGTCACCGAGACCTGGAACGCCGCCGGCGACGAGTGGGGTGAGGAGGGCCTGTCCCGAGCACTGGCCGCCGCCGGAGGCCTGGACGCGGCCTCGCTCCAGGAGCGGCTCCTGGAAGAGGTCGAAAGCTTCGAGGAAGGGGCCAAGGCCACCGACGATCGTACCCTGGTGGTGCTGCGGCGGGGGGCTACCGCCCCCCGAGCCCCCGGACCCGAACACGGCGCTTGACCGCTCCGGCGCGCCTGGAGTCTACTGGATCGACAAGATGAGTGGCACGC
Source organism: uncultured Acidobacteriota bacterium (assembly GCA_964574335.1). Taxonomy (GTDB): domain Bacteria; phylum Acidobacteriota; class Vicinamibacteria; order Fen-336; family Fen-336; genus CAZNNH01. Next base: position 55,683 of record CAZNNH010000002.1, on the reverse strand, counting down.
GACGGCCGCTGCCCGCCCGTCCGAGCGACCTCGGGCTGCTGCGGCGGGAGATGAACCAGCTCTTCGAGCGGCTGATGCCGTTCGATCGCCCGGAGCAGCCGCAGGCAGTGGGCGAGTGGACGCCCAGCGTGGACGTCTACGAGTGTGGTGGCTGCCTGATGGTGGTGGCCGAGGTGCCGGGGTTGCCGCTGGAGGCGCTGCGCGTTACCTGCGCCAACCAGCAACTGGTGATCACCGGAGAGCGCCGGAGCCGCCGTCCCGGTGGGGGCGCCGCCTACCTCTGCCTGGAGCGCCCCCACGGCCGCTTCAGCCGGACCATCCCCCTGGACATTGCGGTGAACGCCTCGCGGGCGGAGGCGCGCCTTTCCGGGGGGCTGCTTCTGATTCGGCTGCCACGCCTCGAGGACCGGCGGGGACGGGAGACGGTGATCCCGATCAAGCAGGAGGAGCCATGAGCGTTGAGACGGGCCGGGACGCCGAGGCGGTACAGATCCCCGAGGTCCTTCCGGTGCTGCCGCTGCGCGACGTGGTGATCTTCCCGTTCATGGTGGTCCCCCTCTACGTCAGCCGGGAGCGCTCGATCAAGGCCGTCGACCAGGCCCTGGCCGAGAACCGGATGATCCTGCTCGCCTCGCAGCGGAACCAGGAGGAGGACGAGCCGGGGCCCGACAGCGTCTTCACCGTGGGCACAGTGGCCGTCATCATGCGGATGCTCAAGCTACCCGACGGCCGCATCCGGGTGCTGGTTCAGGGGGTGGGTCGGGCCCGGGTGGTGAGCTTCGACGACGGCCTCCCGTTCCTGCAGGCCCACATCGAGTCGATCCCGGAGCCGGAGGACGCCGAGAAGAGCCTGGAGGTCGAGGCCCTGATGCGCAGCGTCAAGGCCGCCCTGGAGCGCTCCGCCAACCTGGGCAAGCCGATCTCCGCCGAGGTGATCGTGATCGCCAACAACATGGATGAGGCGGGTCGGCTGGCCGACCTGGCCGCCTCCAACCTGGAGCTCAAGGTCGACGGGGCCCAGGAGATCCTGGAGGCGATCGACCCGCTGGAGCGGCTGCGACGGGTCCACGAGCTGATGGCCAAGGAGCTCGAGGTGCTGGCCATGCAGCAGGAGATCTCCTCCCAGGCCAAGGGCGAGATGGACCGCAGCCAGCGCGAGTTCTTCCTGCGCCAGCAGCTCAAGGCGATCCAGTCCGAGCTGGGCGAGGGGAACGAGCTGTCCGAGGAGATCGCCGGCCTGCGCGAGAAGGCCCGCAAGGCGCGCATGCCGAAGCCGGTCTTCGAGGAGGTCGACCGCCAGCTCAAGAAGCTGGAGCGGATGCACCCCGACTCGGCCGAGACCGCCACGGTGCGGAACTGGATGGACTGGATGGTCACCCTGCCCTGGGGCAAGGCCACCCGGGACAGCCTGGACCTGGCCCTGGCCCAGAAGATCCTCGACGAGGACCACTACGGCCTGGAGAAGGTCAAGGAGCGGATCGTCGAGTACCTGGCGGTGCGCAAGCTGAAGGAGCGGATGAAGGGCCCGCTGCTCTGCTTCGTCGGTCCGCCCGGCGTCGGCAAGACCAGCCTGGGCCGGTCCATCGCCCGGGCTCTGGGGCGCAAGTTCGTCAGGCTGTCGTTGGGCGGCGTCAAGGACGAGGCCGAGATCCGGGGGCACCGTCGCACCTACGTCGGCTCGATGCCGGGACGGATCATCCAGGGGATCCACCAGGCCGCCTCCAACAACCCGGTCTTCATGCTGGACGAGGTCGACAAGATCGGCGCCGACTACCGCGGCGATCCGTCGTCGGCGCTTCTGGAGGTGCTCGACCCGGAGCAGAACAACACCTTCCGCGACAACTACCTGGGCGTGCCCTTCGATCTGTCGGGGGTGATGTTCATCTGCACCGCCAACCTGACCGACACCATCCAGGCCGCATTCCTCGATCGGATGGAGGTGATCCGCCTCTCCGGCTACACCGAGGACGAGAAGGTGCAGATCGCCAAGCGCCACCTCCTCCCCAAGCAGATCGAGGAGCACGGCCTCACGCCGGAGCTGCTCCGCTTCACCGACGCCGGGCTGCGGGGGCTGATCAACGGCTACACCCGCGAGGCGGGGCTGCGGAACATGGAGCGCGAGATCGCGGCCATCGCCCGCAAGGTGGCTCGGCGGGTGGCCGAGGGGCGCACCGCCAACGTGCGGGTCAACCCCGCCGCGCTGGGTCGCTTCCTGGGGGCCCCCAAGGTCCTGCCGGAGGAGATGCTGCGCAAGGACTCGGTGGGCACGGCCACCGGGCTGGCCTGGACGGCCACCGGCGGGGACGTGCTGTTCGTCGAGGCCACCGCGATGCGCGGCAAGGGACACCTCACGCTGACCGGCCAGCTCGGGGACGTGATGAAGGAGTCGGCCCATGCCGCGCTCTCCTTCGCCCGCAGCCGGGCCCGCCGGTACGGGATCCGGGAGGACTTCTTCGGCACCCACGACCTGCACGTGCACGTGCCCGAGGGGGCGATCCCCAAGGACGGCCCGTCGGCCGGGATCACCATCGCCACTGCCATGATGTCGGTCTTCAACAACCGGCCGGTGCGGCGCTCGGTGGCGATGACAGGTGAGATCACGCTGCGCGGCAACGTGCTGCCCATCGGCGGGCTCAAGGAGAAGATCCTGGCGGCGAGGCGCGCCGGGATCACCACCATCGTCTGCCCCAAGCTCAACCAGAAGGAGCTCAACGAGGTCTCGACCCACCTCAAGCACGGGCTCACCTTCCACTTGGTCGACGAGGTGGACGAGGTCCTCGACCTGGCCCTGCTGCCGCCGCTCAAGCCCCAGCGGAAGGCCTCGTCCGGCGCCCAGGAGCGGCCACGGCGCCGGATCGGACGCCGCGCCTCGCGGCGCCCCGAGGTGCCGCTCCCGGGCTAGAGGCGACGTCGGAAGTTGCCGGGTCCGGGGGATCGGGGGGCGGGAGCCCCCCGCTTGATAGCGGCGACCGAATTCACTTCGGGCGTCGCGTAAGAAGCCGAGCGCGGGCCAAGCAGATCCCGGCCATCTGGGCCACAGGCGTCACGGCGCGGAGCGAGACGGTCACGAAGCCCCAGGTCTCGCGCCGGCACAGCGCCAGCAGGCCCAGGCGCCCGTCACCCTCGAACAGGGGAAAGGCGAGCAGCGAGCGCACGCCCAGCCGCCGGCCGAGCGCCGCCGCCTCGGGCATATCGGGCGCGTCCGTCAGGGCGTCGATCCGCAAAGGCGCACGCAGGTGTGAGAGGCGACGCTCCAGACCCGCATCGAGCAGGACCTCGTCGAGGTCGCCGAGGGGCATTCGCTGGAGGCTGCCCCCCACCCGCACCACGATCTCGCCGACGTCGAAGGGCGCCAGCTCCCCGAGGATCCCCTCGAGGGTCCGCAGCAGCGCCGCTCCTCCATCGTCGGACATGGCGGCGGCGAGGGCGATCAGCTTGGGGGCGATGTCCACGGGGACCTCCGGAGGGACGGCGAGGGTCGGATTCTAGCAGAGCCCGGGGTCGGGCGCCGGCCGCTCGGCGGCCTCCGACTTGACCTCATGCTGGGCAGCCACTAACGTCTTCGGTTTGCGGCGCGGCAGGGCGCTGGGGCAGAAGCAGGGAGCGGAAATGAAGATTCTGGTGGTCGGCGACGTGGTGGGGGGCGCGGGCCGCCGGATCCTGCACCGGGGCCTGCGGCGGGTGATGGAGCGCCACGAGGTCGATTACTGCATCGCCAACGTCGAGAACGCCGCCGGCGGCGTCGGGGTCACCAAGGAGATCTGCGACGAGCTGCTCGACCTGGGGATCGACTGCCTGACCTCGGGCAACCACATCTGGGACAAGAGGGAGATCATCGGCTTCATGGACCTGATCCCTCAGTTGCTGCGGCCCGCCAACTACCCCGCCTCCCAGCCCGGGCGCGGCAGCCACGTGGGCCGCTCAAAGCGCGCGGGCGTGCCGGTGGCCACCCTGAACCTGAGCGGCCGGGTCTTCATGAACGGCTCGATCGACGACCCCTTCAAGTGCGCCGAGGAGCAGGTGGCCCGGCTCAGGAAAGAAGCGGCCGTGATCGTGGTGGACTTCCACGGCGAGGCCAGCTCCGAGAAGACGGCCCTCGGCCACTTCCTGGACGGGAGGGTCTCCGCCGTGCTCGGTACCCACACCCATGTCCCCACCTGCGACCACCGGATCCTCGAGCACGGCACCGCCTTCTGCACCGACCTCGGCATGACCGGCCCCTACGACTCGGTGATCGGCGTCGACAAGCAGAAGATCGTACAGCGTTTCCTGACCGGGATGCCGACCCGCTTCGACACCGCCAAGGGCGATCCGCGCCTGGCCGCGGTGGTCCTCGACGTCGACCCGGACACCGGCCTGGCCCGGGGTATCGAGCGGATGCTGCTCACCGAGAAGGACCTGGACGGGTACTGAAGGTCCTGGGCGCCCAATGCTCGTCGCGTTGCTGCTGGCCGTGACGCTCTCGGGGGCGGCTGCGGGCTACGACCCGCTGGCCGTGCCCGAGACCCCGGCAGTGGCGCCGCTCGACCTGACGGTGCGGGACACGGCCCGGGACCGCGATATCCCCGTCCGCATCTATCGTCCGTCGGCGACGACGCCGCAGCCGGTCGTGCTCTTCAGCCACGGCCTCGGCGGCTCCCGCGAGGGCTCGACCTACCTGGGCCGGCACTGGTCGGCCCGCGGCTACGTGGCGGTCTTCCTCCAGCACCCGGGCAGCGACAGCGCGGTCTGGCGGGACCAGCCGATGGGGCGGAGGCGGGCGGCGTTACAGGAAGCGGCCGATTGGCGCAACTTCCTGAGCCGGGTCCGCGACGTGCCGGCCGTGCTCGACCAGCTCGAACGCTGGAATGCCGAGACCGGCCACCCGCTCGCCGGACGCCTCGACCTGGCGCGGGCGGGGATGTCCGGCCACTCGTTCGGTGCGATCACCACCCAGGCGGTAAGCGGGCAGTCCTACCGCGGTGCCCTGTCGTTCGCCGACCCTCGGATCAAGGCGGCGCTCGTCCTCAGCCCGTCCGGCCCGAGGCGCGGGGACCCGGCGAAGGCCTTCGGGGGCGTCGATCGGCCGTGGATGCTGATGACGGGCACCCGAGACGCCGCGCCGATCGGCGACATCGACGTGGCCTCGCGCCTCGCCGTCTTCCCCGCCCTGCCCCCCGGTGGAAAGTACGAGCTGGTGCTCGAAGGCGCCGTGCACTCGGCCTTCACGGACGGCGGGTTGCCCGGAGACCGTGCCGCGCGGAACCCCAACCACCATCGGGTGATCCTCGCCCTCAGCACGGCCTTCTGGGACGCCTGGCTCCGCGGCGACGCCGCGGCGCGCGCCTGGCTCGACGGCGAGGGGCCGGCGGCGCTCCTCGAGCAGGACGACCGCTGGCGGAAGAAGTAGTCGGGCGGTCGCCGCCCCGCCAGCCTGGTCAGCCCTTCTACTTGGCGAGACGAAGGCGCACCTCGGCTGCCCTTCTTCAGCTCTCGCTCCAGCATGGGTGAGGAGGCCATATGTCACAGAGACGTATATCGGCCCGGTTTGGCTGCAGCCTCTTCTGAGGATGGGTCCCGGCGCCGTCTCGTGGCACCCGCACTGCGGAGAGGCAGCGGGGAGCTTGAACCTCTTGCCCCGCAGATTCGTCTCAGGAAGCAGCGGGCGGCCCCGATCCGCCCCAGATTCCGACGGAGGTCGCCATGTCCTTCATCAGCAAGCTGTTCCCGGCGAAGAAGGCGCCGGGGCCCCGGGTCCGGATCTGCGTCGAGTGCGGCATGCCCGTCGCCGAGCACAAGGACTGGTGCAGCATCTACCGCACGCTGCAGGAACGGGCCGCCGCCAAGTAGCGAGGCCCATCTCTCGGCGGGACTCAGAAGGGAGTCGCGAGCCGGGCGAGGCACGGTCTTGGGAGATGCTGGACCGACCCTGCGATCGCGGAGGCCCCGGAGCAAGCTGAGGTACAACCGGTGCCGCCGCCCCGAGCCTCGCTCGCGCCTGGTTGGACCTCTGAAGCGCAGCGATGCTTTCGCTACTGCGGCGTCCTGGCGCCGCTCAGCTCCTGGCCAGGGTCGAAGTCGATCTTTTTGGCGAGCACGGGGTTGAGCCAGGCCTGGCGCCTCCGATTACGAGCCTCCGGTATGTCACCCGGACTTCTGCCGGCGAGAATGGCGAGGGCGGCCCCAGCCGCCCACTGGCCTTGCTCCTCCGCGATCTTGGCAAGGCCGAAGACGGCATAGGGCACCATGAAGTCGACGGCGGTCACCACCGGCTTGGCGATGTTCTGTTCCACGAATGCCCGAGCCTCGGCATCATCCCACCCCCGGATGGCACCGTTCGTGGGCAGGAACACCACGTCCGTCGTCTCGTTGAGACGACGGAACTCCTTCTTCCAGTCAGCGAAATCGGAGACCATGGCGTAGGTCACCGCGAAGCCCAACTCCCGATACTTCGGCTCCAGCCACGCCCTCTCGGCGTCCTCCGTCAGGCCGCGCTCAGTGAGGATCCCGAGGCGACGCGTGGACGGGTATCGCCTGCGCACGATGTCGAGGGCTTCGAGGATCGGGGGCACCTCGACGATCCCGGTCACGTGAGGCGTCGGCAGGCCGTAGGGCTCCGCGGACCAGTTGACCCCGCAGAAGACGACGGGGATCGGACCGTTCCTGTAGTACGGGACGATCACATGCTTCACGGCAGGGTCGTCGGACGCGATGATGATGTCCGGCCGAGCCGCCTCGATCGCTGCCCGGGCCGCCTCGGCCGCCTTCTGGATCTGGCCGGGCTCTCCCTGGCGCTTCGCGTCCATGTAGAAGGTGCTGAGGGTGGCGCGTCCGGCCAGAGTGGCGCGGATCGCCTCGGCGATGCCGTCGCTCCACTCGTATCCCTGATGATAGGAGTTCAGGTAGAACACGACCTTGGCGGGCTCTCTCCTGTCCTGCGCCGCCAGGCCGGACGCGAGACAACCCGACAGCGCCGCAACCAGCATTCCTCTTGCCATGGTGTCTACTCCCTCCGTCCTCGAGCATCGGAACCGCGGCGGGTTCTCGGCCTGGTCCCCGGGGCCTGCCCGATCGCGACCCGACGCTAGCCGAGCCCGATGCCAAAGTAAAGGCGCGTCCTCCTGCATCTGCGAGCCAGCGATGCCCTACGCGTATACTCTGATGTGGACTCCCGCCAGGTGACGATCGTGGCGGCCGGCGTCAAGGACCGCAGCCGTGTCTCCATCGGCGGGCTGGAAGTGGAGCTGAAGTGAAGAGCGTCGAGGCAACCGAGGTGACGGGTTCGCGGTTACTCAAGAGCCCCACCCGCAGCCTCTCGAACCGCCGGTCTTGCATCGCCCACCGAGGGCCGCACCCCGTGGATGGCCCCAACACGAGTGACCCCACCTCCCGGTCCACGGCCGGGGATGCGAGGAGGATGCCATGGAGTTCACACACGCGAAGACCAAGACCATCGTCGGGCTGTTCGAGGAGATCAACAAGATCCCCCGCTGCTCCAAGAACGAGAAGGCCATCGCCGACTGGCTCTTGGCCTGGGCCAAGGTGCACGGTTTCGAAGCCCGCACCGACAAGGTCATGAACGTGGTCATCGACGTCCCGGCCACCGCCGGCTACGAGAAGGCCCCGGCCCTGGTCTTCCAGGGGCACATGGACATGGTCTGCGAGAAGACCAAGGACTCGACCCACGACTTCACCAAGGATCCCATCGGCCTGACCTTCGAGGACGGCTGGGTGACCGCCGACCGGACCACCCTGGGCGCGGACAACGGCATCGCCCTGGCCATGGCCCTGACCGCGGCCCTGGACAGGGACACGCCCCACCCTCCGCTGGAGCTCTTGTTCACCGTGGACGAAGAGACCGGCCTGACCGGGGCCACCGCCCTGGAGCCCGGCTTCATCAAGGGCAAGGTGCTCCTCAACGTGGACTCGGAGGACGAGGGCGTGTTCACGGTCGGCTGCGCCGGCGGCAAGGACACCCACACCACTCTGCCCATCGCGCCCGAGGCGGCGCCCTCCGGCCACAAGGCCTTCCGGGTCGTGGCCGGCGGCATGCGCGGCGGCCACTCCGGCGTGGACATCCACGAGCAGCGGGCCAACGCGCTCAAGGTGCTCACCCTGACCCTGGACCGACTGGCCGCGGCCATGGATCTGCGGGTGGCCGATATCGCCGGCGGCACGGCCCACAACGCCATCCCGCGCGACGCCGAGGCGCTGGTCTACCTTCCGGCCGGCGAAGCCGACCGAGCGGCCGAGATCATCTCCGGCCTCGACGCCACCCTGAAGGCCGAGTGCGCCAAGATCGATCCCAAGGTGGCCCTGAGCCTCGAGCCGGGCGAGGGCGAGGGCAAGGCCCTGTCGGCGGCCGAGACCCGCAAGGTGCTGGACTACATCCTGACCTTCCCCCACGGGGTCTACGAGATGTCCAACGACATCCAGGGCCTGGTGGAGACCTCCAACAACATGGCCACGGTCAAGTTCGGCCAGAACCAGGTCGAGGTCATGTCCTCCCAGCGCTCGTCCAACATGGACAAGCTGGACCGGCTGACCGCCCAGATCGAGGCCCTGGCCCGGCTGGCTGGCGGCGAGGCAGAGAGCGGTGGCGGCTACCCGGCCTGGAAGCCCAACATGGACTCGCCGCTCCTGGCCAAGTGCGTGGCCCTGTACAAGGAGATGTTCGGCAAGGAGCCGGTGGTCGAGATCATCCACGCCGGCCTGGAGTGCGGCATCATCGGCGCCAAGTACGACGGCATGGACATGATCTCCTTCGGCCCGACCATCAAGAACCCCCACTCGCCGGACGAGAAGATCGAGATCGAGACCATCGGCCAGGTGTGGGACTTCATGGCCGCGCTGATGAAGTCCTACAAGTAGGCCTCTCCCCACCGGCCCCAGCTTCTCGAGGGGGACCAGGACGGCGAACGAGCTGCCCAAGACCATGGTGGGGAAGTGCCTCCGCCGGGTCCTGGTAGAGGAGGAACGACGAATCCCCCGCTCCCGCGCAACGTGCTAGCCTCTGGGCCGTCGCCGGGGATGCCTGGCGTTCGGCCCAGCCCTTCCACGACGCGATGGAGACCGGAGTCCACGGATGAATAGAACCGACTTCTTCAAGCAGTGCTCGGGTGGCCTGTGCGCCTGCCTCGTGGCCGGTGGGGTCATGCCGGCCACTTCGAGCGCCGCCGATGCCGCCCCGTCGGAAGACTGGCGCCTCGGCTTCGTCAAGCGCCGCTACGCCCGGCTGATCGGCATCCTGTCCGAAAAGCTGGACCAGAAGGAGCTCGACGCGACCCTGCTCGAGCTGGGCCTCTACTGCTCGTCCACCGATCCCCGGCTGGAGCAGTATCGTGGGGACCTGGAGGGCTACCGCACACACATCAGGCAGACCGCGTCCGGTGATGACGTGGCCGTCGATCGGGAGAGGGGCGTCATCACCATCACCTCCCCGGAGCGCAGCGACTGCTTCTGCCCTCTGATCAGCGTCGGGGCCCGCACGCCGCCCGTCGTCTGCAACTGCTCCCTCGGCTGGCACAAGGGCACCTGGGAGACCGTGACCGGGAAGAAGGTCCGCGTGTCGTTGAAGGAGTCCGTCCTGCGGGGCGGCAAGCGTTGCGTGTTCGAGGTCCAGCTCCTGCAGGACGAGGCATAGGCCGGCCAGCCACGGGCCGCCTGCTGCGGGCCCGGACCCTTCGCCCAAGCTCGCGCGGCCCGGCCAGGGCCGGCCATCCCGTGCCCTGTAGAATCCACACAGATATGTTGATGTTCAAGTAGAATCAACATCGCCATGTACCGTCGTCGGTTCCTCGAGAGCACCCTCGCCGGAACGGTGTCGCGAAACAAGGTCAGGCTTCTGTTCGGGGCCCGCCAGACCGGGAAGACCTTGCTCCTGCGACACCTGCTCTCGCGCCCGGAGGCTCGCTTCTTCGATCTGCAGTCCTCCCCAGAGAGGCGCCGCTTCGAGACCGATCCGAGCGCCTTCTCCCGGGAGGTACGGGCCCTACCCAACTCGGTGCGGGCGGTGGTGGTCGACGAGATCCAGAAGGTGCCGGCCCTCCTCGACGAGGTGCAGGGGTTGTATGACGCCTCCCCGAGGCGCTGGCAGTTCTACCTCACCGGAAGCTCGGCACGACGCCTGAAGGCCCGCTCCGCGAACCTGCTGCCAGGGCGCAGCCATGTCTACCGGCTGTTTCCAGTATGCGGGTGGGAGGTGGCCACGGAGCAGAGCGGCGCGGCGGCCCTGCCGGCGCCCGGAGGGTCCCGCCGTGAGAGGGCGGCCCCACCGCCCACACCGCCGTTCCCTTCCCTGCCCCTCACCCGGCTCCTGCGGCTCGGCAGCCTCCCCGGCATTCGCGCCGAGACGAGGGCAAGCGCCGAGGCCACCTTGGCCGCCTACGTCGAGCACTACCTCGAGGAGGAGATCCGTCGCGAGGCGTTGGTCAGGGACCTGGGCCCCTTCGCCGCCTTCCTGCGACTGGCGGCAATCGAGTCGGGCCGGCAGCTCAACGTGGCCCGGCTGTCGCAGGAGAGCGGCATCCCGGCGAGCACCCTCAAGAGCTACTACCAGGTCTTGGTCGACACCTTCGTCGGATACTGGATGCTGGCCTACCAGGGACGCACGCGCAAGCGCCTGTTGACGGCGCCCCGCTTCTACTTCTTTGATCTCGGCGTTCGCAACGCCGCTGCGGAGCTGCTCCTGCCTCGTCAAGTGCCAGACGAGCTCGGCGGCACCCTCCTCGAGCAGTTGGTGGCGACGGAGCTGATCAGCCGTGCCGGCTACGCGGGCCGGGGTCACCGCGTGAGCTTCTGGAGGACCACGTACGGCGTGGAGGCCGACCTGGTATGGGAGGCCCCTCAAGAGGACGTCCCGATCGAGGTGAAGTGGACCTCCCGGCCCCGGCCAGTCGACGCCAGGCATCTCGAGGTCTTCCTCGACGAGTTCCCGCGCCGCGCCCGGCGCGGCCTGGTCGTCTGCCGATGTCCGGAGCCGCAGCAGCTCACTCGACGGGTGCGGGCGATTCCGTGGGAGTGGCTGTAGACGCCCGCGCCGGGCGCTCGAAGCGATCCGTTGACGGCTTCAGCTCGCGGACCAGGGGCCACAGTTCACGGCTCTGAAGCCGCCGTTCACAGCCCGAAAACGACAGCTCACGGCCTGAATCCTCATGCCGAGGGCTCGTCGCGGGTACACCCCTGCCGCCGAAGTCGTCGCCTTCAGGGTGACGGGCCCTGCTGACCCGCCGTCTCGTAGCCCCGATCCTCCTTCCCGCGGCGTGGCCGTTCTGGGGGGCAACGACCCGGCGCGGGACAGAGCAGACTGCCCCCCCGGAGATCAACCAAGCCCGACCACCCCGATCTCCGCTTCCAGCTCACGTTCCCGCGCGGCTTCCGCACGCAGAATCATCGGCAGGCCGTGGTGGGGGTGAGCGAGGCCCAGGACGCGATCCTCGCCCTCACCCTCGCCCAGGGCGCGTCGCCGGAGGAGGCGGCGCGCCAGTTCTTCTCGCAGGAGGGAGTCCAGGCCGGCCGTTCCGGACGTGACACGATCGGCGGCCTCCCCGCGTACACCGCGTTCTTCGAGGCCCCGACCGAGCAAGGTTCGCTCCGGGGCGAGGTCTGCTTCGTGTCCTACGACGCCAAGATCTACCGCATCCTGGGCTACACGCCGGCCGAGCGCTTCCCGGCTTATCAGAACGCGTTCGACGCGGCCATCCGCAGCTTCTCCCGTCTCACGGACTCGCGGTACCTGGAGGTCCAGCCCAGGCGCATCAAACTCGTGAGCCTCGGCCGGCAGGTGGCGCTGCCCGAGCTCGGCCGCGCCTACCCCTCGACCGTCGCGCTCGAGACGATCGGTGTAATCAACGGAGTCGCCGCGAACCAGATGCTCCGGGGCGGGGAGCTGGCCAAGCGCGTGGTCGGAGGCCGCCTGCCGGAGTAGTCGAGGGCTGCGGCGCAACGTCCGTGCCGTTCGGGGCGCGCTCGACGATGCGTGGGTGCTCCGGAGATCACGTGGGCTCAGCGGCCTGAAGGGAGGCGGTTTGTAGATTCTTCCTCACCGGCGGCCACCTCGGCACCCCTGATCCGTCCTGCGCGCCTCCGGTGCGGACTGCCCCGCCGGGGAGTCCCGCATCCTCGGGATGCGTATTGAACGAGAGCCTGTGGTGCCGGGCGGTGCACAGAGTGGCACCACGGCGAAGCTCGTACTCCTCCTGACGGAGTCGGGTGAACTCTCCCGCGATCCGCGATTCCAGCTCTTCCGCGGTGATCTTGCGGCCGTCCATCTCGGCGACCACCCGAGCGCCACCTGAGCCGACGGGACCCCTGCGCCGCATTGGCAGAGGCGACGGCGGTCGTCGGAGCAGGGCTACGGCCGTTGGCCGGGGCGGAGCTTGCCTCGTGCGGTGATCGCGGCCGAACCCGAGTCCTTCATTCATGCTATCGTCTCGACCATGAAGGGAACGATCGGGAGGGCCAGGCGGGTGGCGGCGGTTCTGTGTGGAGCGGTGTCGCTGGCCGGTTGCGCCTCTCTGAAGCCTCCAACGCTGATCGTCGATGGCTTGCACATGGGCGACGTCGGCGTGACCGGTGCCGCGCTCGACGTCTCGTTTAGGGTTCGTAACCCCAACCCGGAGCCGTTGCTCATCGAGCGCTTCGAGTACGAGCTGTCGCTCAACGGCCACCGGCTCGGCCGTGGATACGTAGCGGACGGCCTCGAGCTCATCGGCTTCGCGGAGAAGAAGGTCGACTCGCGCTTCGACGTCAACTTCTTGAGGGTGCCCGGCGCCGTCCGCGAGGTCCTACTTCGCGATCGCGTCAAGGCCAAGGTCAAAGGGACGTTCTACGTGCGCCAGGAGACCGGCATCAAGAAGCTCAAGTTCTCGGCAGACGCCGACGCTCGGCTCAAGCGCTGAACGAGCGGTTCGCTGCTCAGGTCAGCGCCTCGCCGCTACGCCACCTCGTCTGCCCCGTTGCCGTGGCTGCCCCAACCCTTCCCGTCTCCGAGCACGTTACGGCGACCGGTTGAGGGGCTGAACCCTGGGTCTTGTCGAGCCTCCATTCGACAGCATCAGGCAGCCTCGAAACGCAGCCAGGATGCATTGCCTCAGCATTGCCCGTTTCCAGACCCGCCTCCAGGTCCTTTGCTGTCAATCCTGACACCCTTGACGTTCAGAAGCTCATCACCAGCGCCGTGGTCAGCTTGGTGTCCAGCTTCTCGAGGGGGACCAGGACGGTGCCGGCCAGCTCGCCTTCCGACGACGTGAGCGGGACCTCCACCAGCGCCGGGCGGTTTCGGTAGAGCCACTGCAGGCTCACCTTGAGGGCCAGGTGGCTGGTCACCGAGGCGGACAGGCCGTGGACCATGTCGACCCGGAAGTCCTTCACTTCCTCGAGGTTGTCGTCGAGGTCGAGGGTGTTCGTGTACTTGGCGTTCTGGCCCAGACCCACCTCGAGGACCCAGGTGAGCTGGGCGCCGAAGAACGTGCGGTCGGCATCCGGGCTCTCGTCGACTTTCACTACATGGGTGAGGGTCGCGCCGTAGGTCGTCCTGAGCTTGAGGCGCTCGCGATCGATCAGCGTGTTGCCGACGCCGAGCACCCCCTGGGTGCGGTTGTCGATCCCGGCGAAGCGGTCCCGCTCCCAGGTGGCGACCACGTTCCAGAAGAAGCGCTCGCTGACCTTGCGCTCGAGGCGCCCGTTCAGGAGGTAGTTCTCGGCCTTCAGCTCGGAGGTCGACCGCTCCTCGACCACGAAGGTCTCCTCGGTCCCCACCGCGGTGCGCTCGCGCTCGCCCGAGCTGGCCCGCAGCCCCGAGGCCTTGAGCTCGAGCCGCGACCTCGCCCACTTGCGCTCGATGCGGGCCTTGAGCCCCAACGTCTTCGCGTCCGAGTTCCCGGAGGCCTGAACGTAGCTGATCTCGGCCTCGGCGCCCCAGCCGAGCTCAGGCGGCTTCTCCTCGTCGGCCGACGACAGGGACGGCGAGAAGAGCAGCAGCCCGAGCCCGACAACCGCCGGCGCGACGCGAGACAGCATGGGGGCCCCTCCTTCGGTGGGTGAAAGCTGGATGGCAATGCCTGAGCATCGGCATTGTGGCACACGTGAAACGGCCGCCAAGCGAGCCGCCATGAACGGCAGGGGGTGGTGTCAGTCGGGCAGCGTGAAGGCCACGCCGGGAAGGCCCACGAAGTGATAGAGGTTGGCCGGCGCCGTCTCGCCCATCCCGACCTCACGGACCGGCAGCTCCGGCCCACCCACCGAGGTGCCGTAGGCTACCGGGACCCCCACCGGGGCGGGGAAGCCCAGGGCCTGCGCGGTCTCCGCGAGCAGGAGTAGCCCCATCGGGATCGAGAAGCGGCCACACCACGTGAGGCGGTACTCGTCCGGCTGGTCCGGGTTCACGCAGGTGGCGAAGAACTGCCGCGCCTTCTCGGCGGAGACCGGACCGGCGAGAGGGCCGCGGAGCAGCGCCAGGTCCTGGTCGACCGTCTGGGTGTACGCCTCGATCCCGCCCTCGCCGAAGGGGGAGTAGTGGAAGTCGGCGCCGTAGTGGACGGCGTCGGCCGACATCACGATCGCCACGTCGCGTCCCAGCACCCAGCCCCGGCGTTTCATCGAAGCGGCCAGCGTCCGCCCGAGCTGGGCCGCCAGCTCCTCCATGCGCGGGAACGACGTGGAGGGGACGATGATGGGGACGATCTCGAGGTCGGCCCGTCGGTGCCTGAGCCAGAACGCCAGCGCCTCGATCGAGTGCTCGGCGTCGTGCATGGCGGCCTCCTGCAGGCGGCCGTCGGGCGGCAGGCCGGCGAGCAGCTCCTCGCGCAGCTCCGAGACGCGGATCTCCCCGTCAGGGGCGCGCCAGGCGCGGTAGGGGTCGAAGACCAGGGCGTCGTGGACGCCGAAGCGCCGGTACTTGTGGAAGACGCCCACCAGGACCACCGTCTTGGCGGTGACCAGCGACAGGACCCGCCGGTCGACCCGCCCGGCATACAGGTAGTCGTCGTGCGCGCAAATGGCGCCGACCACGCCCGGCTCGGGCAGGGGATCGAGCGCCTCGGGGGTGGGCGGGACGCCCGCCAGCTCCCAGACCCGGGCCATCTGCTCGGCCGTGGATGCGAAGCCCACGATGTCCAACTGCCCCCGGACCTCGCCCTCGGAGGCGATGCCCATGCCCTTGCGGACCTCCTCCAGCGTGGGCCGGGGTCCGGCCGGCGGGAGCGCGGCCTGGGCGTAGCACTGGGTGGCGGTCAGGACGACGGCGAGCGCGATCGGAGACGGGCGGGACATGGTCACCTCCGGCCCCACGGTAGACCCGCCGCCGGGCCGCGGCAAGCGGCCGGGGGCCGCGAAGGGTGCGCTGCCGCACAAAGACCCTGTGAAGCCGCCTGTGGCACACGCGAAACGGCTTAGAATCGAGCCACCATGAAGCAGCAGGGGCTGGATTTCGGGCCGCCGGACGAGACCCCGAAGGTCCGCCCGTCCCTGCGGCAGCGCAAGCCGCTGGGCGTCTTCGAGCTGACCCAGCGCCTGGCCGGCGTGCTCGAGACCGAGTTCCACGACGTGTGGGTGGCGGGAGAGGTCTCCAACCTCAAACGCGCCAGCTCCGGCCACGTCTACCTCACGCTCAAGGACGACCGGGCCCAGCTCCGGGCCGTGATCTGGAAGACCGCCGCCCGTCTCATCCGCTTCGACCTGAGGGACGGCCTCCAGGTGGTGGCCCGCGGCGGGGTCCGGGTCTACCCCCCGCGGGGCGAGTACCAGCTCTCCGTGGAGCTGGTCGAGCCGCTGGGCAAGGGCTCGCTGCAGCAGGCCTTCGAGGACCTCAAGGAGCGCCTGAGCAAGGAGGGGCTGTTCGACCCCGAGCGGAAGCGGCCGCTGCCCCTGCTCCCCCGCCGCATCGGCGTGGTGACCTCGCCGACCGGCGCCGTGGTGCGCGACATCCTGCGGGTGCTGAAGACCCGCTTCGCCAACCTGGACGTGCTGATCTACCCGGCCCGGGTCCAGGGCGCCGAGGCGGCCCCCGAGATCGTGGCCGGCATCCGGGCCCTCAACCGCATCCCGGACCTCGACGTGCTGATCGTGGCCCGTGGCGGCGGCAGCATCGAGGACCTGTGGTGCTTCAACGACGAGGGTGTGGCGCGCGCCCTCGCCGCCTCCAAGATCCCCACCCTCTCGGCGGTCGGGCACGAGACCGACTTCACCATCGCCGACTTCGTGGCCGACCACCGGGCCCCCACCCCGTCGGCCGCCGCCGAGCGGGTGGTGGCCGCCAAGCACGAGCTCTCCGAACGGATCGCCGCCCTCGACGGGCGGGCCCGGGCCGCGCTCCGGCTTCGCCTCGAACGGATCCGCCAGCGGGTGGCCGCGGCGACGTCGCATCGGGTCTTCGAGGCCGAGCGCGGGCGGCTGCGCAGCGCCGCCCAGCGCCTCGACGAGCTGAGCTTCCGGAGCGGCCAGGCCCTCCGTCGCCTGGCCGGCCGCGACCGCGACCGCCTGCGCCACGGCGACCAGCGGCTGCAGGCGTTCCGGTTCGATCGGCAGCTCGCCGAGCGGCGCGCGTCCCTCGGGCGTCTTGTGGACCGTCTGGCCGCCCACTCCCGGGCACGCCTCGAGGCCGGCCGCGGCCGGCTGGGACGGCTGGCCGGTAAGCTGGAGAGCCTCTCGCCGCTCTCGGTGCTGGGGCGCGGCTACGCCCTGGTCTTCGAAGCCGACGGCCGGCGGCTGGTGCGCCACCCCGACGAGGTCGACCTAGGCGCCGCCTTGCGGATCCGGGTCCACGGCGGCGGCCTGCGGGCCACCGTCACCGACAAGGAGGTCGAGTGAGTCAAGAGACGCCCGCCTTCGAGGCGGCCCTCACGCAGCTCGAGGAG
The DNA here is from genome assembly GCA_964574335.1 of uncultured Acidobacteriota bacterium. Taxonomy (GTDB): domain Bacteria; phylum Acidobacteriota; class Vicinamibacteria; order Fen-336; family Fen-336; genus CAZNNH01. The sequence continues at coordinate 38,851 of CAZNNH010000002.1, read as the reverse complement.
ATCGTGCAGAAGCTGGAGAAGGGCGAGCTCACCCTCGAGGAGTCGCTGAAGCTCTACGAGGATGGGGTCCGCCTCTCGCGGCTGTGCCACGGCAAGCTCGAGGAGGCCGAGGGCAAGATCGAGATGCTGCTGAAGGACGCCCGCGGCGAGGTGGCCGCGGATTCCCGGGGTCGACCCCGCACGGCGCCGTTCGACTCGACGGATGAGTGAGAGCCGCCCCCCTCTCGACGAGGAGCTGGCGCTCCTCCGGGCCGAGGTGGAGGTGGCCCTCGAGACCGCCCTGCCGCCCGAGGAGGCCTGGCCCGCCACCCTCCACCGCGCGGTCCGCTACAGCCTGTTCGCCGGCGGCAAGCGGATCCGGCCGCTGCTGGTGCTGGCGGCGGGGCGGGCGGTGGGCGGAGCGACCGAGGAGCTGCTTCCCCTGGCCTCTGCCGCCGAGATGATCCACACCTACAGCCTGGTCCACGACGACCTGCCGGCCATGGACGACGACGACCTGCGCCGCGGCAAGCCCACCTGCCACAAGGTCTTCGGCGAGGCGATCGCCATCCTGGTCGGCGACGCCCTGTTGACGCGCGCCTTCCACCTGCTGGCGGAGATGCCCGTCGGGTCGGACCCTCTGGCCCTGCGTCGCCGCCTTTCGGCCACGGCGGTGCTGGCCGAGGCCGCCGGCACCACCGGCCTGATCGGCGGACAGGTGGGCGACCTCGAGTCCACCGGCCAAGCCGTCGCGAGGGGTGATCTCGAGCGGATCCACCGCGCCAAGACCGGGGCCCTGATCCGGGCCTGCGTGGTCGGCGGCGGCATCGCCGGAGGGGCTTCCGAGGAGGAGATCGGCGCGCTCGGCCGCTACGGGGCGGCGATCGGCCTGGCCTTCCAGGTGGTCGACGACGTCCTCGACGCCACCGAGGGGCCCGACCGGCTCGGCAAGACCCCGGGTAAGGACCGATCGGCCGGCAAGGCCACCTACGTGCGCGAGCACGGCCTCGAGGGGGCCCGGGCGATCGCGCGCCGCCTGCTCGAGGAGGCCCTGGAAGCGATCGGGCCGCTCGGAGCGGGCGGTGCCACGCTGGCCGGGATCGCCCGGCGGATCGTGGAGCGACGCGCTTGACGGAGAGGCAACGCCTGGACGTGTGGCTGGTGGAGCAGGGGCTGGTGGAGTCGCGCCAGAAGGCCCAGGCGCTGGTGATGGCGGGGCGGGTGAGGCTGGGCGGCACCCGGGCCGACAAGCCCGGCACCCGGGTGCCGCCCGAGGCCTCCGTGGAGCTGCTGGAGGGGCCCCGCCACGTGGGTCGGGGCGCCCTCAAGCTGGCCGGGGCCCTGGACCACTTCGGCGTCGACCCCGCCGGGCAGGTGGCGGTGGACGTGGGAGCCTCCACCGGCGGCTTCACCGAGCTGCTGCTCGAGCGGGGCGCCGCCCGCGTCTACGCGGTCGACGTCGGGCGGAACCAGCTCCACGAGCGCCTGCAGCGGGATCCGCGGGTGGTGCCGGTGGTCGGCGTCAACGCCCGCTACCTGTCGCCGCGGGAGATCCCGGAGCCGTGCGGGCTCGCCAGCATCGACGTCTCCTTCATCTCGGTGGTCAAGGTCCTGCCGGCGCTGCGCCAGATCCTCTCCGCCGACGCCCGGGTGGTGGCCCTGGTCAAGCCTCAGTTCGAGGTCGGCCGCCGGCAGGTGGGTCGGGGCGGCCTGGTGAAGGACCCGGCCCTCCACCGCGAGGCGCTGGGGCGGGTGGCCCGCGGCGCCCAGGAGCAGGGCTACTCGGCGCACGGAGCGTGCGCCTCCCCGCTCGCCGGCAGCTCGGGAAACCGCGAGTTCTTCCTGCTGCTTCGACCCGAGGGCGTGCCGGCCACGCCCGAGACGCTCGAGCAATGGACCCGTCAGGCGGTGGACTCATGAGAACCATCGGCATCCTCGCTCACCCGAAGCTCGAGGAGGCCGCCCCAGTGCTGCGCGAGCTGGTGGGGTGGCTCTCGGAGCGCGGCGTCTCGGTCTTCGTCGGACGGCGGACCGCCGCCCTGGCGGGCCGCCTGCCCGACGCCGCCTGCACCGTGGCCAACCGCGAAGAGGTAGCCGCCCACGCCGAGGCGCTGGTGGTGCTCGGCGGGGACGGCACCCTGCTGCGGGCCTGCCACCTGCTGGAGGGGCGACCGGTCCCCATCGTCGGCGTCAACTTCGGCAGCCTCGGCTTCCTGACCGAGATCACCCTCGAGGAGCTCTACCCCACCCTCGAAGGGCTGCTGCGCGGGGGCTACGCCGCCGAGGAGCGCTCCATGCTCCGGGCGGTGATCGAGCGACAGGGTCATCCCGACACCGTGGCCGACGCCCTCAACGACGTGGTGGTGACCAAGGCGGCGCTGGTCTCGCGCATCGTCGAGCTGGAGGTGGCGGTGGACGGCCGCTTCGTGTCGGCGTTTCGAGCCGACGGCCTGATCGTGTCCACGCCGACCGGCTCCACCGCCTACAACCTGGCCGCCGGCGGTCCCATCCTGCACCCGTCGCTGCGCGCCATGGCGCTCACCCCCATCTGCCCCCACATGCTGGCCAACCGGCCGCTGGTGATCGGCGACACGGCCACCGTCTCGGTGAGCCTGAGCACCGGCAACGTCGAGGTCCACGTCACGCTGGACGGGCAGGAGGGCGTCCCACTCTCGCCCCAGGACCGGGTGGTGATCACCAAGAGCCCGTGCACGCTGCGTCTGGTGCGGGCCCCTCGCGACTACTTCGAGGTGCTGCGCACCAAGCTCAAGTGGGGCGAGGCGCGACGGCTGATCAAGGAGCGGGGATGAGCGACCACTACCCCGACTTCGTGGCCCGCTTCTACGACCCGGTCTACGCCCAGGTACGGGACGGCGTCGACAACGACTACTACCTGCGCCAGATGACCGAAGCGAAGGGCGCCGTGCTGGAGGTCGGCGTCGGCACCGGACGGCTGTTCGCCGAGGCGCGACGGCGTGGGGTGGACGCCTACGGCATCGACCGGAGCCCGGCCATGATCGAGCGCTGCCGGACGAAGCTCGAGCCGTCGGACCGTGCCCGGGTCTCGGTCGCCGACGCGGTCACGCTCCGGCTCGAGCGGCGCTTCGCCCTCGTGGTGGCACCGTTCCGTGTCCTCTCGCACGTCGAGTCACTGGAGGACCAGCTCCGGCTGCTGGACACTGTCAACGACCACCTCGAGCCCGGCGGGGCCCTCATCTTCGACCTCTACGTCCCCCACCTGCGGCTGCTTCTCGAAGGGATGCAGGAGCGCTGCGACTTCGACGGTGAGCACGCCCCCGGACGTCGGCTGCGACGCTTCGTCTCGTCGAGGCCCGCCGACCTCTCGAGGCAGACCAACCAGGTGCGGATGCGCTTCGTCTGGGACGAGGAGGACGGCCCCCACGAGGGGTGCTGGGACTTCGAGATGCGCTTCTACTTCCGCTTCGAGATCGAGCACCTGGTGGCGCGCTCGAAGCTGCGTCTCGAGGGGCTCTACGGGGACTTCGAGGAGGGACCGGTCACGGCCGAGTCCTGCGAGTATCTGGTGGTCTGCCGCCGGGACGGCTAGGCCTGCGGCGCGCCCTGGGGCTCCAGCGGGTTTGCGTAGACGGCGCTGACATCGATCCGGACACCCAGCGAAGCGAGCTCGATCATCTCGCCCGCCCGCGCCTCGAGCAGCTCCCAGCGGCCACCCTGGGCCCTTCTCTGAACTTCTATGCGTGGCTCCCCCTGGGCGACCAGCACGTACTCCTGGAGCGACGGGATGCGGCGGTAGTGGGCGGCCTTGGCGCCCCGGTCGTAGGCCTCGGTGGTGTCGGACAGCACTTCCACGAGCACGATCGGGTTCGTGATCGCGTCCTCGTCGTCCGGGGCAGTCTCCACCTGCCCGCAGACGATGGAGAGGTCTGGATACGTCGTCAGGCTGGTCTCCCGGATCCGGACGCGTACGTCAGACGAGAACGATCGGCAGGGCTTTCTGCGAAGGGCGACCCTCAGCTCCCCGGCCATCGCCGACGCCAAGGCACCGTGCTCGATGGTGCCGCCCGCCATCTCCCACACCTCGCCGTTCAGGTACTCGTGGCGGACCTCGGCCCCGGCCTCGGCCGCCAGGTACTCGGCGTAGCTCATTCGCGCGGTGGGAGCGGGCCGGCCCATGGAGCGATTGTATCTCGGGGGATCGGGATGGGGTCCCGCTGCGTCGCGGCCGCCTGGCCTTCGAGCAGCGAGATCAGGGACCGCCAGGCGAAGCCCCGACGGCCTCCAGCTCGATGCTGATGATGTCGGCCCGCCCGGACCCCTTGCCGACGGTGACGACCAGCTCCGGCCCGAGCGCCTCGGCGCCCGGGTAGCGGTGAACGATGGTGAAGACGTCGGCCATGGCATAGCCGGTCCAGTGGGGCTGCTCCCCGAACCCCTGCTCGCCGACGTAGAGCGTCCCGCTGCCGCGCCCGGTCACGCGCAGCTCGAGCGGCTGGGGACGGAAGGGGCCTCGCACCCGCATGAAGACGCCGTCCCAGCGACGGCGCAGGAAGATGCGGGAGGCCTCGGCCCGGGCGCCGCGGAGCAGGTGCACGTCGCCGACAAGGTTGGGCTCACCCACGACCGTGAGCCGATCGCCCTCCGCCTGCACCCGAGAGCCCTTGGGCCCGAACGCGACCAGCCGGTGCTCGCCGATCCGTACCCGCCCGTCGGCCAACAGCGGCGCCGCCAGGATCAGCACCCGCTGCCGCGCATAGAACAGGATCGGGCTCTCGCTGGGCCGCCACAGCTCCTGCTGGCTCGTGGTCGGCGGCCGCTGGTAGAGGCGCTCCCAGCGGTAGTCGTAGGCGAAGGCACCCAGCGCCTGCACCGCCACCGAGAAAGCGGCCGCCAGGGCACCGAGCTTCGGTAGCAGCTCGAGGCCCTCGGGCAGGAAGAGGAAGAGCAGGGGCAGCGTCTCGGTCAGCATCCGCGGCCCCCAGCACTCGCCTCCGTGCCACTCGACCCAGCGGCCCATCAGCAGCCAGTGCGCCGCGGCCGCCAGCAGGAGGGTGGAGGACAGCCAGCGCTCGCCGCCGCGGAGGGCACGCACCGCCCCGAGGAGCCCCAAGAGGGCCAGCGGCGTGAAGACGAAGAGCCCCTTGCCCGGCGAGATCAGCAGGCCCAGGTGTCCGATCCCCCAGGGAGCGGAGAAACGATCCAGCGATCCCGAGAAGCCGTGGCGGAGCGGCGAGCCGAAGTAGGTCCACTGGTAGAGGGCGACGAAGGTCACGGCGGGCAGCGTCCACAGCACCAGCTTCGGGATCCGTCGCGGCCAGCGAAGGGCCACCCCGAGGAAGAGGACCGCCACCAGCGCCACGCTGGCGTGACGCGCCGCGACGGTGAGGGCCAGGGGCAGGCCGGCACGGCCGGCCCACACCGGGTCCTCTTCCGCCAGCAGCATCCAGAAGAGGGACAGGCTCAGAAAGAGGACGGCCGCCGGGTGCTGCCACAGCGCCTGGCTGGTCGAGACCACGCTGGTCCCGAAGGCAAACAGCAGGGCGGCGGTTCGGGCCTCTCGAAACGGTCGCCGGCGCCAGAGGGCCAGGAACAGAAACCCCGCCGCCAGGCTGGAGAGAGAGGCAGCCGCGACCTTGCCGGCCAGGGCGCTGCCGGTCTCGTCCAGCTCGAACAGGAGGCGCGCGGCGGCGAAGACGGGGGCCGCCAGCAACGCCGAGAGCACCGGGTAGATGGAGACGCGGTGCTCCCCCTCCTGGCGGGCAAAGGGGTCCGTGACCTCGGGGTACTCGTCGAGGTCGAGATCGCCCTCCTGGACCAGGCTGGCCGCCGCGCGCTCGGTGGGGCGTGTGTCGCCGGCGCCGATCGGGCGTCCGTTGACGACCAGCCCGGCGAAGACGACGGCGGCCAGGGCTGCCGCGCTCCACAGCGGCGAGCCGGACGCACGCCGGCGCGGCTCGGGCTCGGCCTGGTCAGGCGCCCGCTGTCCCATGGCGCGTCCTCCTCATCAGTCGGATGAAGAATCGGCCGGCGGGTGCTGGGCGAATCCCGGCACCTCCCACCCCGCCATCGCCTCCCTCTGCCGGCCGTCGGTCAGGTCCATCTGCAACGGCGTCACCGAGATCTTGTTCTCCCGGTAGACGACGTTGCAGTCGCTGCCGGGCACGTCCTCGTGCTGGTACTCGCTGCCGCCGATCCAGTAGTACTTGCCGCCACGCGGGTCGGTCTTCTCGATCACGCCGAGACCGTAGGAGTGCCGGCCCAGGCGGGTGACCGTGTAGCCGTCGGGGGCGCCGGGAGGCACGTTGACGTTGAGCAGCAGGCGGGGTGGCAGCGGCTGCGCCAGGGCGCAGCCCACCAGCGCGCGCACGAAGCGGGCCGCCACGCCGAAGTCGAAGTCCTGGCGGGTAGCCAGGCTGATCGCGATCGCGGGGACGTCGAGCAGCGCCGACTCCATGGCTGCGGCCACCGTCCCGGAGTAGATCACGTCCTCGGCCATGTTGGGTCCGTGGTTGATCCCGGCCACCGTCAGCCGTGGTGGCTTCTCCTGGAGCACGTGGCTGATCCCCACGTAGGAGCAATCGGTCGGCGTCCCGTCCACGGCGTACCACCGCTCGCGCACCCGCCGGATCCGCAGCGGCCGCCGCAGCGAGATGGCGTGGGAGGCGGCGCTCTGCTCCGTCTCCGGGGCCACCACCACCACTTCCGCCAGCGGCTCGAGGGCCAGAACCAGCGCCTCGAGCCCCGTCGAGAGATAGCCGTCGTCGTTGCAGACCAGGATCCGCGGCTCCCTCTCGGATCCGGGGGAGGAAGGTTCTCGCATCGGTCGCCAGCTAGGAGGCATCCCGGCCGCCCGTCCGGCGCCTGCGCTGGTAGCGGTCGACGGCCCGCTCGTGCTCGCGCAGGCTGCGGCTGAAGTGGTGGGTCCCGTCGTTGCGGCTGACGAAGTAGAGGTCGTCCACCGCGGCCGGGCTCAGCACCGCGTCGAGCGCCGCCTCTCCCGGTGAGCCGATGGGGCCAGGTGGAAGCCCGGCGTGCCGGTAGGTGTTGTACGGCGAGTCGATGTCCAGGTCGCGGCGACGGATGTTGCCGTCCCAACGCCCCGCCTTGCGCATGGCATAGATCACGGTGGGATCGGTCTGGAGCGGCATGCCTCGCGCCAGGCGGTTCAAGAAGACGGCGGCGATCCGGGGACGCTCGTCGGCCCGCGCCGTCTCGAGCTCCACGATCGAGGCCAGGGTCACCAGCTCCCGGAGCCCGAGGCGCCGCTCCTCGAGACGCACCAGCCTTTCCCGGATCACGTCCCGGAAGCGGCGCACCATCCGGTTCACCAGCACCTGGGCGGCGTCCTCCCCACGAGGCAGGTCGTAGGTGTCGGGAAAGAGGTAGCCCTCGAGGTCGGAGGCGGCGGGATCGAGGTCGAGGATCGGCGACGGATCGCGGGCCGCGGCCAGGAAGTCCTCCGGCGCGATGCCGTCCTGGGCGGCGATCGCGGCCAGCTCCTCGTAGTTGCGGCCTTCCGGGAAGGTGACGTCGTGGCGGTCGGCGGCCCCCCGTACCAGCAGGTCGACGATCTGCTGGAGCGAGAGCGGGCCGTCCAGCGTGTACTGCCCGGCACGCAGCCGCGAGCCGGCGCCGCGCGAGGCCACGTAGGCACGGAACACCCACCGATGCCGAACCAGACCCATCGCCTCGAGCTGGCTGCCGATCGCTCCGCTGGACGATCCGGGCTCCACCAGGAGGACCTGGCTGGGCTCGGTCGCCGAGCGGACCGGACCCTGGACCTCGTTGATCCAGAGAAGCCTGAGAAGGGCCAGGCAGCAGGCGGCGAGCAGCAGGCGGCGCATCACGACGGCTTGCCGGGCGCCTACGGCGTCGTCCTCCGGGACTCCGACTCCGCCAGGTTCCGGTAGTCCAGGTAGCTCTGGAGGATCAGGATCGCCGCCACCTTGTCCACCAGAGTCTTGCGCTGCTCACGCGAGACCCCGCCCTCGATGAGCGCACGCTCGGCCACGACCGAGGTGAAGCGCTCGTCCCACGGCACCACCGGCACGCCCACCCGCGGCCTCAGCCCATCGATGAAGTCGAGCACCTTCTGGGCCTGCCCGCCCAGCGAGCCGTCCAGGCGACGGGGCAGCCCGACCACCACCTCCCCCGCCTCGTGGCGCCGCACCAGCTCGGCGATCGCCTTCAGGTCCTTGCGGGGCCCCACCCGCCTCACCGTGGCGATCCCGCTGGCCAGAGTCCCGGACTCGTCCGAGACGGCGGCGCCGATGAGGCGGTCCCCGACGTCCAGGCCCACGTACCGCATGAAGCCCGCAGTATAGCTTCCCACCCGGCGGGGAGCGAGCGCGGTTGACGGTCGGCGGAGGCCTCTGCGATGCTTGGGGTCGTTCGGAGGTGGGATGCCCGAGCCGGCCAAGTACAGGGTGCTGCACGAGCTCGGCGCGGGCGGGATGGGCCGCATCCACAAGGGCGAGCTGATCGGCCACGCCGGCTTCTCCCGCCCCATCGTGATCAAGCGGCTGCGCCACGCCGAGGACCCCAACCACGTGCGGCTGTTCGTGGAAGAGGCTCGCCGCTACGCGATCCTGGACCACGAGAACATCGGGCGGATCTTCGACTTCGAGCAGCTCGACGACCAGCTCTGGATCATCATGGAGTACATCGACGGCTGGAGCCTGGTGGACTTCATCGAGCGCCACCGGCAGCTCGGCCGCTTCCCCCACGTCGAGCTCTCGGTGTTCATCGTCAGCCGGGTCTGCCGGGCGCTCCAGTACGTCTACGAGAAGGCCGCCATCGTCCATCGCGACGTCAGCCCCAGCAACATCATGATGACCCTCGAGGGGACGGTGAAGCTGATCGACTTCGGGATCGCCACCCGGAGCGGCACCCGCGACTCCAGCCTGACCGGCAAGCCCGCCTACATGGCGCCCGAGATGGTCTCCGAGCTCCGCGCCGACAACCGCAGCGACATCTTCTGCCTCGGGGCGGTGCTGTTCGAGATCCTGACCCTGGAACGGCTGTTCCCGGGCCTCACCACGCCGCAGGTCCTCGAGCAGGTGGCCGCGGGCCCGATCCGCTCTCCACGGGCGGTCCGTCCGGAGGTCCCACAGGACGTGGTGTCGATCTTCCAGAAGGCGACCGAGCGCAACCCGGACCGGCGTTATGCCTCGGCGGGCGAGGTGGGCGAGGCCTGCGAGCACTTCCTCTACGACAAGGGCTACGGCCCCACCAACCTCACCCTCAAGCAGTACGTCTCGGCGCTGTTCCCCGACGCCGGGCCGGTCGCCGCCCCGCTCGAGAGCCCGACCGCCTTCCCCGTCATCGAGCCCACCCTGATCCCGATCGGCGGCGAGAAGGAGGACGACCTGACCCGGCCCAGCCGCAAGCGGGACGACTCCTCCGAAACCGCCGCCGCCCCGCCCAGCGCCACCCCGCCCCCCGAGACCCTCCCTCCAGAGGCGGGCCCGCCCCCGGGAGAAGGGAGCGAGCCGGACCAGTGATTCAGGCCAAGGGCGCGGCAGCCGTGGCCCCCCACCGTGGCAGACGACGGCTCGGCGTGGTCATGGCTCTGCTGGCGCTCCTGTCGCTCGGCGCCGCCGCCGCGCCGACCCGGGACGACCAGCGGCTCGAGAAGGTCCGCCAGCACCGGCAGCGGCTCGAGCACGAGCTCGCCCAGTTGAGGAGCGAGGAGAAGAGCCTGCTCGGCGACGTGGAGCGCCTCGAGCTGGAGATCCGCATCCGAAACGAGCAGCTCCAGGAGACCCGCCTGGTGCTCCAGCGCACCAACACCCAGATGGACGAGGCGCTGGCGCAGATCCGCGATCTGGAGCGAGCCATAGGCGAGGCCCGTCCGGTGCTCCGGGCTCGGGCCCGGGCCCTTTACAAGCTGGGGGCGCTCTCCTACCTGCGGCTGCTGCTGTCGGTCGAGAGACCGACCGACATGCTGCGCGGCTACCGCTTCGTCGCCGCCCTGGCGCGGCGGGACAACCAACGCTTCGCCGCCTTCCGCCGAAACCTGGAGAGCCTGGCCCAGTTCCGCCTCGACCTGGAGAAGCGAACCGAGGAGGCGCTGGCGCTGCGCACCGAGCTGCAGCGGGCGCGGCGCCGGTTGGCCGCGGACCGCGAGCGGAAGACCAAGCTTCTGACCTCGATCGTCGAGAAGAAGGAGATCAACGCCGCCTACCTCGAGGAGCTGAAGGAGGCCGAAGACCGGCTGGAGGGGCTGCTGGAGGGGCTGGTGGAGGGGGAGGTCTCGGTCCCGATAACCGTCTTCAAGGGATCGCTGCCGTGGCCCGCCGACGGCCGGGTCCGGGTCCCGTTCGGCCGTCGCAAGCACCCCCGCTTCGACACCTACACCGTCCAGAACGGCATCGAGATCGCGGCCGCCCCCGACTCCGAGGTCCGGGCGGTGCACGAGGGCACGGTCGTGTTCGCGGACCGCTTCCGTGGCTACGGGCTGATGGTGGTGGTGGACCACGGCGGCAAGCACCACTCTCTCTATGCCCACCTCGCCGAGACGCTGGTGCAGCCGGGCCAGCGTGTCGTCACCGGCCAGACCCTCGGCACGGTGGCGGCGCCGGGCCTGGAGGACCGGGGCCTCTACTTCGAGATCCGCTTCCGGGGCAAGCCCGAGGATCCGGCCGACTGGCTGAGACCGCGCTCCTAGCGAGCGCGGCCCGGGGCGCGGGAGTGCCGTATAATCGATTCATGAGCGCGCGTGCACGCCTGCTGGTGGCGCTGGTGTCGACCGGCGTGGTCTTCTACGTCGCCCTCGGCTCCGTGCTGGGTCGGGTGCTCGGCGACACCACCTACGGCCAGTTGGCCGTGTTCAACGAGGTCATCCGAATGGTGATGGACTCCTACGTGGAGCCCATCGACCTCGATCGGACCATGTCGGGGGCCTACCGGGGCCTCACCGACGCGCTGGACGGCGACAGCGCCTACCTGGATGCCGACGCCTTTGCGGGCTACCTCGCGCCCGTCGACGAAACCGCCGCCGACGTGGGCGCCGTGCTCACGCGCCGCTTCGCCTTCCTGATGGTGGTCTCGGTCCGACCCGGCTCACCCGCCGACCGGGCCGGTCTCAGGACCGGCGACGTCATCAAGACCATCGACGGCAAGCACACCCGTCCGATGGGAGTCCCGGTGGGGCTCTCGCTGCTGCGCGGAGAGCCGGGCTCGTCAGTCGACCTGCAGATCCTGCGCTCGGGGGGAGAGCCCATCGACGTCCCGATGGTGCGCGAGCGGATCAAGCCCGCCGCTCTGGAGGGATCACGGCTCCCCGGCGGGCAGGGCCTGATCCGCATCGGCGAGCTGTCCGAGCGGACCGCCGACGAACTCCAGTCGGAGATCGAGGCGCTCAAGCTGCAGGGGGTCCCGTCGCTGGTGCTGGACCTGCGGGGCAACGCGTTCGGTCCGCTCGAGGCCGGCATCGACGTCGCCAACCTCTTCATGAAGGAGGGCGTCATCACCAAGCTGGCGGGGCGCCAGGTCGCCGAACGGGTATTCAGCGCCGACGGTACGTCGGTGTGGGATGGCCCGCTGGCGGTCCTCATCGACCGGGGGACCGCGGGCGGCGCCGAGATCGTGGCCGCGGCCCTCCAGGACTCGGGGCGCGCGCAGGTCGTGGGAGAGCGGAGCTTCGGCATCGCTCCCGTCCAGAAGGCGTTCCCGATGCCCAAGGGTGGGCTGGTGCTGAGCGTCGCCAAGTACGTATCGCCAGCGGGAGAGCCGATCCACGGCCACGGCGTGACGCCGGCGGTCCTGGTCCCGCTGCCCGCCGAGCCGGTCGAGGGGGGGGAGGACCTGATCCTCGACCGAGCGCTGACGGTGCTTCAGTCCCCCGCTCCCTCCAAGAAGGCGGCCTGACCCGCTTCCGTGCGAGAGCCAGGAGAGGAAGAAGATGAACAAGGCCGAGATCGTCGCCCGCATGGCGCGGGACACCGGCCTCACCAAGGCGGACACCAACCGGGTGCTGGACGCCTTCATCGCTCAGGTCGCGCGCGCCCTCAAGAGGGGGGGGAAGGTCACGCTGGTGGGCTTCGGGACCTTCACCGTGCTGCGCCGGCGGCCGCGCGGCGGACGCAACCCGCGCACCGGGGCCCGGATCCGAATCGCCGGCTACAAGACGCCCAAGTTCACGGCCGGCAAGGAGCTGCGGGCCACCGTCCGCTAGCTGTCCCCCGCCTACTCCTCTGGGGCGGCAGGGGGGAGCCTAGGATCAGCCCCGCCGCCACCGGCCTCCCCCCGAATCTCGAACCGAGCTTCCTGCTGGCTCTGCGTGTTCGCGACCTGGTCCTTCACCTTCATCTCGACCTGGTAGACGCCGGGATCGAAGCCGGAGAGCGGCACTGGTCCGACCGAGTGTGAGGGGTTGGGCGCGTCGTAGACGACGTCGTCGGCCTGGGCGACCTTCTTGCCCCCCTTCTTGAAGGCGAAGCTCACCTTGAGCGACGCCTTGCCGGTTTCCGGGTCGACCGCACCGCCGTAGATGGCGCACAGCATGGAGATCGACTGGTCCTTGGAGAAGACGTTGCCGAAGCTCGGGACCAGACGCGCCGCGGTCAGGTCGAAGTCCGCCAGCGGCTGACGGCGGTCGATCTGGCTGGAGGTCTCGGGGACGATGTCCTGAAGCACCATCAGCGAGGACATGGACACCTCTTCAGTGGTGAAGTCGGGAACCTGGAGCGGGATCGACGCCGCCGACCCCTTCCCGCCCTTGGCGTCCACCACCGCCACGTCCAGGGTGTACTCCCCGGCCCGCAGGATCAGCCCGTAGGAAACCACGAAGTGTCCGTCTGGCCCGGGCGTGACGCTGGTCTCGCGCTCGGCTCCGGGAACCACCTTGCCCTCGGCGTCGTGAGCCTGCGCCGCCACCACCAGGTCCAGGGGTTCCCCGCTCGGGCCCAGTCCGGCGCCCTCGGCCTGGACCAGGCCGGCCACGAAGGCCCCGCCGCTCGGGTTGCGCAGGACCAGCGTCTTCTCCACCTGGATAGGGAAGTCGGCCCGCGGCGACTTCAAGAGCGCCTGGGCCGGCGACGGCTTGGGGAGCTGGTCCACCAGCTTGACCAGCTTTCCGCTCTCGTCCCGGCTGTAGCCGATGTTCGGATGGACGACGCGCTGCTCGGCCACCCGGTCGAGCTGCTCCTGCATGACCCGCGGCGTGGCGCACTCCGCGTCGAACGGGACCTTGAGCCCGCCCTCAGGGAACTTGAAGCCGGGCCGCGACATGAAGGTCCACGTCTGGGGGGAACGCCGGCCCGGCAGGCTGTCCAGGGTCTGCTGGTCGACGGAGTCCGGCTCGCCGAACAGGATGAAGGCGCGCCCACAGTCGGTCTCGGAGCCGCGGCGTCCGTGGATCACGTAGCGCTCGTCCGCCTGGGCCCGGAGCTTGTCGAACTCGGCCTGATACTCGTTCTCCGGGGTCTCCAGGTCGGGATCACGACGCGCCCAGAAGATCTTCTCGAACTCGGCCCGCTCGGACTTGGCCAGGTCCCGGTACTGCTTCTCCTCTTCGGGGAGGATGATGGCCCTCACTCCGTCGAGCCAGTGCCGATTCTCCTTGGTGAGCTTTTCGGCCCGGGCTGGGGCACAGACCAGCACAGAGGCCACCAGAGCCAAACAGAAGCCGGTGCGGACGGACATGATTCGGTCTCCTCGTCGATAGATCGGATCCGGGGCTCCCCCGGGGCGTCTCGGGGAGAGAGCGCCCATCCAGTCTATGGCGAGGAGACGAAGGCTTCAACCCGCTCAGGAACGGTCCAGCGTCACCTCCAGGGTGAGGTACCCGCTCGGGTCGATCTCCACGTCCCGCTCGTAGGGCCTGAACCCCGGCATCACCACCTCCAGCCGGTGGGGCCCGGCCGGCAGCGGGACGCTGCGCAGGTCCTGACCGGTACCGAAGAACTGGCCGTCGATGTACACGGAGGCGTCCTGGGGCAACACCGAGATCCGCAGCGTCCCCAGTCGCACCGCCTCTCGAGGCCTGTCGACGGACACCGCCCCGGCCTCGGCGCTGGCCCAGCCCGGCAGCTCCTCGACGCTCTCGCCCGCCCCCTCGACCATCTGGTAGCGGAGCTTGATCGTCTGGTCGGGGGCCACCAGCACGCGGAAGCGAGCGGTCTGGTAGCCCTCCAGCTCGAGGACGATCTCGTGGCGGCCGGGGGCGACCCGCAGCCGCTGGAACATCCCGTCGAAGTCGTCCACGGTACCGGCGTAGTCGCCGTCCACGAAGACCCGCGCTTCGGCCGGGTGGACGAGGATGCGCAGAGCGCCGGCGCCGTCCTGCTGCTCGACGAAGTGGTTGTAGGACATACCCCAGTAGGGGCCGCCGAGACCAACGCCCACCGAGAGCCCATAAGGGTAGGCCCAGGAGTAGGGGTAGCCGTAGTAGCCGTAGGAGCCGTAGTTGCCGTAGTAGGGATAGCCGCCGTAGTACGGGTAGCCCCAACCCCAATACGGATAGCCGTAGCGATAGCCATACCCATGCCCGTATCGCCCCCGGTACCCGTAGTAGGCCCCGCTCCGGTAGGGTCGGCCGGTCCCGGCTCGAGGATGACGGAGCTGGGCGCGGGTGGGAGCGCTCGCAGGGCCACGGGCCGTCGCTCCAGGCCCGGGGCGACGCCCATGGCTGGCTGACGAGTAGCTCGGGGCCGGCGCCGACCTCTGGGCCGAGGGGGCCCGCGCGGCCATACCCGAATGGCCGGCGCCCTTCCCGCTGGAAGCGGCGGCCGGCCTCGACCCCGTACGGACCTTGGCCCGCTCAGCCAGGGCGGGATGGGCGGCGAGGGTCACAGCGGCGAGAAAGATGACGGTGCGTGCGCTCATGGCGTCCTCCACGGTTCACCCAACATCCTGCAATCCTCATGCCGCACGCTGGCGACGGGCGGGCAGCCGGACTTACTTCAAATATAGGAGTTTCCGGGTGGAAGCCCAACCCGAAGCCTGTTCGGCGCCGGGGACACCGGCGTCCCCAGGAGATGCGCCGGTCGGCCAACCGACCGGCGGTATACTGGCCCGCCTTGACATCCGCCCCCCCCCGTCTCCTGGTCTCCTGCGGAGAGCCGTCCGGCGACCTCTACGCGGCGGAGCTGGTCCGCGAGCTCCGACGCGAGCTGCCCGATCTCGCCGCGTTCGGCCTCGGCGGAGACCGCCTGATCGCCCAGGAGGTCTCCCTGCTCGCCCACGTCCGGGAGCTGGCCGTCATCGGCCTGGCGGAGGTGGTGCGACACATCGGGCGGCTGCACCGGATCTACCGCCGCGTGCTGGCACAGGTGGATCGGACCCGTCCGGACCTGGCGGTGCTGGTCGACTATGCCGGGTTCAATCTCCGCCTGGCGCGTGCGCTCTGCCGACGAGGGGTGCCCGTCGTCTACTACGTCTCCCCACAGGTGTGGGCCTGGCGACGCCGCCGGATCCGCACGATTCGCGCCACCGTGCGCCGGATGCTGGTGATCTTCCCGTTCGAGGAAGGCTTTTACCGGCAGGAGGATGTACCGGTCACGTTCGTGGGGCACCCGCTGGTGGACCTGGTGACGCCGCCGCCTCACCCGCGGTCATTCCTCCGCAGCCAGGGGCTCGACTCGGAGCGCCCCGTGGTCGCCGTCCTTCCTGGCAGCCGGACCCAGGAGCTCCACTACAACCTCCCGCCGATCGCCGGGGCGATCCGGCTGCTGGCCCAGCGCCGCCCGGAGCTGCAGTTCCTGCTGGCGGCTGCCCCGTCGCTCGACGCCCGCCCGCTCGCCCGATCGGTGGAGGGCCTGCCCGTGCGGCTGGTGAGCGAAGAGACGCACGCCGTGCTGGGCAGCTCGCAGCTCGCCGTGGTGGCGTCGGGGACGGCCACGGTGGAGACGGCGCTCCTGGGCGTCCCGATGGTCGTCGTTTATCGGGTCTCGCCGCTCAGCTACGCGCTGGGGCGGCGCTTCGTGCGGATACCGCACTACTCGATGGTCAACCTGATCGCGGAGCAGGCGGTGGTGCCGGAGCTGATCCAGAGCCAGCTCACCCCCGAGCGTCTCGCCGACGAGGCCCTGGCCCTGCTCGGAGACACCGGGCGGGCCTCGCGGATGCGAGCTGGGTTGGCCGAGGTCCGGCGCCGGCTGGGCGCGCCGGGGGCCTCGCGCCGCGCCGCCCTCGCCGTGCTCCCCTGGCTCCGCTCGCCCCCTTTGCCGCCGACGAGTGACGAGTGCTAGAATCCGCTCCTACGATACCCAGCGCAGGCCGCGGAGGTTCCTGATGGGCAAGAGGATCCTTGTTGTCGACGACGACGAGAACATCCTGAACCTGGAGCGCACGATCCTCGAGCAGAAAGGGTTCGACGTCACCACCGCCGGCGGTGGTGCCGAGGCGCTGGAGCGACTCGAGCGAGAGACCTTCGACCTGGTGCTGCTCGACGTGATGATGCCGGAGGTGGACGGCTTCACGGTGTGTCGCCGCATCAAGGAAGATCCGAAGCTCAAGGAGACGCCGGTGATCTTCCTCACCGCCAAGGGCGGCGGCGAGGCGCTGGCCGAGGGTTTTGAGTCCGGCGCGGTGATGTACATCAACAAGCCGTTCACCGCCAACAAGCTGCTGACCATCGTCAACACCATGCTGGAGTCCGACGGCACGCCAGCCGGCTGAGGTCTCGCCCGGCCTTCGGCAGGCCCCGTGCGTATTCCCGGAGGAGACGCTCATGGACCCGATCCTGGACAAGGCCCGCGCCGGACAGAACTTCCTCGAGAAGATCATGAACGCGATCCCCGGGTTCAAGGGGTATCGCGACAAGGAGCTGCGGCGTGACGCCGACCGCCTGCAGCGAGAGCACGTGGCGTCCCAGCTCGAGACCTGCAAGAAGGTGCTGAACGAGCTCTCCGCGGGCGCCACCCGCTCGGGCGATCTGTCGATCATCAACGACATCGAGACCGCCCGCAAGCGCCTCGACAAGGTGGTGGCTCGGATCCGCTACGCGGACCGGGGCTACGCCGGCTTCTTCGCGGCCATCAAGGTGGACGAGACGGCGCTGCAACGGGTCTACGAGTTCGACCTGTCGCTGATCGAGGGAGCGGACAGCGTCCGCTCGGCCGGTCAGCAGGCGGCCGACCACGCGGAGGGGGCCAAGGCCGGCGTCGTGCAGATGATCCAAGCCATCGACGCCCTCGACACACGGATAGCGGATCGGGAGGCGATCCTGGGCGGGCTCGAGTAGCCCGAGGAGGGGAACGTGGCCATCGAAGTCATCCAGTACCTCGACCAGACCGGGCAGGAGATCGTCCATCGGGAGCCGCCCGGCGGCTCGATGGCGATCAAGCTGGGCGCCCAGCTCATCGTCCAGGACAACCAGTGGGGCAGCTTCTTCCGGGACGGCAAGGCGCTCGACACCTTCGAGTCGGGACGACACACCCTGACCACGATGAACCTGCCGCTTCTGGGTCGGCTGATCGGCGCCCCGTTCGGTGGCACCTCGCCGTTCCAGGCCCAGGTCTACTTCATCAGCCGCCAGACGTTCACCGACCTCAAGTGGGGGACCAAGGAGCCCATCGTCTTCCGTGACACCGAGCTCAGCATGGTCCGGCTGCGGGCCTTCGGCCGCTTCTCGATGCGGGTGGCCGATCCCGGCATCTTCCTGATGCAGTTGGTGGGGACCCGGGGCAACTACTCGACCGATTCGATCGAGGACTTCCTGCGCGATATCTGCGTGGCGCGCCTCAACGACCTGCTGGGCGAGACGCTCAAGACCGTCCTCGACCTGCCCCGCTACTACGACGAGCTCTCCGGTGGCCTCAAGGGCCGGGTGGCCGACGACTTCGGCAAGTACGGCATGGAGCTGGTGGACTTCCTGATCGGCGCGATCACGCCCCCCGAGGACGTCCAGAAGATGATCGACGAGCGGGCCGGCATGGGCGCCATCGGCAACATGCAGCAGTACATGGCCTTCAAGGCGGCCCGCGGGATCGAGGCGGCAGCCCAGAACCCCGGCGAGGGCGGCGGCGCCGCCAGCCTCGGCCTGGGAGCCGGGATCGGCATGATGATGCCGCAGATGATCCACGGGGCGATGGCGGGAGGCCAGCCGGGCGCAGCCCAGCCCGGCGCCACGGCGTCGCCGGGCGCGGCCACTGTCGCCTGCCCCAAGTGCCAGGCCCAGGTGCCGGCCGGGGCCAAGTTCTGCAACAACTGCGGCAGCCCGATGCCGGCGGCGGCCACCTGCCCCAAGTGCCAGGCCCAGGTGCCGGCCGGGGCCAAGTTCTGCAACAACTG
>CAZNNH010000002.1:0-20556 GCA_964574335.1 uncultured Acidobacteriota bacterium | reverse complement strand
CGGTAGCCCGATGGCCGCCGCCGCCGCCTGTGCCAAGTGCGGCAAGCCCCTGGCCCCCGGCGCCAAGTTCTGCGGGGACTGCGGGACGCCGGTCGGCTAGCACGCGTCGATACCGCGGAGACGGGTAGCGCCCGAGGGGCGCGACTCCCCGCTACTGCGGGTCGAAGTCGATCAGGTGCTTGAAGACCCGGAAGCGGGCGTGGATCTCATCCCGGGTCAGGGAGAGCAGGCGTTCCACGCTGAAGGCCTCCACGGAGAAGGAGGCCAGGGTGCTGCCCATGATCACGGCTCGGCGCAGCGTGGCGTCGTCGATGGAGCCGGCGGCCGCCAGGTAGCCGACGAAGCCGCCGGCGAACGTGTCGCCGGCGCCGGTGGGGTCGACCACGTCCTCCACCGGGAAGGCGGCGGCGATGAAGCAGCCCTCGTCAGAGAAGGTGACCGCGCCGTGCTCCCCCTTCTTGATCACCAGGGTACGGGGCCCGAGGGCGCGGATGGCCCGGGCCGCCTTGACCAGGTTCGACTCGCCGGAGAGCTGGCGGGCCTCGGAGTCGTTGATCAGCAGCACGTCGACCCGATGCAGCAGCTCGTGCAGCGCCGGGAGCCGGCCGTCGATCCAGAAGTTCATGGTGTCGCAGGCGACCAGCCTGGGCTTCTGGACCTGGTCCAGCACCTCGAGCTGAAGCACCGGGTCGATGTTGCCGAGGAAGACGTTCTGGCTGGTCCGGTATCTCTCCGGGATCTTGGGCTTGAAGCTCTCGAACACGTTGAGGTGGGTGAAGAGCGTCTCTCTGGAGTTGAGGTCGTCGGCGTAACGGCCGCCCCAGTGGAAGGTCTCGCCGTCCACGCGCTCGAGCCCCTCGAGGTCGATGTCACGCCCCGCGAAGCAGGCGAGCTGCTCCTCGCCGAAGTCACGGCCCACCACCCCCACCAGGTTCACGCTCTCGAAGAACGAGGCGGCCAGCGAGAAGAACGAGGCGCTGCCGCCCAGTACCTTCTCGGCGCGCCCGACGGGCGTCTCGACGGTATCGAAGGCAACGCTGCCGACGACCAGGATCGACATCGATGGGGCTCCTTTCTCTTCGCGGTGCGGCCCGGGTCCGGGTCGCTACCGGAGGTACCTGCCGATGAGGGGCCCCAGCTCCGCCTTGACCTGCTCCGGGACCAGGTGAGCGGGAGTGACCAGCGCCGTCTTGAGCGCCTGGAAGGACTCGCACCGGCTCCGCAACGGATCGCCGGGCGCCGGGATCCGGCGCACCGCCGCTCGCAGCACCGCCTTGGCGGTGACGGCGTTCTCGCCGAGCACCGCGATGATCTGGTCCGCGGTCACCGAGTCGTGCTCGGGGTGCCAGCAGTCGTAGTCGGTCACCATGGCCAGGGTTGCGTAGGAGATCTCGGCCTCGCGGGCCAGCCGCGCCTCCGGAAGCGCCGTCATGCCCACCAGGTCCATCCCCCAGGAGCGGTAGAGCCTCGACTCCGCCAGGGTGGAGAAGAGCGGGCCCTCGATGCAGACCAGCGTGCCTCCGACGTGGACGGTGGCGCCCGCCTCCTGACAGGCCGCTTCGAGGATCCCCCGCAGCGGCGTGCTGGTGGGGTGGGCAAAGGCGACGTGCCCCACCAGGCCACGGCCGAAGAAGCTGCTGGGACGGCCGGTGGTGCGATCCACGAACTGGTCGGGGATCACCATGTGCCGCGGTGCATACTCCTCCTTGAGGGAGCCGACCGCTGAGACCGAGATCAGCCACTCGACGCCGAGCTGCTTCATGGCGAAGACGTTGGCGCGGGCGTTCAGCTCTCCGGGCAGGATCCGATGGCCACGGGCGTGACGGGAGAGGAAGGCCACCGGCTTCCCTTCCAGCCGGCCCAGCATCAGGCTGTCGGAGGGCTTGCCGAAAGGGGTATCGGGGGAAAGCTCCCGCACCTCGTCGAAGCCCTCCATCTCGTAGAGTCCGCTACCGCCGATGATCCCGATCTGGGCGTGGTCCTGGATCGCCAATGCCTCACCTCACAAGGGTGTGATCCTAGCGCAAGACGGCGGTTCCCCGCACCCCGTCCGGTGCGCTCAGGCCTGCTTGAGCTCGATCAGCACGCCGGCGGCCGCGCTCGGGTGGACGAAGGCCACCCGGCAGCCCCCGGCCCCGACCCGGGGAGCCTCGTCGATGAGCCGGACCCCGCGGGCCTTCAGCTCGAGAAGCGCGGCGTCCAGGTCTTCCACCACCAGGCAGAGATGGTGGAACCCCTGTCGCTTCTCGAGGAAGCGCGCCACCGCCGAGCCCGGCTCGGTCGGCTCGAGCAGCTCGAGGCGGGCCTCGCCCACCGGAAGGAAGGCGATCCGCACCTGCTCCGAGGGGACGTCGTGGGTCGCCTCGGCGGCCAACCCGAGCGTCGCATAGGCGGCGCGGGCCTGCTCGAGGTCGGGGACGGCGATCCCCAGGTGGTCGATCCTCAGCACCCGAATCGGCATCAGGACGGCTCCTGGAGCCCCAGCCTCCGCAGCACCTCGGCGACGGCGGTGAAGGGGTCCAGCTCGCGAGCCACCAGGCGATCGGTGAGGCCCTCGATCTCCTCGGCAGAGACCGCGTGCTGACGCACGTGCCTCATCAACTGGGCGCGGAGCGTCTCCTCGAACTGGCGCCTCAGGTGGGCCCGGCGCTTCGCCGCGAGGCGCCCGCTGGAGGCGGCCACGGCCAGGAAGCTCGAGACCTCGTCGAGCAGGAGATCCACCCCCGTCCCCTCCGAGGCCACGGTCTGGACGATCGCCGGGCGTGGTCCCGAGTCGCCAGCCAGCGACAGCATCGCCTCGATCTCGGAGACCAACCGCCCGGCCCCGTCGCGGTCCGCCTTGTTGACCACGAAGACGTCCGCGATCTCCATGATCCCGGCCTTGAGGGCCTGGACCTCGTCGCCCAAACCCGGCACCAGCACCACCAGGCTCACGTCGGCGGTCTCCACGATCGCCACCTCGTCCTGCCCGACCCCCACCGTCTCCACCAGGATGACGTCGCAGCCGGCGGCCCCCAGGATGGTGAGCACGTGGGAGGTGGCGGCCGAGAGGCCCCCGAGGTGGCCCCGGGTGGCCATTGAGCGGATGAAGACGCCGGGATCGAGGGCGTGGGCCTGCATCCGGATACGGTCACCAAGGATCGCCCCGCCGCTGAACGGGGAGGTGGGGTCGACGGCGATGATCCCGACCGCCTGCCCGGCGGACCGGAAGCGCGTCGTCATGCCGTCCACCAGCGTCGACTTGCCCGCGCCGGGCGGCCCGGTGACCCCGATCACCCGGGCGCCCCCGGCATGGGGGAACAGGGCCTGGAGCAGCTCCCGGGCGCCCGGGTCGGCGTCCTCGACCAGGCTGATGGCCCGCGCCATGGCGCGGACGTCGGCTCGCAGGACGCCGTCGACCAGGCTTCGGGTATCGGTCATCAGTCGTAGGCCAGGGCGACCGCGAGACCTTCCGCCGCCCGATCCGGCAGCCTACCTCACCATGCCGCGCAGGCCCAACAGCTCGCGGGCGATCACCAGGCGCTGGATCTCGCTGGTCCCCTCGCCGATGGTGCCCACCTTGGAGTCGCGCAGGTAGCGTTCCACTGGGTACTCCTTGGTGTAGCCGTACCCCCCGTGGATCTGGACCGCTTCCATCGCCGCCGTCACCGCCACCTCGCTGGCGAACAGCTTCGCCATCGAAGCCTGCAGGGTGTGCTCGAGGTGGTTGTCGCAGCGCCAGGCCGCCTCCAGGGTCAGAAGCCGCGCTGCCTGGATCCGGGTGGCCATGTCGGCGATCTTGAACTGGGTGGCCTGGAAGTCCGCGATCGGGCGGCCGAACTGACGCCTTTCGCGCGCATAGCCCGAGGCCGCCTCGTAGCTGGCCTGGGCGATCCCGAGGCAGAAGGCGGCGATCCCGATCCTTCCCCCGTCGAGGATCCGCAGGGTGTCGATGAAGCCTTGGCCCTGCTGCCCGAGCAGGCTGTCGGCCGGGACCCGGCAGTCCTCGAAGAACAGCTCGGAGGTGTCGGACGAGCGTACCCCGAGCTTGTCCAGCTTGCGGCCGGCACGGAAGCCGGGCGTGCCGCGCTCGACCACGAAGGCGGAGACACCGTGCTTGCCGCGGCTCTTGTTGGTGACCGCCACCACCACCGCAACGTCGGCGATGCCGCCGTTGGTGATGAAGGTCTTGGATCCGTTCAAGACCCAGCTCTCGCCGTCCCGCACCGCCGTGGTGCGGGCTCCGCCGGCATCCGAGCCGGAGCCGGGCTCGGTGAGGCCCCAGCATCCGATCCTCTCGCCGCGTGCGAGCGGCGCCAGGTAGCGACGTTTCTGCTCCGCGGTGCCCGCCTGGTTGAGGTGGGCGCAGCACAGGCCGCTGTGCGCGGCCACCGACAGCGCCACCCCGGCGTCGGCGCGGCTCAGCTCCTCCATCACCACCACGAGGTCCAGGTAGGACATGCCGGCCCCACCGTACTCGGCCGGCCAGACCACGCCGGTCAGCCCCAGCTCGCCCATCTTGCCGAACAGCTCCCGGGGGAAGCCCTGGCGCTCGTCCCACTCGCGGCAGTGGGGGGCAATCTCGCTCTTGGCGAACTCCCGGACCGTGGTCCTGAGAAGCTCCTGCTCCTCCTGGAACCGGAAATCCATGAGTCCCTCCAGGGGGCCGCGGGGGCCCCTTCTTATGCGGAGATAAGCAGCCCTGATGATAGTGGAGCGGCGAACCGGCCACAATCGCCCGAGGCGCGGTTTCTTCCCCGCCCCGCCAACTGGTTAGGATAGCAGCCGTGCCGCCGCGTCTGTCGCGCCAGGCCCGGGCCCTGGCCCTCGTCGGGCCGAGCCTGCTGTTTCTGCTGGCGCTTCTGGGGACCGAGGCGGTGGTCCGATGGCGGCTTCCGTTCGTCTCCAGCCTGGAGGCCTTCGTGCGCTCGCCGCGTCAGCGGGCGGACTTCACCGACCGCCGCTCGGTCAGCATCTTCCAAGGCGACCCGCTGCTGTTCTGGAGGCTCAAGCCTTCGCTCTGCGACGTGATCTGGGACTTCACCCTGGTCTCCACCAACCCCCAAGGGCTACGAGGTGAGCGCCCGGTCGGCCCCAAGCGCCCCGGCAGCGTCAGGCTCGTCTTCCTCGGCGACTCGGTGACCTTCGGCTACCGGGTCCCCGTGGTCTTCGCCGACCACCCGGACCGCTACGACCCCTCGGCCCGACCCTACCCCTGGCTGATCGAGGAGCGGCTACGAGAGGCCCATCCGGACCGGGAGATCGAGGCGGTGATCCTGGCCGTGCCCGGCTACTCGAGCCATCAGGGTCGCCTGTGGTTGGAGCGGGACATCGCCAACCTGCAGCCCAACCTGGTGACCGCCTGCTTCGGCTGGAACGACGTGGGCCTGCGGGCCGCCGCCGACAGCCAGGTGATGCGAGCCGGCTGGCCCCGGGTCACCGCCCGGCGTATCTTGGCGAACAGCCAGGCGCTGATCCATGCCTCGCTCTGGTGGGACGGGCGCGTCCGGCCTGGGGTGTCGGCATCCTCGCCCGTGGAGCGGGTCGCGCGAGGGGAGTACGTGAAGAACCATCTCGCCATCGCCAACCTCTGCCGGGCCCACGGGGCACAGGTGGTGGTGATCGGTCCGGTGTACCGTGACGCCGTGACCTACCCCGAGGAAGCCGCTCGGCTGGCGGGGCACCGCCGCGCCCTCGCCGAAGGGATGAGAGGCGCCGGCGTGCCCTACCTCGAGATCGCCGCCCTCACCGAGCAGGCCTACCCGGACACGGTGCCGCTGTTCGGCGAGCTGATCCACCCCAACGCCGAGGGCCACCGGCGGATGGCCGACGCCCTGCTCACCGCCCTGGAGCAAGGCGGGATGCTGGACCGCCTGCTCTCGCCCGGGGACCGATGAGCACCCGCCCCCTCGCCACCGCCATACTCTTCCTCGCCTTCTTCACGGCCGTCTTCTTTCCGCTTCACGCCCGGCTGGCGGATGGCGCCTTCATCCTCTGCAACCTGCTGCCGCTTCTTTTTGCCGCCCTGTTCGGCCTGGGATGGGGGATCGCCTACGCGGCCCTCCACACGGTGTTCGGCTTCGCCCTGGCCGGGCTGGCCGGGCTCGGCTTCGACCGCTTCCTCTCCAACGGGGTGCCCGCCGGGGTGGTGACCATCGCCTTGAGCGGCATCACCGGACGGATCCGGGACCTGACCCTCCGCCTGCGCCACGAGCTCGAGAAGCGCCAGGAATACGAGCGCGAGCTCCATCGGAGCCGGGCCATCCTGGAGTCGCTGGTGGACCAGCGGACCCAGGACCTGCGCGCCAGCAACGACCAGCTCCGCCGAGAGATGGCCGAGCGGGAGAGGGCAGAGACGGAGAAGCAGCAGCTCGAGGCCAGCCTCAAGCGGGCCGAGAAGATGGAGGCCATCGGCATCCTGGCCGGGAGCGTGGCTCACGACCTGAACAACCTCCTGAGTGGCGTGATCGCCTATCCGGAGCTGATGCTGCTGGAGCTGCCCGAGAACAGCCCCCTGAGAGAGCCCCTCCACGCCATCCGCGAGTCGGGGGAGCGGGCGGCGGCGATCGTCCAGGATCTTCTGACCATGGCCCGTCGGGGCCTCACCACGCGGCAGGTGCTCGACCTCAACCACGTGATCTCCGACCTGATGAGGTCGCCGGAGCTCAAGAGCCTCCTGGTCGGTCGTCCGAACGTCCGCCTGGAAGCCGACCTCGAGCCGCAGCTCCTCAACATCCAGGGCTCGAGCGTCCACCTGGCCAAGGCGATCATCAACCTGGTGCGGAACGCGATAGAAGCCCTCGAGAAGGGGGGCCGGGTCCGCGTGTCGACCAAGAACGTGTATGTCGACACCCCTGCCAGCGCCTACGAGGTGCTGGCCGAGGGCGAGTACGTGACCCTGGCCGTCGAAGACACCGGCGAGGGGATACCGGAGGAGGACCTGGACCGCATCTTCGAGCCCTTCTACACCAAGAAGGCGCTGGGGCGCAGCGGCACCGGCCTCGGGATGGCCATCGTCTGGGGCACCGTCAAGGACCACGGCGGGTCGATCGACGTCCGGAGCCAGGTGGGCCGGGGAACGACCTTCACCCTCTTCCTTCCGGCGACCCGAGAGCCGCACCGGGCCGACGCGCCGGGCGTAGCCCTGGCCGAGCACCTCGGGCATGGAGAGTCGATCCTGGTGGTCGACGACATCGCCCTGCAGAGGGAGCTGTGCACCGCCATGCTGAGGAAGCTCGGCTACCAGGTCGCCACCGCCAGAAGCGGCGAGGAGGCGGTCGAGCTGGTGAGGGGCCGCCGCTTCGACCTGCTGATCCTCGACATGATCATGGAGCCGGGGATCGACGGCCTGGAGACCTACCAGCGGGTGGTCGAGGTGGCGCCCGGTCAGCGGGCCCTCATCGCCAGCGGTTTCTCCGAGACGGTCCTGGTGAAGAAGGCCCAGGAGCTGGGAGCCGGCGCCTACGTGAGAAAGCCGTACACGCTCGAGAGGCTGGCGGTGGCGATCAGGAACGAGCTGCGGCGAGACGGCGACGGCCGCCCCGCGAAGTACCATGAGACCGATGCTCCCGACTCCGGCCGGTAATGGGGTGTCGCCGGCACGCGCCGAGGCCCCCGACGTGGAGACCGCATCGGAAGGCTACGCCGACCGCTTCGCCGGACCGGTGGGGGCGTGGTTCCTGGAGGTGCAGGCGCGGACCACCCTCGACCTGCTGCGCCCCTGGCCGGGCGCCTCGGTGCTCGACGTGGGCGGGGGGCACGGCCAGGTCACCGGCCCGCTGATCGACGCCGGATACCAGGTGACCATCATGGGAAGCGACGAGCGCTGCCGGGAGCGGGTCGCCACCTGGGTGGACGGCGGCCGGGCACGCTTCCGGGTGGCCGACCTCTCGGCGTCCGGGCTGGCCGACCGTTGCTTCGACGTGGTCCTCTCCTACCGCCTGCTCTCCCACGTTCCGGCCTGGCCGCGGCTGGTGACGGAGCTGTGCCGGCTCTCGCGTCGTGCGGTGGTGGTCGACTACCCCACCCGAGCAAGCATCAACATCCTCTCCGACGCCCTGTTCGGCCTGAAGCGTGGGGTGGAGGGGAACACCCGGCCGTTTCTCGTCTTCCGCGACCGCGAGCTGACCGCGGCCTTCGCCCGGAGCGGCTTTCGACCCACCGCCCGACGGCCGCAGTTCCTTCTCCCGATGGCGCTGCATCGGGGCCTTCGCCAGGCAGGGCTCTCTCGGAGAGTCGAGGCCCTGGGGGGGGCGCTCGGCCTGACCCGTGCCTTTGGCTCTCCGGTGATCCTGCGGCTCGAGCGCGATGCCTGAGCCGTGGGCGGTGGCGTTGTTTCGCCGCTCGGTGCTCAAGCAGCGCAAGCTGGCCGAGCTCGAGAGAAGCCTCGGTCCCACCGAGGGGCTGTGCTGCCTCGACCTCGGATCGGACAACGGGGTGGTGAGCTGGCTGCTCCGGTGCCGCGGCGGCCAGTGGGCCTCGGCGGACCTGACCGACCAGGCGGTCTCCTCGATCCGCGAGCTGGTCGGCGACGACGTCTTCCTCTTCGACGGCGAGCGGCTCCCCTTCGACGACGCCTCCTTCGATCGGACCGTGGTGGTGGACATGCTCGAGCACGTGAGGGACGACCGGTCCTTCGTTGCCGAGCTTTTTCGGGTGACTCGGCCCGGCGGCCTTCTGGTGATCAACACCCCGCACCTGAAGCGGACCGCCCTCAAGCGGCTGCGGCACGCCCTGGGCCAGACGGACCTGAAGCACGGGCACCTGCGGCCCGGATACACGGTCGACGGCCTGCGGTCGCTCTTGAGCGGACGCTTCGCCCTCGAGGCGACGAGGACCTACTCGCGCTTCTTCTCGGAGCTCGTCGACACGTCGCTCAACTGGGGCCTCGAGCGGCTGGGCAAGCAGGGATCGGCGAAGGGAATGGTGGTGACCGGTCAGGACATGGCCCGGCACCGGGGCAAGCTGCGCCTCTTCGGCGCGATCTACCCGCCGGTGTGGCTCTTGACTCGCCTCGACATGCTCATCCCCTGGAGCTCGGGGTACATGCTGATCGCCACCGCCCGCCGCATGGGGACATGACCGGGTTTCCTCCGGGCTACCAGGGAAACCCGGATCGTGTCCCCCGAGGAGGTGCCGCGAGCGCCGTCAGGCCCCCGCTGGGGCAGAGCCCGCCAGCAGATGATCCAGGCGACTCCCGTCCGGCACCTCTTCCGGCTCACGGCCCCGGCGGAACAGCCTTCCCCCGGCGCCGCCGACTAGCTGAAGGCGGTCGCCCTCACGTCTCAGCCAGCTCCCCTCGCGGATACCGAGGACGGGAGCGGCGTTCTCCTCGAGGAACTCGAGGATGCGCTGCTCCCGGGTCTCACCCATGTGCTGTGTCCCGGGCAGCGGATCCTGGTAGTGCGGGTTGATCTGGAACGGGACCAGGCCCAGGGCCTCGAAGCTGGGGGTCTGGACGATGGGCATGTCGTTGGTGGTGCAGATGGTCGGAGAGGCGATGTTGGAGCCGGCGCTCGCGCCCAGGTACGGCATGCCGCCCAGGACCCGATCCCGAAGCACGTCGAGGAGGCGGCTCCGGTACAGGGTGTCGAGCAGACGGAAGGTGTTGCCGCCCCCGACGAAGACCGCCTCGGCCACCTGGAGGGCGTCGGTGTCGGCGGTGATCTCGCTGACCTCGACCCCCGCCGCGCCGAAGCGCTGGCGTACCTTCGCGGAGTAGCCGGCCCGGTCGTGGAGGGCAAAGGGCACGAAGTGCAGGTGACGGACCGGCCCCAGGAAGTCGAGGACCGCCTGGATCGCGTGGTCCAGGTAGCCGGAGCCGAAGCTGGTCGAGTTGGAGAGCAGCAGCAGCCTCACGTGGACTTCCTCTGGTCCTTGTCCCGGTACATGCGCTCGTCGGCGAGGCGGATCAGCGCCTCCTTGGTGGTGGCGTCGGTCGGGTAGGTGGCCACCCCCAGCGAGACCCCGAGCTGGGCGTTGATCCCTTCCTCCTGCAGAAAGGTGTGCCCCTCGATCTGGCCGCGCAGCTTCTCCCCGAGCTGCCGGGCGGCGGCGCCGTCGGTCTGGGGGAGGATCACCACGAACTCGTCGCCGCCGTAGCGGGCCGGGTAGTCGGTCTCTCGCACCGCCGCCCGCAGCAGGAAGCCCACCTCCCGGAGCACCCGGCTCCCGCGCAGGTGGCCGTAGGTGTCGTTGATCGGCTTGAAGCGATCGAGGTCGACGAAGATCAGCGACAGCACCGAGTCGTAGCGGTCGACCAGCTTCAGCTCGCGATCGAGGATCTGGTGGAAGAAGCGCGCGTTGTACAGCGGCGTCAGCTCGTCGGTGATCGACAGCTCGCGGGTGCGCTGGAAGAGCCGGACGTTCTCGAAGGCCAGCGAAACCGCATCCGCCAGCGGCTGGAGACGGGCCAGGGTGGACTCGTCGAAGGCGCCCACCTGGGGCGAGCCGAGCGCGAGCACCCCGATCGCCCGGCCCCTGGCATGGAGCGGGAGCAGCACGTAGGAGCGGACCCCCTCCTCCAGCAGCCGCATGTCCTCGATGAAGTGGTGGCTGTGCAGCAGGTCGGGCTCCAGCACCGCCTTGTTGTTGAGGACCACGGATCCAGGGCCGCTGCCAACCACAGGGATCACCCCCCCCAGCCCCCAGGTGGTGTTCTCGGGATGGCCCACCACCTCGATGTAGTCGCCCGAGTCGTTGACGAAGGCGCAGGCCAGTCGCTCGAAGGGCTGGATGGTGGCGATCTCCTTGGCGAAGGTCGGGATCACGGTTCTGAGGTCACGGCCGGCGGCCAAGCTGGCGCTGATCCGGTTGAGCAGCGCGGTGCGCTCGGAGGACACCTTCAGCTCGGCGTAGACGCGGGCGTTCTCGAGCCCGGTGGCGATCTGCTTGCCGAGCACCTCCAGAAGGGGCGCCGCGGGGGCCGGGCCCTCGGGCCCGGAGTCGCGGAGCACGAGCATGCCCGCGTTCTGCCCCTGGGTGACGAGGGGGGCCAGTGCGTACCAGCCTCCGTCCAGGGTGTCCTTCACCGAGGGCTGGTCGACGCCCAGGCTGGCGAGCGCCAGCTCCTGCGCCACCTCGAGCTCCGGGTCGGAGAGGTTGACGGAAGCCGCCACGTAGAGGGCGCCGTCGGCGTCCAGCAGAAAGGTGACGCCGCCGGTGGTGGCGAGGGCCCCGACCACATGCTCGAGGGTGGAGCGGACCAGTCCCTTCTGCTCGCGCTCGATGCTGAGGTCCTCGATCACGGCGACCAGGGCGCGGATGGCACGGTCCTTGAGGACCAGTGCCGGCATGGCCTGGGTGACGCTCGGCTTGGTAATGCGCAACGTCATGAGCGCGTGGGTGACGGGTCGAGATGATTCTAGCTGGATTGGGACAAGCTGGCCATCGCGTAGAAGCGCTCCAGACGCTGGAGCTCGGACTGGAGGCGGGGGCCGTCCCACCCCAGCTCGGCGGCCATGGCCCCGGCCACCTCGTCGACCGGGGCCGCCTCCGGGGGCTGTCGGGTGCCCAGGTCGAGCCGGCGCAGCACCGCGTCGTCCAGGTGAAGGGTCATCTCATCGCGTACCGCCGACAGCGTGCGGGCCCGTGGAGACTCCCCGGAGAGGAACAGGCCGGGCAGGGAACGCTCGGCGCTGCGGCAGGGGGCCGCCGGCCGCCCCAGGCGGGCCACCACCAGGTCGACCGCCTGCTCGGCGACGGCGCGTGCGGTCGTGTACTTCACCGCCACCACCGAGACGAGCCCCGGCGTCCCATCCTCCCGCTGGTGGTCGATCAGCCGGTGACGGGTAAGAAGCCCGGCGGCGCCGCCCTCTCCGGGAACCAGGCCGACGTGGACCAGGGCCACGTCCCGGGCCTCCAACTCGGCCCAAGGGAAGGCGGCACGAGCGTCCTCGAGAAGCTCGACCGCGCCGGCCTGACCGGAAGCGGCCGGCACGTAGGACGTCCCCACGATGGTCCGGCCCTCCCAGGGGACCATGAAGAGGTACCGGCCACCGATGGCGCGTCCCACCGCCTTGTCACCGACGGTGCGACGGCTCAGCACCAGGTTGGCCGCGCGCAGCAGCGGCACCGCCGGGCGCTTCACGCCCCCGCGAGAGAGCACCTCGTCCACGGCGGGCCCGGCACAGCTCAACACCATCCGCGCCTGTATCTCGAGCTCCCCTTGGGTCTCGCGGTCTCGAGCGCGCACGCCCACCACCCGCCCGCCCTGCCGGAGCAGGCCGGTCACCTCCACGTAGTTGGAAAGGGCGGCGCCTTCGGCCGCGGCGGCGTGCAGGAAGCCCATCACCAGGCGCTCGCTGCTCTTGACCTGGGCATCGAACCAGAGCGCTCCGCCGGTGAGCCCGGCGCCCGGAAGCCCCGGCAGCTCCGCCGTCACCTGGCGGCGGGAGAGGCTACGGGAGCGTGGGATCCGCCGGTCGGCGACCTGCCCGCGATTGCGGTCGAAGCTGGCCAGATCGTTAAGAAGCAGCCCAAGCGCCAGCGCCTCGCGGCCCTTCGGGCCGTGCCCGTAAGTTGGCACTAGGAAGGGCAACGGTCGCACGATCGGGGCCGCGATCCGCAGCAGGCAGCGCCGCTCGCGCATCGACTCGCGCAGCGCGAAGAGGTGACCACGCTGCAGGTGGCGGAGCCCGCCGTGGATCGTCTTGAGGCTGTTCCAGGAGGTCCCCGAGCAGAAGTCGGCGGCCTCGACCAGAGCCACCCGCAGGCCACGTTGGGCGGCATCGAAGGCGCAGGTGGCGCCCGAGATCCCGCCCCCGATCACCAGCAGGTCGTGCTCCGAGGCGGCGAGCCGATGGAGGTCGCGAATCACAGCCGGACGATAGCACCGGCGCGGCGCGGGTGGGTAGCGCGCCGGCTCAGCCCAACACCCGGGCCACCACCGTCGCTGCGCTCTCGCAGTCCTTTCGGCTCACGTCGTGGTGGGTCACCAGGCGCAGCGTCCGCTGGTCCATCGCGACCGCTTTCAACCCCGCCGCGGCGAGCTGGCCCACCACCTCGGGGGCCGAGCGCCCGGAGAGGGTGGCGACCACGATGTTGGTCTCCGGGGGTGCCACCTCGACACCCGGGCAGCGGGCCAGGGCGTCGCCCAGCAGACGGGCGTTCCGGTGGTCCTCCTCGAGCCGGTCCCGCATGGTCTCGAGCGCCACCAGGCAGGCGGCGGCCAGAACCCCCACCTGCCGGAGCCCCCCGCCGAGCTGCTTGCGGATCGTCCGCGCCCTCTCGATGCGGGCCCGCGAGGAGAGGAGCATCGAGCCGACCGGGGCGCACAGGCCCTTCGAGAAGCAGACCATCACGGTGTCGGCCCCGGCCACCAGGGCTGCCGGCTCGGTCCGAAGCGCCACCGCGGCATTCCAGATCCGGGCGCCGTCGACGTGGAGATGGAGGCCGGCCTCCCGGCAGGCAGCGGCCACCTCGCCGGTCGTCTCGGGCGATTGCACCGAGCCGCCGGCGAGGTTGTGGGTATTCTCCAGCACCACCAGGCCGAGGTCGGACTTGTAGTAGGCCTTCGGGGAGAGGGCGGCGCGCACGTCGGCGGCGGCGAGCTGCCCGCACTCGGCCCGGACGGTCCGGGGTATCACCCCGGACAGGACCGCCATCCCGGCCAGCTCGTAGCGCACCACGTGTGAACGCTCCTCGGCCAGCACCTCCTGCCCGGGCTCGGTGAGCAGGCGGACCGCGATCGCGTTGCCCATGGTGCCGCTGGGGACGAAGAGGCCGGCCTCGAAGCCGAGCAGCCGGGCCGTCCGCTCCTGGAGCTGGTTGACGGTGGGGTCCTCGCCGAAGACGTCGTCGCCGACCTCGGCCTCCGCCATCGCCCGCCGCATCTCGGCGGTGGGCCGGGTGATGGTGTCGGAGCGCAGGTCGATCACGAGGTCCTGGCGGCCGGCTCTCCGGCGCCCTCCGGCTCCTGGTGGCGCTCGGCCTCACGGGCCTTGGCCGCCAGCCGCTCGCGATCCCACAGCAGCAGGTCGGTGGCGGGCAGCGCCACGCCGAGCACGCGGAGCAGGGTGATCGCCTGGCCCCGGTGATAGGTCGCGTGGTTGGCGACGTGCTGGACGAGCTGCCAGAGCGGGGCCTGAAGCTCGAGACCGGCCAGGGTCCGGTAGCGGATCCGCCGCGAGACCGCATCCTCCGGAAGGCTCTCGAACCAGGAGTCGCGGTGCGCCTCGATCGCGGCCCAACGGTCCCTCAGGCTGATCAGGTCCGGGAACACCGACTCGTCGACCGGCTTGTCGGGAGAGACACCCTTGAACCTCTCGAGCCAGAGCCACTCGCTGCTCAGCATGTGGGCGAGCGTTCCACGCACGCCGCCGTGGCTGGCCCCCATGTCCTTGCGGAAGTCCACCGGGCTCAGGCCGACGGCCGCCCTCATCACCCGGTGGTTACCCCAGGTGGTGTACTCGAGCAGCCGCCTGAGAGCGCCCTTGTTGGTCATTGCACCGCCCGCAATTCTATACGCGGCTTCTGTACGCGGCGCCCGAAGTGAATTCGGGCGCCGCTTTCGAGCGGGGGGCTACCGCCCCCCCGAGCCCCCGGACCCGAAACCGGTGGCTAGCGAAGGACCAGGTTGGGCAGGGGAGCGGTGATCCGGCGCGAGCCCACCGAGGCACCACAGGCCGCGCACAGGTACTCGTGCAGCTCGCCGTCGGGCAGCACCAGCAGCAAACGGTCCCGCACCGGCCGCGCGGCACGGCAGCGGCTGCAGAACAGGGAGGCGGCCTTGAACTCCTCGAAAGACTCTCCCGGGTGACGGGCTCCTCGTCGCGGGTCCATGCCCTTCGTTTATGCCGGCCGGCATCAGGCTGTCAAGCCCGGGCCTCGCTCGTCGCATGCTAGAATCGCCGCCCGAGCTTCAGGACCTGCACCGGCCGCCAGTCCGCCTCCGTGGGCGGGCGCCGTCAGGTGTCTCGGATCTTCCCGGGAGGGGCAAGCTGCTCGCCGACTACGAGCCCGTCATCGGTCTCGAGGTGCACTGCCAGCTGCGCACCGCGACCAAGATCTTCTGCGCCTGTCCGAATCGTTTCGGTGACCAGCCGAACACCAACGTCTGCCCGGTCTGCCTCGGCCTGCCCGGCGCGCTGCCGGTCCTCTCCCGGGAGGCCGTCGAGCTGGCGGTGCGGGCGGCGCTCGCCACCCACTGCGCCGTCCAGGAGGTGTCCGTCTTCGCCCGCAAGAACTACTTCTACCCGGACCTCCCCAAGGGATACCAGATCTCCCAGTTCGAGCGGCCGCTGGCCACCGAAGGCTACCTGGAGCTGGCGGAGGCCGGGCGGCGGGTGCGGCTGCAGCGGATCCACATGGAGGAGGACGCCGGCAAGCTGCTCCACGAGGGGCTCCCCTGGAAAGGCGACCAGAGCGGGGTGGACCTCAACCGAAGCGGAGTGCCGCTGATCGAGATCGTCTCCCACCCCGATCTTCGCAGCGGTGCCGAGGCCCACGAGTACCTTTCGGCGCTGCGCGCCATCCTGGTCTATGCCGACGTCTCCGACGGCAACATGGAGGAGGGCTCGCTGCGCTGCGACGCCAACGTCTCCGTGAGGCGCCACGGGGCGAGCACGCTGGGGACCCGGACCGAGGTCAAGAACCTGAACTCGTTCCGCAACGTGGCTCGGGCCATCGAGCACGAGGTCGCCCGGCAGGTGGCGGTGATCGAGTCGGGGGGGAAGGTCGAGCAGGAGACCCGGCTGTGGGACGCCGATCGGGGCCAGACGCTGGCGATGCGGTCCAAGGAGGAGTCCCACGACTACCGCTACTTCCCGGAGCCGGACCTGCCGCCGCTCCTGGTTCGCCAGGAGTGGGTGGACCAGATCCGGCGCACCCTGCCCGAGCTGCCCGCCGAGCGGCGGCGGCGTTTCGAGGAGCAGCATGGGCTGCCGAGCTACGACGCCTCCGTGCTGACCCAGACCCGCGAGCTGGCCGACTACTTCGAGGCGGTGGCCAGCGGATGCGCCGATGCCAAGGCCGCGTCCAACTGGGTGATGACCGAGGTGCTGCGCAAGCTCAAGGAGGACGACCGGCCGCTCTCCGAGGCCAAGGTGACACCGGCCGCCCTGGCCGAGCTGTTGGGCGCGGTCAAGGAGGGCGCAATCAGCGGCAAGATGGCCAAGGACGTCTTCGAAAAGATGTGGAAGAGCGGCGACAGCGCCGAGGTCATCATCGCGCGGGAAGGGCTCGGCCAGGTCTCGGACCAGGACGCGCTGGGCTCGGTGATCGCGGGCATCCTCGAGAAGAATCCGGCCCAGGCAGCCGTCTACCGGTCGGGCAAGAAGGCGACCCTGGGCTGGTTCGTCGGCCAGGTCATGCGCGAGACGCAGGGCCGGGCCAACCCGAAGCTGGTCAACCAGATGCTCAAAGCCGCCCTGGACGGCGAGGACTGAGCCGTCCCTTTCGTGACCGCGAGATCCCCTAGTAGCCAAAGAACAGAAGGAGTCAAACGAATGAACGCACGTCTTGCTCACATCGCCGTCGTCACCGCCTTGCTGGGCACCGCCGCCTGGGCCCAGGACGCGCCGCCCCCCCGTGACAACCCAAAGGTGGCGATCGACGGCAAGAAGGTAGCCGTCGAGTACGGCCAGCCGTCCCTGGGCCAGCGCAGCTTCGACGAGCTGATGAAGGGCCTCCCGGAGGACCGGGTCTGGCGCGCCGGCACCAACCAGGTCACCACCCTCAGCACCGAGCTGGCCTTGATGGTGGGCGACAAGGAGGTTCCGGCTGGCAAGTACTCCGTCTACGTCCATTGCCCCGAAGAGGGCGACTACTCGCTGGTCCTGAACAAGGACCTCGGCCAGCCGCTCGGCAAGCTGTGGGCCGAGGCCCCGGAGAACATGAAGAACGAGCCCTGGCCGCACATGAGCTACACCAAGGAGATCGGCGACCAGGAGGTGGCGCGGGCGACGATGAAGAAGGTGGCGGTGGAGAAGCCGGTCGACCGGTTCACGATCACGCTCGGCGAGGCGCCGGGTGGAGCCCTGATGACGCTGATGTGGGGCGACCGCGCCTGGGCGGTGGACCTCAGGGCGGCCAAGTAGCCCGCCGACCGTCGTCGCGAAGCCCCGGCCCGACATCGCGGGGCGGGGCTTCGCTACAGCACCAGCGTCTCCTGGTGCTCACCGAAGACCCGGCGCAGGGTCCCCGCGATCTCGCCCACCGTCGCCCAGGCGGAGACCGCGTCGACCATGGGCGGCAGCAGGTTGCCCCCCTCACGGGCGCAGCGCTCGACCGCCTCGATCCCCCGGCGCCACGCCGTGCCATCCCGGCGACGGCGCAGCTCCTGGAGCCGTGCCACCTGGAGCCGCTCCGCCTCGGGGTCGATCCTCAGGGTCTCGGCGACGGGGGCGGGGCTCCCTTCCTGGAAACGGTTGACGCCCACCACCACCCGCTCCCCGCTCTCCACCATCTGCTGGTGGCGGTAGGCGGACTCCTGGATCCGGCGCTGGATCTCGCCTCGCTCGATCGCCAGAAGCGCCCCTCCCCGCGACTCGATCTCGTCGAGCAGGCGCTCGGCCTCGCGCTCGAGCTGGTCGGTGGCGGCCTCCACCGCGAAGGCCCCGCCCAGCGGATCGACCATCTCCGCCACTCCGGACTCGTAGGCGATCACCTGCTGGGTCCGCAGCGCCAGCTCGGCCGAGGCCTGGCTGGGGAGCGCCAGCGCCTCGTCGAAGGCGTTGGTGTGGAGGCTCTGGCAGCCTCCGAGGACCGCGGCCAGCGCCTGCAGGGTCACCCGCACCACGTTGTTGAGTGGCTGCTGCGCGGTCAGGGTCACGCCGCCGGTCTGCACGTGGAAGCGCAGCCTCTGGCCGGCCGGGTCACGGACCCCCAGGCGATCTCGCATCAGCCGGGCCCACAGGCGCCGGGCGGCACGGAACTTGGCGACCTCCTCGAAGAGGTCGGAGTGGCAGGCGAAAAAGAAGGAGAGCCGGCCGCACAGGCGCTCCGGCCCGAGCCCCGCCCGCCGTGCCGCTCGGAGGTACTCGAGGGCGCTCGCGAAGGTGAAGGCGATCTCCTGCGGGGCGGTGGCTCCGGCCTCA
The DNA here is from genome assembly GCA_964574335.1 of uncultured Acidobacteriota bacterium. GTDB lineage: Bacteria > Acidobacteriota > Vicinamibacteria > Fen-336 > Fen-336 > CAZNNH01. The sequence goes on along the minus strand of CAZNNH010000002.1, from coordinate 2,542 downwards.
CGGATGTGGTAGCCGGAGATCGAGATCGGGTTCCACCTCGGGACGTTGTCGGCGCAGTACCCGAGCAGGTCGGTGACCAGCCGCAACGAGGCGGCCGGGGGGTAGATGTAGGTCCCGCGCGCCACGTACTCCTTGAGGATGTCGTTCTGGACGGTCCCTGAGAGGCCGGTCTCGGCGAAACCACGGCGACGCGCCACCGCCACGTACAACGCGAAGAGGATGGCGGCGGTGGCGTTGATGGTCATCGAGGTGGAGACACGGTCGAGAGGGATCCCTTCGAAGAGGGTCTCCATGTCCTCCAGGCTGTCGACGGCCACCCCGACCCGTCCCACCTCGCCGGCCGCATGGGGGTCGTCGGAGTCGTAGCCGATCTGGGTGGGCAGATCGAAGGCCACCGAGAGGCCGGTGGTGCCCCGCTCGAGGAGATACCGGTAGCGCTGGTTGGACTCGGCGGCGGTGGCGAAGCCCGCGTACTGGCGCATCGTCCACAGGCGGGTGCGGTAGCCGGATCGGTGCAAGCCACGGGTGAACGGGTACTCGCCGGGGGTCCCCAGCGTGTCGGGGTCGGCCGCCCACTCCGGCCCGTACAGCTCGCGGCGTGGAAGGCCAGAGCCGGTGCGAAGCTCGCCCCTCGACTCGGGCGACGGCGGGCGGTCACCGGCGGCTTTCGCCACGGAACTCACGCTAGCACACACCGGGCTCCAGGGCTTGACATGACCCAGAGCGCGTCCCATGATCATTCCATCGGAGCGAGCGAAGCGGATGGAGCCGAACGGCGACGCCAAGCGGATGGTCCAGGAGCTGGCGGCGACGCTGCAACGTACCCTGGCCGAGTCGTCGCAGATCGCCCAGCACCTGAGCCGGATCAAGGCGGCAGGCTACGAGGCCTCGCTGGTGATCGAGGCCACCATCGGCTTGCGGCGGGCCGACACCACCGAGAGCCACGGCTTCGACGTCCGTGTCGAGCAGGACGACCCCGATCCGCTCCGGATGACGCCCCTCGACAGGAAGTTCCTGCGATCGCTCAAGATCAGCGTCGAGGAGGACGACTAGCGAGGCGGCGCCGGCAGGCGCCGCCCCGCACCCTGCGGCTACTTACGCGGGTTGATGGCAGAGCGACCGGCGAAGCGCGCCATCGGCCCCAGCTCCTCTTCGATTCGGAGCAGCTGGTTGTACTTGGCGATGCGGTCGGTGCGCGAGGCCGAGCCGCTCTTGATCTGGCCGCAGCCCGTGGCCACCGCCAGGTCCGCGATGGTCACGTCCTCGGTCTCCCCGCTGCGGTGGCTGATCATGCAGGTGTAGCCGGCCCGCCCGGCCAGGGCCATGCACTCCAGTGTCTCGGTCAGGCTCCCGATCTGGTTGACCTTGATCAGGACCGCGTTGGCCACGCCCTGGGCGATGCCCTTGGCCAGGATCTTGGGGTTGGTGACGAAGATGTCGTCGCCCACCAGCTGGACCTTGGTGCCGAGCGCCTCGGTGAGCGCCTTCCAGCCCTTCCAGTCCCCTTCGGCCAGGCCGTCCTCGATCGACACGATCGGGTAGTCCGTCACCCACTTGTCGTACAAGGCGACCATCTGCTGAGCCGACTTGGACCCGCCCCGGGACTTCTTGAAGACGTACTTGCCCTTTTCGTAGAACTCGCTGGCGGCCGGGTCGAGGGCCAGCGAGATCTGCGCTCCGGGCTTGTAGCCGGCGGCAGAGATAGCGTCCAGGATCGTCTCCAGGGCCTCCTCGTTGGACTTGACGTCGGGTGCAAACCCTCCCTCGTCGCCCACCGCGGTCTTGTAGCCCTTCTTCTTGAGCTGCGCCTTCAGGCTGTGAAACACCTCGGCCCCCATGCGTAGCGCCTCGGCGAACGTGGGAGCGCCGTGCGGCACGATCATGAACTCCTGCAAGTCCACCTTGTTGTCGGCGTGGGCGCCGCCGTTCAGGACGTTCATGAACGGGACCGGTAGGGTGCGGGCACCGACCCCGCCGACGTAGCGGTAGAGCGGCAGCCCGGTGGCTTCGGCGGCCGCCTTGGCCACCGCCAGCGAAACCGCCAGGATGGCGTTGGCGCCGAGCCGCTTCTTGAACTCGGTCCCGTCGAGCTCGATCATGAGCTGGTCGATCAGCGCCTGGTCGAGGGCGTCCTCGCCCAGGACCTCGCCGGCCAGGGAGTCGTTCACCGCCGCCACCGCCTTGCGGACCCCTTTGCCCTGGTAGCGCTTCTTGTTGCCGTCCCGCAGCTCGACCGCCTCACGCTCGCCGGTCGAGGCCCCCGAGGGGACCGCAGCCCGTCCCATGGCCCCGCTCTCCAGGATCACCTCGGCCTCGACGGTCGGGTTGCCCCGGCTGTCCAGGATCTCGCGGGCAAAGACAGAGTCAATCGTCGTCATCTTCGTATCGTCCTTTCGCTGGGAGCGGCCGGGGGCGCGCCCTCTTCACGCTCTCCAAATCAGAAACGTTCCTTGAGCAGCACGCGGGCCGGGGCGCCGTCCCCGCCGGCGATGGCCAACGGCAAGCAGATCAGATCGTACTCCCCCGCCTCGACCTGGGAGAG
>CAZNNH010000001.1:0-106626 GCA_964574335.1 uncultured Acidobacteriota bacterium | reverse complement strand
CCGCGCACAGGGCCGAGACGTAGAGGCAGCTCGAGGTGATGTCGTTGCCGCAGATGGCCGTCGACGGCCACACGCCGAGGGTCCGCTTCTTGGCCTGGTCGAGGCGCGACACCTGTACGTTGGCGGTGTCGAGCTGGGTGATCCGGCCGGCCGTCCCCCAGCCGGGGAACTCCCAGGGCTCCAGCGAATCCGGGACCAGGGAATCAGCCATAGGGGCAGCGAAACACTACGGCCTGCGCCCCCGACCCGTCAACCTGGGCCGCCGGGCGCCCAGCCACCGCTACCCGCGTCGCGCCCAGCGCAGGATGTCGGTCAGGCGCGGTGGCTGGCCCTGCATCAGCAGGCCCACACGAAAGACCCGGGACGCCGCGAAGACCAGGACCAGCGTGGTCAGCAGCACGCCGAGAAGGCCCAGCCACGGCTGCCACAGGGGCACCCCACCCGGCAGGCTCTGGCGCAGCAGCATCAGCAGCGGCGTGAAGGGGGGCAGGAGCGAGGCCACCACCGCGAAGGTGCTGTGGGGCTCCTTCAGCACCGGGCCCAGCAGGAACAGCGGGATCATCACCGGCAGGAGCGAGGGCAGGGCCAGGTTCTGGGCGTCCTTGGCGTCGTTGCAGGCGGCACCCAGCGCGATCGAGTTGGCGCCGACCATCAGGATCGCCAGCATCACGTAGGCCACGAACCAGGGGAGCAGGTGGAAGGGGAACAGCCCCAGCGCACCCATCTGGACCAGCGCGAAGAGACCACCGCCCAGGTAGACCACCGAGCCGGTGAGGGCCACACCCAGGCTCCCGAGCAGCTTGCCCAGCATGATCTCGAAGGGGGTGGCGCAGCCCAGCAGCACCTCGGCGATCCGCTGGGACTTCTCCTCCATCACCGCGTTGAGCAGCGGCGACGCGCCCATCATCAGGATGACCCAGATCAGCATCACCGCCGCCAGCGGGACGCCGACCGCCTGCAGCTCGCTGCTCTTCTGGGCCTCGATCAGCCGACCGGTGGTCGGGTCACGGTCGACCAGGCCCATTCCCTCGACCCGGGCCCAGTGGAACAGGTCTCTGACCTGCGACTCCTGGATGGAGGCCTCCGCCAGCCTCCGCCGGCGCAGCTCGTCGTTGATCGGCTGCTCGAAGAAGCGGCGGATGTCGTCGAGGGCCGCGTTCTTGCCGTGATAGCTGATCGCCGCCTCCTGCTGGTCGGGATCGGGGTGCAGGACGTCCGTTCCGATCTCGAGGTAGGCGTGCAGCTCCCCCCGTCTCACCCGCTCGGAGAGAGAAAGCCGCTGGGCGTCGAGATGGAGCGGCTCCGGGGCGACCGGCTCCAGCAGGTAGGCGGGCTTGACCGTGCGGCCGGTCTCCTCGTCGTGGACCTCGGCCTGGTTGCGGGCCTCGGTGGCCTGGACCAGCGCCTCGGCCAGCAGCCCGCTCCGATCCAAGATCCCGATCCGCTTGTCGCTGGTGTCCACCTGGCCCCGCAGCGCCGCCAGGGCGATGAGCCCCCCGGACATCAGCAGCGGGAGGACCACCAGGCCGATCAGGAAGCCCTTGGTCCGGACCGCCGCCAGGTACTCCCGCTTGGCGATGGTCAGCGTCCTATACATGGCTCGCCTCCTGGGCCTCGGGGCCGGCGATGCGGACGAAGATGTCGTGCAGCGACGGCGTGACGATCTCGAAGCTCCGGACCCGGGTGCGCGCCACCAGGGCCACCAGCACCGACTGGGGATCGGCGCCGGGCTGGAGGCGCAGCTCCTGGAGCTGGCCGAAGTCGTCGACCTGACCGACCCCGGGCAGCCCGTCCAGGCAGGCGCGTCCGTGCTCCGTCCGCACCCGCACCGTGTCCGCGCCGTACTCCTCCTGGATCGAGCCGAGGGTGCCGTCCAGCACCTTGCGACCACGGAAGATCATGAAGATGAAGTCGCACATCCGCTCCGCCACGCCCATGTCGTGGGTGCTGAAGATCACGGTGGTCCCGCGCTCCCGCAGCTCCAAGATCACCCGGCGCAGCGCATCGAGGTTGACCGGGTCGAGGCCGCTGAAAGGTTCGTCCAGCACCAGCAGTCGGGGGGCCCCGATCACGGCGGCGATGAACTGGACCTTCTGGGACATCCCCTTGCTGAGCGCCTCGACCTTGCGGTCCGCCCACCCCCCGAGGTCGAGCCGGGCGAGCCAGGTCTCGATCTCGTCCCTCCGGGCGCTGCCGCACCGCAGCTCGGAGAAGAAGACCAGCAGCTCCCGCACGTTCATGCGCCGGTACAGGCCGCGCTCCTCGGGGAGGTAGCCGATGCGGGCGTCGCGGGTGCCGCGCGAGGTGCCGCCGAACAGACGCAGCGAGCCCGAGTCGGGCCGGAAGATGTTCAGGATCATCCGTAGCGTCGTGGTCTTGCCGGCGCCATTCGGCCCAATGAAGCCGTAGACGCTCCCCTCCGGAACGTTCAGGCTCAGGTCGCTCACCGCCACGTGCGACCCGAACGACTTGGTGATGCGCTCGATCTCGACTGCGTTCATGGACCCTCGCAGAAATCGGCCTCGGTTGCCTTGGGCGTCCCGGCCTGTCCTCTCTAGAGGACGCAGCCGCCGCGTCCCGGTCCGCAGATCCTCGATTTCTCAACGACCTAGACGTGCTGGACCCCTGGCATGTTCATTGCTTCTCCACGGGTAGGCCCCACCGAAACACACGGGGGCCGAGGAGGAAGCGATGAAGCTCGCATGGGTCGTGCCGGGCTTGCTCGCAGGCCTCGGCATCGTCGCCGCTCCAGCCGATGCGGCGGTCCGCCTCACGATCGGCGTCACCATCCACTCGGACCACGGCCATCCCGTGTCCGCGGTGGCGCCCCGACAGGGATACGAGCGCGGGTATCAGGACGGCCTTGCCGCCGGCGCCCGCGACTGGCAGCGGCGCACGGCGTTCTCGCTCTGGCGTCACCCGCGCTATCGGAGCGCCGACTCGGGCTACCGTGCCCCCTACGGGCCACGGCCGCTCTTCCGGCAGTCCTATCGCCGTGGCTTCGAGGATGGCTACCGGCTGGGCTACGCACCCCCACCGCGCCGCGACGGGCGCTACCCGCGGGACCGGCGGCCCAACCCCGGCCCGCACGTCCGCCACTAGTGGCAGGGCCGGCCTCCCTCGCTCAGGCGATCTGGGTCTGGGCGAGGGAGCCGAGCAGCCGCGCGTGGGCTTCGTCCTGCAGCGCGAGCTTCCCCGCGAGCGGGGGGAGACTATACCGAGGATGGATGGGGGGCAAGGCAGGCGTGCCAGCGACGGGTGTGCGACACTACGGCCGAGGAGCGGCATGATCGAATCGAGGAGCACGACGGCAAGCCGATCCTGCGCCGGCCCGATCCGGATCCTGGTGCGGACGCGGCGTTGACCGGCACGCGCGGTGGAGGCGCGTCGCGCCGTCGTGCCTGACTGGACACCATGAAGGCGGAGGGAGCGGTCCCGTTTCGGGCGCTGGTCGGAGCCTACCTCGGCCTGATCGTCGTTGGCACCGGCCTGCTGTGCCTGCCGTGGGCGACGCCGCCGGGTCACCCGATCTCACCCCTCGACGCCGCCTTCACCGCCACCAGCGCCGTGTGTGTCACCGGCCTGGTGGTGCGCGACACCGGCGCCGACTTCACGCTCTTCGGCCAGCTCGTGATCCTGGCCCTGATCCAGCTCGGCGGCCTCGGCATCATGACCTTCTCGATGCTGGTGCTCTCGGCGCTCGGCGGTCGGCTGTCGCTGGCCTCGCGCTCGATCCTGACCCTCACCCTGGCCGGGGACGGTCGCCGGATGCGCCTGGGCCCGCTGCTCCGGGTGGTGATGCGCTTCACGCTGATCGTGGAGCTTGCGGGTGCCGGCATGCTCTTCCTGCGCTTCTGGGGCCCCGAGGGCGCCGCGCGGGCCGCCTATGCCGCGTTGTTCCACTCCGTCTCCGCCTTCTGCAACGCCGGCTTCTCGCTGTGGACCACCAGCCTGATGGCCTACCGCGGCGACCTGCTGGTGAACCTGGTGGTGATGGCCCTGATCGTCCTCGGCGGGGTCGGGTTCCTGGTCCTGCACGAGGGGCACCGGCTCTGGAAGCACCGACAGCCGCTGTCCTTGCACTCGAAGGTCACCCTGGCGACCACCGCCTGGCTGCTGGTGATCGGCACCCTCGGGCTGTGGCTCATGGAGCGGCAGGACGGGCTGGCCGGGATGCCGGCGCCGGAGCAACTCGTGGCCGCCGCCTTCCAGAGCGTGTCCGCGCGAACCGCCGGCTTCAACACCATCGACCTGGTCGAGCTGACGCCGGCCGGCCTCTTCTTCCTGATGCTGCTCATGTTCATCGGCGGCTCGCCCGGATCCTGCGCCGGCGGGATCAAGACCACCACCGTCGGGGTCCTGGTGCTGGCGGCCTGGAACCGGATCCGGGGGCGGGGCCGCGTCAACGTGTTCCGGCGCACCCTGGGCCGAGCCACGCTGGAGAACGCCGTCACCATCACCATCGCCGGGCTGCTGGTGACCCTGGCCGGGCTCTTTGCGCTCTTGTCGTTCCAGGCCCCGCACTCCTCGATCCGGGAGCTCCACGGCGATTTCGCCGCCTATCTCTTCGAGGCCATCTCGGCCCTCGGGACGGTCGGGCTGTCGGTCGGCGTCACCAACCAGCTCGCACCGGCGTCCCGGGTGGTGGTCATCCTGCTCATGTTCCTCGGGAGGCTGGGGCCGCTCACCGTCGCCGTCGCCCTGACCCGACAGTCCGTCCACCCCGGCTGGCAGCACCCTGAGGAAGACGTCATGGTCGGATGAGGCCGGCAACGATCGGCGGCGGTAGAATCTCGGCGTATGGCACAGGTGGCGGTGATCGGACTCGGGCGCTTCGGCTTCCATGTGGCGACCCTGCTCAACGAGGCAGGTCACGACGTGCTGGCCATCGACGTGGACCGGGATCTGGTCCAGAGGATCCGCGATCACTCCTCGCAGGCGGTGGTCCTGGACGCGCGGGACACAGACGGCCTTCGGGACCTGGGGATCCGCAAGTTCGACGTGGTCGTGCTCAGCCTCGGGGAGCGGGTGGACGCCTCCGCCCTGGTCACCCTCCACCTCAAGGAGATGGGGGTCCGCCGGCTGATCGTCAAGGCGGTCTCGGAAGACCACGCCCGACTGCTGCGCATGATCGGCGCCAGCGAGATCATCTTCCCGGAAAGAGACGCTGCCGAGCGCCTGGCCGGCCGGCTCACCGACGCCAACCTGCTCGACTTCATCCCGCTGGGCGACCGTCACAGCATCCGGGAGCTGGCTGCCGCCGCGCAGTTCGTGGGGATGTCGCTGGCCGAGCTGCGGTTGCGCAACCGCTTCGGCGTCCAGGTGGTGGCGATCCGCCCCGCCTCCGAGGACGGCCTGACCGTGAACCCGGACCCCGCCACCAAGATAGCCGTGGATGACGTCCTGTTCGTCCTCGGAACCAACGACGACCTGGATCGCCTGAAGGACCTGTGAGCCCAGTCGCCCCCGAGACAGGAAAGGCAGGTGGGAGATGAAGGCGAAGGTGTCGCGGCTGGCGCTGACGGTGACGATCGCCGCTTCCGCATGCACGTCCCGGCCGGCGCCGAAGCCCTTTCCGCCCCTGCTGCAGGACTCGGGTCTGGGCTCTCTGAGCGACGAGATGGAGACGGCTCTCCTCTCCGTGGACGAGGCACGGGCCTCTTTGACCACGTCACCGGAGAACGCGGCGATGGCCCTGGACCGGATCGAGCAGGCCCTGCACCGGACGCGGGCGTTCTACCTGCCGGTCCTGCTGGCTCGAGATCAGGTCGCCAACGCCTACCATCTGGCCGCCGCCGGGGAGGTGACCGACGCCCAGGACCAGCTCTCGGTGGCGGAGAAGACCCTGCTGGACCTGGCCAACAGCGAGGACGAGCACATGGCCCGGGAGCTGAAGGAGCCCCTCGACCTGCTCGAGGAGGCTCGGGTGGCGCTGGCCACGGGAGCCGCCCAGCGGGCCGATCGCCTGGCGGACCTCTCACACCGGTTGACCCTGATGCTCAACAAGGGGCGGTTGATCGTCCCCTAGGCCGCGTCACGGAGGTCGGATGCCCGCAGACCCGCAGACGTTGGAGACCGTCGACCAGGCCCTGCAGGAGCTCTGGTCGGCGATCAGCGAGCTCTCCCGGATCCGCCCGGCCGGCGACGGCTACCGCGTCACCCTCTTCGGCTCGGCGCGCCTGGGCCCGGACCACCCCACCTACCAGGATGTCCGGAGGCTGGCCGAGCGCCTCTCCCGTCTGGGCTGCGACATCGTGACCGGCGGCGGTCCCGGCCTCATGCAGGCGGCCAACGAGGGCTCGGTGATCGGGGATCCGGACGACCGCCACCAGTCGGTGGGGATCCGCATCGACCTCCCCTTCGAGCAGGGGGCCAACGCCTTCGTGGAGAAGCTACACACCCACCGCACCTTCTTCACCCGCCTGCACCAGTTCGTACGCCTCTCGAACGCCTACGTGGTGGTCGCGGGAGGTATCGGCACCACGCTGGAGGCGGTGATGGTCTGGCAGCTCCTGCAGGTCCACCACCTGAAAGACGTTCCCCTGGTGCTGGTGGGCCCGATGTGGCGGGACCTGGTCGCATGGGCCCGCACCCACATGGCCGAGGCGGAGATCCCACTGGCCTCCGCCGCCGACATCCGCCTGCCGAGCTGCGTCGACGACGTGGACCAGGCCGCCGAGCTCATCCAGGCCCACCGGGAGCGCTGGCTGGCCGGCCCGCCGCGCTGAGCCCGAGCCTACCCAGGGCGGGCTGCCCCGCCCGAGGCGGTCAGGGACGGCGGGCGCTCCCCTCGATCAGGGCCTCGAAGCGCGGCTCTTGCCGCAGCGGGAGAAGCATCGGGTCCACCCGGAGCAGCAAGGTCCACGGGTCGCGCTGTCCGATGGCGCGCTCGAGCCGTTCCAGGGCGCAGTCGGGCCGGCCCAGGGCGACCTCGATGGTGGCGCGCTGGTACTCCGAGACGTATTGGTCCGACGCCGCGGCGTCCAGCTCCCCGAGCAACCGCTCTGCCTCCGTGCGCCCGCCGGCGCCGGCCAGGGTGAAGGCCAGCACCGCCTTCATGAACAGCGCCCCCTCGGCCAGCTCCAGGGCCCGTCGGTGCTCGGCCACCGCCTCTTCGGCCAGCCCGTTGTGGAGGCAGGCCAGGCCCAGGCTCCAGTGACCGACGAACTGGTCCGGGAAGAGCTCGACCAGCCGCCGACAGAGCTCGAGCTCGAGCTCGTGCTCGCGGGCCAGGGAATGCAGCAGGATCTCCAGGGTGTTGGCGATCAGCGCCAGCGGGTCGCCTTCTCGGGCGCGGGCGATCGGCGCTCGCGCCGCCTCGATGTCGCCGCCCAGGGCCAGCAGCAGGCCGTACCATTGCTGGGTGGCCGGCGAGTCGGGGTCGAGCGTTCGCGCCCGCTCGAGGTGCCGCCGCGCGCCGGCCCAGTCGCCGTCCTCGAGGAGCGCGGTGTAGCCGAGGCCGATGTGGGCGTCGGCCAACGTCGGGTCGAGCGCCAGGGCGCGCTCGGCGGCTTCGCGAGCCTGGGGCCAGGCGCCGTCGGGGGCCATCAGGCCCGAGAACCCGAGCACCAGATAGACCTGGGCCAGGCCGGCATGGGGTGCTGCATAGCGCGGGTCCTGGGAGGCGGCCTCCTGGAAGCAGGCGTAGGCCTTCTCCAGACCCATGCCGCTCAGCCGGGTCCAGAAGTAGCGCCCCCGGAGGTAGGCCTCATAGGCCTCGAGGTCCGGCGTGTAGGCGGGATGGGGGAGGGGCGGCGATAACCCGCGCAGGTGGGGGAGCAGGGACGCCGCCACCTTGCGGGCGATGGAGTCCTGCACGGCGAAGATGTGTGTCAGCTCCTCGTCGAAGACCTCCGCCCACGCCTCCACGCTCGGGACCCGGGGCAGGAGCTGCACCGAGAGCCGCAGCCGTCCGAGCTGGCGCTGCAGCGTCCCGTCGAGGACCACGTCGACGCCGAGCTCGGCGCCGGCTTGCTCCGGGGGGGTGGGCAGCTCGGCGTAGCGGCGCACGGTACCGGTCGGGCGGACCGCGAGGTCGGCATGCGGCGTCAGACGGCTGATCAGCGCGTCGGCCATGCCGAGCCCCAGCGGGGCGTCCTCCTCGGCCCCGCCCAGGGGTCGAAACGGCAGCACCGCCAGCGAAAGCCGCCTGGGCGGGCCCTTCACCTTGGCCACGAAACGGTAGCCGCGGCGCGGGACTGTCTCGATGTACGGCTCGCCTCCGGGCTGCGTCCCGAGCGCCTTGCGCAGCGCCGAGACGGTGACGCTCAAGTTCGCTTCTTCGACCGCGGTGTCGGGCCACACCCGGTCCATCAGGTCCTGCTTCGGGACCACGTCGCCCTGCTGCTCGACCAGCGCGGACAGCAGGGCGAGGGCCTTCGGCGTCAAAGGCACCAGCTCCGTGCCGCGCCACAGCACCCGCTTGACCGGATCGAGGCGGAACGGTCCGAACTCGAAGCGACCGTCCGGCCGGGCCGTGGGGCGATCGGGCACTTTGGGGATCCTTTGGCGATCCTTCGAAAGAAGCCTCGCGACTGCGGGGTCGACGGCGCCCATGTTGGCAGAGAGACAGCGAAGGAGGCAAGCCATGACCACGACTCAGCTACCGGCCGCTCCCCCCCCACCGGCGTTTCGAGAGGCCCAGCGCGACCTGGCGGGCCTCTCAGCGGGTCTCGAGAGAAGGGTCCTGCAGTGGCTGGCGCCGCGCCTGCCAGCCCGGGTCACCCCCGATCACCTGACCGCCCTCGGGCTCCTGGCGATGGCGCTGGGCGGCATCGGCTACGCTGCCGCCGGCTGCCAGAGGTGGCTGCTGCTGCTGGTCGACGCGGCGCTTCTCCTGAACTGGCTGGGGGACAGCCTCGATGGGACCCTGGCCCGCTACCGGAAGAAGCTGCGACCGCGCTATGGCTTCTACCTCGACCACATCGTCGACGCCTTCGGCGCGCTGCTGCTGCTCGGCGGGCTCTCGGTCTCGGGGTTGATGAGCCCTGCCGTCGCGGCCGTGCTGCTGATCGTCTACTACCTGTTCACGGTCAACATGTACCTGGCCACCCACACCCTGGGCCGCTTCAAGATGTCCTACGGGGCGATCGGGGGGACCGAGCTGCGGATCCTGCTCGGCCTTCTCAACCTGCTGGTCTGGTGGCGAGCCGAGCTGCCGGCTTACGGCGGGCCGATCCTGGTCTTCGATCTGGCCGGGGTGCTGGCGGCCGCCGGCCTGGGCGCCACGCTGCTGAAGTCCGTCTATGCCGTCACCCGCGAGCTCTACGAGCTGGAGCGTGTCTGAGCCGTCCGACCGGACGGAAGGGCGACCGCGGCGTCGCGAAGCCGCGCTTCCAGGTTCTCGAACATCCGGAAGGTCAGCCCCCAGATCAGGTGGTCGTCGATCCGGAAGCAGGGGAGCTGCACCGGCACGCCCTGGTAGGTGCGCTCCAGGGTCGACCGCCAGCGCGGCCCCAGCAGCTCGTCGAGGGCCAGCCACACGATGCTGCGGACCTCCGGGCTCGGGCGTGGCTCGACCGGCTGGCTCAGCCGGAACACGTAGGGACGAATCGCCAGGTCGACCGGGCGGCCCCGGGCCATGGCGCGGACCTCGTCGAGGGCGCCGAGCCGCTCGCCGCAGCGGAGAAGGTCGATCTCGATCTCCTCCCGTGTCTCCCGTATCGCCGTCGCGACCAGGTCACGGTCCGAGGGCTCGGCACGGCCGCCGGGAAAGGCCACGTGGCCCGACCACGGGTCGTCGGCGTGCTCGGCGCGGTGGATGAAGAGCAGCTCGAGCCCGCTCGCCGTCTCCCGGAGGATCAGGGCCACCGCCGCTCGGGCTCCCAGCGGCTCGGGGACGGTCGCGGGCGGGTGCCGTCCAAGCGCCCCACGCACCCCTTCGATCGTGGTCCGGCCCACGGCGCGCTGACGGTCTCGGATCAGGTCCCCACCTGGTCGAGGGCGCTGCGGAAGTCCCGGAGCAGGTCGCGCCAGTCCTCGATGCCCACCGAGATCCGGACCAGGGCCTCGCTGACGCCGAAGAGCTCCCGCTCCTCGGCGCTCATCTCCGAGTGGGTGGTGGTGGCCGGGTGGCAGGTCAGCGTCTCCACCCCTCCCAGGCTGACGGCGTTGTGGGCGATCCGCACCGCGCGCAGGAAGTCGAAGGCCGCCTGCTTGCCGCCGTGCAGCTCGAAGGAGACGAGCGACCCGGGGTAGCGGCACTGGGCATCGCGAATACGGATCTGCTCGGGGTCCTCGAAGTAGCTCGGGTAGATCAGGCGCGCGATCTTCTCGTGAGAGAGCAGGCCATCGGCGATCCGCTGGGCGTTCTTGCTCTGCCGGTTCATCCGCAGCGCCACCGTCGGCAGGCGCTGGTCGAGCATCCAGCACTCGTCCGGCTGCAGGATGTTGCCCAGGATCGCCCGGGTGCCGAGCAGCTCGCTGATCGGCGCCGGGTCCGTCCCCAGCACCACCCCCGCCAGCATGTCGCTGGAGCCGGAGAGGAACTTGGTGGCCGAGTAGACGACCAGATCGGCGCCCAGCTCGAGCGGGTGCTGGAAGGTCGGACCCATGAAGGTGTTGTCCACCACGACCAGGAGCCCCGGGTCACGCTGGTGCGCCGCCTGGGCGGCGGCGTTGATGTCGGACATTCGCAGCGTCGGGTTGGCCGGCGTCTCCATGAACACAAGCGACGGGTTCGTGGCCTCACCGATGGCGCGGGCCATGCCGGCGGCGTCGCCGGCCGGCACCGCCGTCACCTTCACGCCGAGCGGCTCGAGAAGCTGGTGGATCAGGTGCTGGGTGCCACCGTAGAGCGGGGCGGAATGGATCAGGGTGCTGCCGGGGCGGCAGAAGGTGAGCAGCACCGTGGAGATGGCCGCCAGGCCCGAGTTGAATACCCCGGCCGCGTGGGCCCCTCGCTCGAGAGGCACGATCTGGTCCTCGAGGATCTCGGCGTTGGGATGGGAGAGCCGCGAGTAGATGAGATCGACGCTCTCGCCCTCGGCCGGCCGAGACCGGCCCAGCGCCACCGCGAAGGCCCGCTCTGCGGCCTCGGGGCTCGAGAAGACGTAGGTCGAGGAGCGGAAGACCGCGGGGCGCGCCGAGCCTACGGAGAGGTGAGGATCGAATCCCCGCGTCAGCACGGCCGTCTCGGGCCGGACCACGTAGCTCGCCTTGACGTGCTTGCTGGACATGATGGACCCCCTCCGGAGGCGAAGCCGCTCGTCGCCTTATGCCGGAGCACGTCCCCGTGGGCACGAGCCGCAGGACAATGCTAGCAGGATCGAGGGCCTCCGGGCGGCGCGCCTGCTGCCCACCGCCGGCACCGGGGGACATGACCCGATTCTCCCTTGGCCGGGAATCGGGATCGTGTCCGCCTAGTCCACCGCCGGCACCGTGAAGAAGAACTTTGCCCCGCCGCCGGGCCGGGACTCCACCCAGATGCGTCCGCCCTGGGCCTCGGTGGCCAGCCGGCAGAAGGCCAGACCCAGGCCGGTCCCCGGCGTTGGCCCCCCGGTGACGAACTTGTGGAACACCCGCGCCTTCAGCTCCTCGCCGATGCCGGGCCCGGTGTCGGCCACGTGGACCCGCAGGAACCTCGGGTCGGAGGGCTCCGGCCCGGCCCCGATCCGGATCCGACCTCCGCCGGGGGTGTGCCGGACGGCGTTGCTCAGCAGGTTCTCCACCACCCGCCGGAGCAGGCCGGCATCCGCCCAGGCGTCGGCAAGGTCGGTGGCCACCTCGTTGACGATCAGCAGGCGCCGCTCCTCCGCCCGGCGAGCCTGCTGCTGGATGACCTCTTCCAGCAGCGGGCGCAGCGAGACACGCCCGCGCTCCACCGGCAGGCTGCCGTCCTCGAGCTGGCTCACCTCCAGGATCGAGTCGATCAACTCGGCCATCTGGTCGGCAGAGCGGGTGGCGATCGACAGGATCTGGCGGTGGCTCGGGGTCAGCACCTCGGCCTCCGCCATCGCCAGCACCTCCACCGCGCCCCGGATCGCCGTCAGCGGGCTGCGCAGGTCGTGCACCATCGTGTGGGTGAGATCGTCGCGGAGCCGCTCAAGCTCCTCCAGGTTGTGGTGCTTCTCGGCCAGCTCCTGATGGAGGCGGGCCCCCTCGAGCGCCAGGGCCACCGCGTCTGCCAGCGATTGGGCCAGGCGCAGATCCTCCTCCCCGAAGGCGCCTTCCTCGTCGCTCTCCAGGTTGAGCACGCCCAGCACCCGGCCGGCGTGCTGGATCGGCACCGCCAGCTCGCTCTGCACCCGCTCCAGCACCGCCACGTAGTCGGGGTCGTGGCGCACGTCAGCCACCAACTGGGCGCGACCGGTCCGGTAGGCGCGGCCGACCACGCCGGCCTCGAGGTCCACGTTGCGTGCGACCGACGCGGGGCTGGCGTGCAGCTCCCACCGCTTGCCGTCCCCGCCGGGAACCGCGATCCCGACCACCGGCCAGCTGATCCGCTGGGCGATGGCGTCGACCGCGGCCTGTGCCACCTCCTGCCGGTCCAGATGGCCGCTGACCGCCTCGAGCACCTGGTAGAGGAGGCTCTGACGCTCGGCCATCTGGGAGCGGGTCTCGAAGATCTGGGCGTTGCGCAGGGCCAGCGCGATCTGGTCCGCCGCCGCCCGGATCAGCTCCAGGTGAGAGGCGGTGAAGTGGCCGGTCTGGGAGTGGCCGAGCATCAGCACCCCGACCAGCGAGTCGCCGCTGGAGATGGAGACGCACATCGCGGAGCGGGTCAGGCCCCGGTCGCCGCCATCGTCTTCGGCCTCGAAGGGGAGCCAGCGGGGGTCCTCGATCACGTCCGGGACCAGGGTGGCGGCGCGATGCCGCGCCACCCATCCGGCCAGACCGCGCTCCATCAGAGCCGCCAGCCGGCCCCGCCCCTCGACCCGGCCGGAGCCGGCGTGGGTCGAGTAGCTCCGGCTGACCTCACCGCGCTCGTCGACGAGGAACAGGCTGGCGCCCTCCGCCCCGGTCAGCGACACCGTCACCTCGAGCGTGTTGTGCAGCGTCGACTCCAGCGCCGGGCGCTCGGTGGTGGCCCGGGCCACCGCCAGCAGGCTGCCCAGGAGGCGACGCTGACCGCGCAGCTCCTCCTCGGCGGCGCGCTGGCGGGTGACGTCCCGCCACACCAGCAGGGTTCCCAGCGGTCGACGCGACAGTCCCCTGAGCGGGGAGATCCGGACGTCGAGGAACTGTCGCTGCCGACCGTCGCCCATGGTCACTTCCAGGTGGCCTTCGGTGCCGCTGCGACAGCGGTCGGCCAGCTCCGGCCAGGCGCCCAGCACCTCGTGCGCCGGAAGACCGATGGCGCGCTTCGGGCCGGTCCCGACCAGGGCCGCGGCGGCGGCGTTGAGGTCGATCACGCGCCCCTCCGGGTCCAGCACCACCATGCCGTCCCCCATCCCCTCGACGAGGGCCTCCCGCGCCACCGGCACCAGGTCGAGCAGTCGCAGCCGGAACAGTGCCCAGGCGAAGAGCAGACCGGTGGCGGCCAGGGCGAACGGGGTCGGGTCCAGGTGCGCCCCGGGGCCGCCGGAGAGGAAGACCAGGTTGGCGATCCAGGGGATGGCCAGCCCCAGCAGCAGCGCCGCCGTCTGGGAGCGGTACAACCCGGGGATCGTCAGCCGCGGCAGCATCAGGGCCGTCCCGGCCAGCAGCAAGCCGTAGGAGTAGGCGGTGTGCACCCAGAACCAGGGGCCGAAGAACACCTCCAGCACGCTCAGGCCGCCGGACCGCTCCAGGACCACCCGACTCCAAAACAGCCCGTGGTACCGGTTGGTGAGGACGAGCAGGAGGGTGAAGGCCGGCAGCAGCGACGCGATCAACACCCGGCGCGGGGAGAGCCAGCTCTCGCGTCCGGTGTACTGGAGCGCAAAGGCGCACCAGGCCAGGGGGGCCACCACGATCGGGCCGTACTGGAGCTGGGTCCACAAGCGCTGGGTGGCCAGGTCGGCACCCGAGACGGCCAGCGCGTCGACGAGCGCCCACAGCGAGGCCGAGACCATCAGCAGCCCGAAGCCGCTGGCGCCGCGGGTGGCCCGCAGCCGCAACGTGTGCCAGGCCAGCCCGGCCGTCAGCGCTGCCGTGAGCAGCAGCGGGACGGCGTACGGCGTGTACTGGAAGCTCAGCAAGGCGCCCCTACGGCGTCGATTCTAGCCCGGCGGGGGCGCGCCTGGTCGCATCAAGTGTCGAGAGGACCTGGCGCGACCGGCTCGACCCGCTATCATAGGAACACTGTCTCCTGCCAGGAGGGATCCATGGTCCAGACACTCTCGACGATGATGCTGCCCCTCGGCGCGGAGGCGCCGCCCTTCCGCCTCGCCGATCCCGCCGGCAAGACCTGGTCGCTCGACGACTTCGCCCAGAAAGAGGCCCTGCTGGTGGCCTTCATCTGCAACCACTGCCCGTTCGTCAAGCATATCCGGCACGGCTTCGCCGAGCTGGCCCGCGACTACCGGGGACGAGGGGTGGCGGTGGTCGGCATCAACTCCAACGACGCCGCCACCCACCCCGACGACAGCCCGGAGAAGATGGCCGAGGAGGCCAAGGCCGTCGGCTACGACTTCCCCTACCTGGTGGACGACACGCAGGAGGTGGCCCAGCGGTATCGTGCCGCCTGCACTCCGGACTTCTTCCTCTTCGACCGCCAGCGGAAGCTGGTCTACCGCGGGCAGATGGACGGCGCTCGTCCCGGCAACGACGTGCCGGTGACCGGCGCCGACCTGCGGGCGGCCCTGGACGCGGTCCTGGCCGGAAAGCCGGTGGCCGCCGAGCAGACCCCCAGCATCGGCTGCAACATCAAGTGGAAGCCGGGCCGCGAGCCGGACTACTTCAAGCCGTGACCCCCCGAAAGTCGTGAGCCTCCTGGAAGTCATGACCCGCCCGGCGTTCCGGAGGCGCCTCGGCCTCGCCGCCCTGGCCCTCGGCATTGCGGCTCCGCCGATCGGAGCCGAGGCGTTTCCGTTCGGGCCCGGCGAGCAGCTCACGCTGCGTTTCACCTACCTTCATCTGCTGGCTGGCCGCGCTACCTTGAGCGTGCTCCCTGCAGAGCACGGAGGCGAGCCGGCGATGCAGTTCGTGGCCGAGGCGCGCAGCGAGGGCTTCTTCGCCTGGCTCTTCCGTTTCCGGGTCCGCGACCGGACCGTGGCCACCTGGGACCCGGCGGGAGGCTGCTCGCTGGCCATCGTCAAGCAGCTCAACGAAGGGCGTGCCCACCGTGACCAGCGGGTGATCTTCGACCGGGTTTCCGGCCGGGCGGAGGTGGACGACTGCAAGGTGAAGCAGCGCTTCTTCGAGGTCGGACCCTGCGCCCTGGACGTCCTCTCGGCGCTCTTCGAGGCCCGCCGGCGCGGCTTCTCGGAGGACGACGAGATGACGTTGCCGCTCTTCGACAACGGCAAACGCTACGAGCTGGGTCTGCGCTTCCTGGGCCGGGACCGCCTCGACCTCCCCGAGCCGCTGGGCCGGCGGGTGCCGACCGTGATCATCGAGCCGCTTCTGCAGGAGGGGACCGGCCTGTTCGTCAAGAAGGGCCGGCTCAAGATCTGGTTCACCGACGACGACCGGCGGATTCCGGTGAGGATCCGCACCAAGGTGGCGATCGGCTCGGTCTCGGCGGACCTCGAGTCGTACACGCCACCCGCACCCGCGTCGTCCGTCACCCCCCTGGTCGTGGAGGCGGCCCCCATCGCAGAACCTCCGCTGGAGCCGGCGCGCCAGTAGATCCGCGCCTCAGGGCAAGAGGCCTGTCGCCAGATGCGGGGCCGACTCCGCCGCCGGCGTTTGCCCGGCCCTTTCTGGCATAGGCATTCCATGAGGCCGATCGTCGTTGCCGTGCTGGTAGGAATGTTGGCGTCGCCGGCGGCCGCTGCCGCCGATGATGCGAAGAATCCATCGCCCGCTTCGCCGCCCGGCGGCGAAGAGGACACGGGCCTGGACCCCCGCACCGCGTCCGGCATCACGGTGGGCTTCCCCGGCGTCGAGCTCACCGACCAGACCGCGGTGGTCACGCCGTCGAGCTCGGGCAACAGCGTGATGTGGGCCCCGCGCCCACAGCGAGGCGATGATCGGCCTCGGCCTGCTCTCACGGTTCAACCTCGTCTTCGACCTCCAGAGGCAGCGCCTGCTGGTCCAGCCCAACCGCGGCTTCGCGAGGCCGTTCGAGCACGACATGACCGGGCTCGATCTCCTCCCCGATTCGACGGGCGGCCTGGCCATCGATCGGGTGATCGACGACTCCCCGGCCAGCGACGCCGGCCTGAAGGTCGGCGACAGGGTCCTCACCATCGACGGTCGCGCCGCGGCGGACTGGGACTTCTTCGAGGTGATGGAGCTCTTCAGGCACGCGGGCGCGGAGGTGAGCCTGGTGGTGGCTCGGGACGGCGAGAGACGCCAGGTCCGCCTCACCCTGCGACGACTGGTGTAACGAGACCAGGTCATCCTGAGCCTAGCGATGGTTCCGTTGCGTTGCCCCGCCACATCTGGCAATGTGCGGCCGGGTCCATGCCGACCGAGCCTTCCGACGCGAGCCGTCTCGCCGAGCTGTTCCAGATGCTCCCGGTCGGCCTGGTGCTGCTCGACCGCGAGGGGCGGGTGGTGCTGGCCAACCCGGCGGAGGCGGAGCTGTTCGGCCGCGAGCTGCCGGCCGCCAGCCAGTACTTCGAGGGGCTTCCGGCGGGCCCCGAGCTCGAGGACCTGCAGCGCCTGATCCTGGCGTCGATGGAGGGTGACGTCGCCTCCCTCGACCAGCGTCGCGAGCTGGCCCTGAACACGCCCTCGGGAACGCTGGACATCGCCATCGCGGCTCGGGGGGTTCGGCTGGGCGGCGAGCCCCACGTGGTGCTGGTGGTCCAGGACAACTCGGGCAACAAGCGCACCGAGCGGGCGCTGGCCGCCGCCCTCGGCGCCGCCCAGGACCAGGCCCTGCGCGACCCGCTGACCGGCCTCTTCAACCGCCGCCACGTCGAGTCCGTGCTGCCGGCGGAGTTGAAGCGGGCGGAGCGACGTGAGGCCCCCCTCTCCCTGCTGGTGATGGACCTCGACCGCTTCAAGGCCATCAACGACCGCTTCGGCCACCCCACCGGGGACCGGGTGCTCGAGGAGCTGGCCCGCTTGCTCAGCCGGATCGTGCGGGTGGGCGACACCCTGGCCCGGATCGGCGGGGAGGAGTTCTGCGTCATCCTGCCCCACTCCGACTCGGCGGCGGCGGTGAAGGCGGCCGACCGCTTCCACCGGGTGATCCGGGCGCTCCGGCTCGAGGAGGAGCCGGACCTGCGGCTGACGGTGAGCATCGGCGCCGCCACCGCCCTCGCCGTGCCGCGCGGCGACGTGGCCGAGGCGATGCGGGAGCTGATGGCCCGGGCCGACGCCGCCCTCTACCAGGCCAAGGAGACCGGACGGGACCGCACCGTCAGCGACGCCTGAGCGGGCCTCCACCGCCGGCCGCCCGCGGCCGCCCCTCGACTAAACCTTCGCCTTCGTCCGTGGTCCAATGTAAGCGCCGGCCGCCGGTTGGTGAAAAGGTGCAACCGGCCGCCGGAGGGCGGGGTTTCTGGGCTAATCTGGCCTCCAGGGTATGGACGAGAGAGACCACAAGATCCGGATCAACCCGATCGCCCGATTCGCGGTCGAGCGCCGCGTGACCATGGGCATGATCGTGGTGGGCGTCCTGGTGCTGGGCTGGGTGTCGCTGACCCGCCTGCCCCTGGAGTTCCTGCCCAGCTTCTCGTCCCCGAACATCTGGGTCTACGCCCCCTACCCCTCGTCCTCTCCCGACGAGACCGAGCGCCGGATCGTCCGGCCGCTTGAGGACACCCTCGGGACCATCAACGGCATCGAGACCCTCAGCGCCCGCGCCTCCGCCGGCGACGGCAGCGTCAGCGTGAGCTTCCTGGAAGGCACCGACATGGACCTGGCGGCGGTCGAGGTCCGGGACCGGGTCGACCGTGCCCGCGCGCTTCTGCCCAGCGACCTGCGCCAGGTCTTCGTCCGGCGCTTCCAGAGCCAGGACCTCCCGGTGCTGCGCTTCCACGTGAGCGCCGACTGGCCCAAGGACCGCCTGCAGCGCTTCATCGAGGAGGTCATCCAGCGGCGGCTGGAGCGTCTCGAGGGCGTGGCCCAGGTGGAGGTGCGGGGGCTGTTGGACGCCCAGGTCCGGGTCGACCTGGTCCCCTCGCGGCTCCAGGCGCACGGGCTCGACGTGCGACAGATCGCCCAGACCCTGCGCGCCGCCAACGTCACCGAGTCGGGCGGCTACATCGAAGAGGGGCCGCGGCGCCTGCTGGTGCGTTCGGTAGGTGAGTTCCAGAGTCTGGACGAGATCCGTCACCAGCCGATCGGACAGACCGGCCTGACCGTGGGCGACGTCGCCGACGTCAGCTACAGCTTCCCGCGCCAGGACGAGTTCAACTTCCTGAACGGCAGCGAGGCGCTCACCGTCCAGGTGTTCAAGGCTTCCACCGCCAACCTGCTGGCGGTGGCCGACCGGGTCAAGGCCGAGCTTCTCGCCATCCACCGGCTCCCCGAGGCGGAGGGGCTCCACACCCGCGTCTACCGGGACTCCTCGGTGGACGTGCGCAAGGGGCTGGGGCAGCTCCGCGACGCCGGGACCGTCGGTGGCCTGCTGGCGGTGATCTTCCTCTTCCTCTTCCTGCGCAAGGTCCGCACCACTCTGCTGGTGGCGCTGGCGATACCCATCAGCGTGGTCTTCACCTTCGCCATCCTCTACCTGATGCGCCAGGGAGGGCTGTCGACCATCACCATCAACATCATGAGCCTGATGGGCCTGATGCTGGCGCTGGGGATGCTGGTCGACAACTCGGTGGTGGTGATCGAGTCGATCTTCCGCCACGTCCAGGACCTGGGCGAGGACGCCCGCACCGCCGCCCTGCGCGGCACCAGCGAGGTGGCGCTGGCGATCATCGCCTCCACCGCCACCACCATGTGCGTCTTCATCCCGCTGATCTTCGTCTCCTCGTCGGGCGGCGGCCTGATGCGGTTCATGACCGACCTGGGGGTGACGGTGTGCGTGGTGATGTTCGCCTCGTTGCTGGTGGCCCTCACCGTGGTGCCGATGGTGGCCGCGTTCCTGCTGGCGGGGGAGAGCCGCCGTCGCTCGGCGCTGATCGACTGGCTGTCGGACTTCTACGGCCGCATGCTCGGCTTCACGCTCCGCCACCGCCCGCTGTTCCTGCTCTCCATTGCCTTCTTCCTCTGGGGCTCCTACTACCTCTTCTCCGGGATCGAGCGGAGCCTCGGGGCCCACTCGATCGAGCGCCAGGTGCGGATCAACGTCGACACCCCGCGCAACTACTCGCTGGAGCAGACCGCGGCGCTGTTCGAGGAGGTGCGGAGCATCCTGAGCGCGCGCCGGGAGGAGCTGGAGATCGCCGACATCGCCTACGAGTACAACCGCAGCAGCGGCCGCTCCCGCGGCGGCTGGCGCGGGCACCAGGAGTTCGACGTCTTCCTGAAGGACGAGGACCAGTCGAAGCGCAGCACCCGGGAGATCCAGGACGAGGTCCGGCGGCTGATGCCGAAGAAGGCCGGGGTCGACTTCCGGATCGCCCAGTCCCAGGGGCGGGGCGGGATGTCCTCGGGGATCAGCCTCGAGGTGCACGGCGACGACATCGCCGTCCTCGAGCTGGTGGCCAAGAAGGTCGCCTCCGCTCTGGGCGAGCTCCCGTGGGTCAAGGACGTCGATACCTCGCTCGACAGCGGCGACCAGGAGATCCACGTGCGCCCCCGGCGAGCCCGCACCGAGCAGTCCGGCCTCAGCAGCCAGGCGGTGGCGGCGACGGTGTCGAGCGCCCTCACCAGCCGGCCGGTGAGCCAGATCCGTACCGACGAGCGTGAGGTCGAGATGGTGGTCCAGTTCCGGGAGCAGGACCGGCGTACCCTCGACCAGCTCAAGACCCTGCCGGTGGCGGCCAGCACCGGGAGCCAGCCGATCGGGGCGCTGGCCGACTTCACGGTCGAGAGCGGCCCGCGCACCATCGAGCGCGAGAACCGCCTCCCCGAGCTGGACGTCACCGCCAACACCGTCTCCGGGACCACCTCGTTCCGGATGATGGGAGAGGTCCGGCAGATCCTGGCCTCGGTGAAGCTCCCACCGGGCTACCAGTGGGAGTTCGGCCGGTGGGTGCGCTTCGCCCAGCAGGATCTCTCCGGCGCCGCGGTGGCGCTGGGTCTGGCGCTGCTGCTCGTCTACCTGATCATGGCGGCGCTGTTCGAGAGCTTCATCCAGCCGCTCACCATCATGCTCTCGATCCCCTTCGCCTTCATCGGCGTCGGCATCGCGCTGCGGCTGGCCAACCAGACGATGACCAGCGAGACCAACATCGGCCTGATCATCCTGCTCGGCGTGGTCGTCAACAACGCCATCGTCCTGGTGGACCACATCAACCACCTGCGCGCCCAAGGGATGTCGCGCAGCGACGCCATCGTCCTGGGCGGCCGGCATCGCCTGCGCCCGATCCTGATGACCACCCTCACCACCATCCTGGGGCTGATGCCGATGGTGGCGCCGCTACTGTTCCCCGGCGTCCTGGGACAGCCCGAGGGGCGGGCCGCCCAGTGGGCGCCCATCAGCCTGGTGATCCTGGGGGGGCTGACCACCTCCACCGGGCTCACCCTGGTGATCATCCCCACCTTCTACTCCCTCATGGACGACCTGGCCGTCTTCTTCGGCCGGGTCGTGCGAGCGGCCTCGATCGAAAAGGAACATGCACACGAGACACGTTGAACGACTGGCGGCGATGGCCGCCCTGATATTGGCCCTGGCGCTTTCTGGCTGCGGCGGGAACCCCGACGACCCGGGCGGCGCGGCACCGGGCGGTGCCGGGGCCGGGGCGTGGGGCCAGGGCCCCGGGGGTGGCGATTCGGCGGCGGTCCCGGTCGAGGTGGCGGCCGTCAGCCGACAACCGGTCTCCGCCTACATCGAGACCAACGGCACCCTGGAGGCCGAGAACG
This sequence comes from uncultured Acidobacteriota bacterium, assembly GCA_964574335.1. Taxonomy (GTDB): domain Bacteria; phylum Acidobacteriota; class Vicinamibacteria; order Fen-336; family Fen-336; genus CAZNNH01. Next base: position 85,668 of record CAZNNH010000001.1, on the reverse strand, counting down.
ACGTCGACATCGTGGCTCGCGCCCAGGGGCCGATCGTGGAGCTGCTCACCGAGGAAGGGCGAAAGGTGGCCCAGGACCAGGTGATGGCCCGGATCGACCCGACCGAGCTGCACGTCCAGGTGAAGATCGCGGAGGTGGCGCTCCGGGAGGCCGAGCGGGCCTACCGGCGGGCCAAGGACGTGTTCGCCCAGCAGCTTATCAGCCAGGCCGACTACGATGCCGCGACGGCCGCCCGGGAGTCCGCCGAGGCCACCCTGCTCGACCGGAAGGTCCAGCTCGGCTTCACCGAGATCAAGGCGCCCTTCGGCGCTGTGGTCGTGAACCGCACCGTCAAGCTGGGCGACAACGTGACGCCGGGCCAGGTGCTGTTCCGGATCACCGACTTCGACCCGCTGCTGTGCAAGATCCAGGTCCCGGAGAAGGAGCTGTCGCGCCTCCACAAGGGGCAGGGCGCCTACCTGACGGTGGAGGCGTGGCCCAAAGAGCGCTTCCCGGCCCAGGTGGGTCGGATCAGCCCGGTGGTAGATGCCACCACCGGGACCATCCGGGTCACCCTCGTGGTCCAGGGGCGCGAGAAGCTGCGGCCCGGCATGTTCGCCAGCGTCTACCTCGAGGTCGACCGACACGACGACGCCCTGACCATCCCCAAGTCGGCGCTCTCGCTGGAGAGCCTGGGGGACACCGTGTACGTGGCCATCGGTGACGTGGCCGCCCGTCGGGCAGTGAAGCTCGGCTTCCAGGAGGCCGATCGGGTCGAGGTCCTCTCGGGCGTGGAGGCCGGCGACCGGGTGATCACCGTGGGCCAGGACGGGCTCAGCGACGGTACGCCGATCCAGGTGCTGGCTGGTCCCGGCGCGGCGCCGACTGGCCCCGCCCCGGCGGTGGCCGAGCGGGCCACGTCCGCCGAGGGGCCCGCCGCCGGAGGTCAGGGCCGACCGCCCGCGGCCGCCGACACGGCCGGCGCTCCGCCTCGCCAGGGCCCGGGAGGGTGGGGTCCTCCCCCGCAGGCGCTTTCGGCCTGCCAGGACAAGGCGGAGGGAGACGCCTGCGCCTTCACCACGCCCCGAGGCGAGATGAAGGGCACCTGCCAGCCGCGGCAGGGCTCGCCGGAGCAGCTCTCCTGTCGACCCGCCGGCTGGGGCGGCCCCCGCGGCTCGGGTTCCTAGTGGCCGGCATCGTGCGCTCCGGGCGCCCCTTCTCGCGCCGCCGCTGGCGCTCACGCGGCGCGTCGACCCTGGTCGCGCTGCGGAAGCTCTCATCATGAAGATCGTCGACTTCTCCACCCGTCGGCCGGTCACGGTGACGGTCTTCGCCCTGGCCGGCATCATCTTCGGCCTGGTAGCGTTCCGCGGCCTGGCCGTCGACCTGCTGCCCGACATCTCCTACCCCTCGCTCACCGTGCGGACCGAGCTCGAGGGCGCCGCCCCTGCCGAGATCGAGACGCTGCTGACTCGACCGGTGGAGAACGCGGTCGGCGTCGTCAACGGCGTGGTCTCCGTCACCTCCAGCTCCCGGGCCGATCGCAGCGACGTGACGCTGGAGTTCGCGTGGGGCACCAGCATGGACTTCGCCGCCCTCGACGTGCGTGAGCGGCTCGACCTGCTCCAGCTCCCGGAGCAGGCGGTGCGGCCGATCCTGCTCCGCTACGATCCTTCCCTCGACCCCGTGATGCGGATCGGCCTCACCGGAGACGAGGAGCTGGTGCGCCTGCGCCTGATCGCCGAGCGTGAGGTCAAGCGGCTGCTGGAGCGGGTGGATGGGGTGGCAGCCGCGATCGTGGCCGGCGGCCTGGAGGAGGAGATCCAGGTCGAGATCGACGAGCGGCGGCTGGCCAGCCTGGGGCTCACCGCGGACCAGGTGGTGACCCGCCTGGCCCAGGAGAACGTCAACCTCACCGGCGGGCGGCTCCAGGACGGCCAGGCCGAGTACACGGTCCGCACCATCATGGAGATCCGGCGGGCCCAGGACCTCGACGACATCATCGTCGACAACACCGGCCAGGGCGCGGTGCGCCTCAAGGACATCGCCCAGATCGTCCGCGGCCACAAGCAGCGCGAGGTGATCACCCGGATCAACGGCCGCGAGGCGGTCGAGGTGGCCATCTACAAGGAGGGGGGGACCAACACGGTCACCGTGGTCGACCAGGTCACCTCCCAGCTCGACGCGGTGCGCCAGCGGCTGCGCTCCGCCGGGCGACACCTCGAGCTGACCCCGATCACGGACCAGGCGCGCTACATCCGCCAGTCGGTCGAGGACGTGCTGCAGAGCGCGCTGATCGGCGGCCTGCTGGCGGTGCTGGTGCTGGCGCTGTTCCTGCGCAACCTCCGGGCCACCGTCATCATCGCGGTCTCGATCCCGATCTCGGTGATCGCCACCTTCCTGCTGATGTACGGCTCCCACATCTCGCTCAATATCATGTCGCTGGGCGGCCTGAGCCTGGGGATCGGCATGCTGGTCGACAACTCGATCGTGGTGCTCGAGTCGATCCAGCGGAAGCGAGAAGAGGGGATGGGGATCGTGGAGGCGGCCCGCCTCGGCGCCGGCGAGGTGGGCCAGGCGGTCACCGCCAGCACCATGACCACGGTCTGCGTCTTCGTGCCGATCGTGTTCGTGGAAGGGGTGGCTGGCCAGCTCTTCGGGGACCAGGCCCTGGCGGTGGCGTACTCGCTCTCCATCTCGCTGATCGTGGCGCTCACCGTGATCCCCATGCTCGCCTCGCGCCAGCTCCACCGGGAGGAGCAGACGACACCCCAGGGCCCGCTGGGGCGGTTCTTCTTCCGCCTCGCCCTGGGCGGCGCTCGGCTGCTGAAGGTGATCGCCCATGGCGTCGGCGTGGTCGCCGGCCTGCTGATGGCGATCCCGTTCCGAGCTTTCGACCGCGGCCTCGGCTGGGTGCGCGACGTCTACCCGCGGCTCCTGGACTGGGTGCTGGCCCGACGGGCGCTGACCCTGGGGGTGACGGTGCTGCTGTTCCTGGCCAGCCTGGCGCTCCTCCCGACGCTGGGAAGCGAGCTGGTTCCGGAGCTGATCCAGGGGGAGTTCTTCGTCGACGCCGAGCTGCCTCCCGGGACCCGCCTGGACGTCACGGCGCGCCGTCTGGCCAACCTGGAGCGGGCCGCCATGAAGCTCGACGGGGTCACCCTGGTCTACGGGATCGCCGGCACCTCCCGGCAGCAGGGCGGGATCGCCGGCGAGCTGCGCGAGAACCTCTCCCAGCTCACCCTCCGGGTGAAGCCGCCCAGCTCGAGGGAGCGCGAGACCGCGCTGATGAACGCCCTCCGGCCCGACCTGGAGCGGGACGGCGACTACGCCTACCTGTTCGGGCGCCCCTCCTACTTCAGCTTCAAGACCCCGATCGAGCTGGAGGTCCGCGGCTACAACCTGAAGCTGCTGGATCGCCTGGCCAGCGAGGCGGTCACGCGGCTCAGGCGGATCCCGGGGCTGGTGGACGTGAAGTCCTCCACGGAAGGGGGGAACCCCGAGCTTCAGATCCGCTTCAACCGCGAGCGGCTGGCGACCCTCGGGCTCTCGGTCCAGCAGGTGGCCGGCGTGGTCCGCTCCAAGGTGCTCGGCGACATCGTCACCGACATCACCCGCGAGGACCGGACCATCGACATCCGGCTCCGGGCCCAGGAGCAGTACCGGGACAGCGCCGACAGCCTGCGCAACCTCACCGTGGCCCAGTCGGGCTCCACCGCCATCCCGCTGTCGTCGGTGGCCGATGTGACCGAGGAGCTGGGGCCGGCCGAGATCCGCCGCGCCAACGGCGAGCGGATGGCCCTGATCACCGCCAACCTGGACGGCCGTGACCTGGGCAGCGCCTCCGAGGAGATCCAGAAGGCGCTGGATCAGATGACGTTCCCGGCTGGCTTCGACTTCAACCTGGGCGGCCAGCGGCAGGAGATGGAGACCTCCTTCCGGAGCATGCGCTTCGCCATCCTGCTGGCGGTCTTCATGGTCTACCTGGTGATGGCCTCCCAGTTCGAGTCCCTGCTGCACCCGTTCGTGATCCTGTTCTCGGTCCCCTTCTCCCTGATCGGCGTGATCGCGACCCTGGTCCTGTTCCGGGTCACCCTCAGCGTGGTGGTGCTGATCGGCGTGATCCTGCTGGCCGGGATCGTCGTCAACAACGCCATCGTGCTGATCGACTACACCAACCAGCTCCGTGCCAAGGGGCTCGAGAAGCTGGCCGCGCTGCGGCAGGCGGGCCAGGTGCGGCTGCGGCCGATCCTGATGACCACGGCCACCACCGTCCTCGGCCTGCTGCCGATGGCGATCAGCCACGGCGAGGGGAGCGAGCTGCGCGCCCCGCTGGCGCTGACCGTGATGGGCGGCCTGATCGTCTCCACCCTCCTCACCCTGGTGGTCATCCCCGTCGTCTACACGATCCTCGACCGCAGCCGCTAGAAACCCGGGGACACAATACGGATTAAATAACCTGTATTGTGTCCCCGGGTTTTTGAGCATGGCCCCCAAGAAGCCGCCGGAGAAGCTCTCGCCGCGCCGTGCCGCCGACGAGGTGCTCGCGGAGCTCAAGAGACGAGCGGACCCGAAGAGGGCGGCGTCCGCCCAGCGCTACTTCAAGGAGCCGGTCGAGGTCTACGGCCTCGACGCCCCCTCCTCGAGGGCGCTGGTCAAGGAGCTGCTGGCGCGGGTCAAGGGGTCGTGGACCCTGCGCGAGGCGGTCGTCTTCTGCAACGCCATGGTCCGGGACCCCCACCTGGAGCCGCGCGGGTTCGGCTACCAGGTGGTGGCGGCCTTCGTCGAGGAGGCCGGTCCCGAGCTGCTGAAGGACATCCGCCGCTGGCTCCAGAGCTCGTGCGACAACTGGGCGCTGGTGGACAACCTGGCCCCGTCGGTGCTGGCGCCCCTCGTCGAGCGCCACCCCGAGATCCTCCCTCAGGTGGTGGCCTTTTCCGGCTCACCCAACATGTGGCTACGCCGCGGGGCGGCCGTGACCTTCGTGCCGCTGGCCCGCCACGGGAAGCACCTGGACACGGCCTACGACGTCGCCTCGCGGCTCTTCGGCGACCGCGAGGATCTGATGCACAAGGCAGTGGGCTGGATGCTGCGCGAGGCGGGCAAGACCGACATGCCCCGCCTGGAGCGATTCCTCAGGGCCGAAGGCCCCAGGATGCCGCGCACCACGGTCCGCTACGCCATCGAGCGATTTCCCGAGCCAAAGCGAGCCCGGCTGCTCGAGGCGACCCGACCCTCTGCGTAGCCGCCCGTGGCAGCGGTATCGACAACGCGCTCCGGGCGATGTGCGGGGCCGCCGGAGGCCGGCCGCCCCGGTCAGGCGGTGGCGCCGACGCTGGCCTCGGGCGCCCTCTGCGAGCTCTCGGCGGCGATCCGGCGTCTCACGTCCTCCATGTCCAGCTCACCCACCCGCCGGATCAGCTCCTCGAGCACCGAGGCCGGGACCATGCCGGGCTGCGCGTAGACCAAGATCCCGTCGCGGAAGGCCATCAGCGTCGGGATCGACGAGATGCCGAGAGCGGCGGCCAGCTCCTCCTGTTCCTGGGTGTTGACCTTGGCGAAGGTGATCCCGGGGTGGGCTTCGGCGACCTTCTCGAAGATCGGGCCGAACGCCCGGCACGGCCCGCACCAGGGGGCCCAGAAGTCCACCAGGACCATGCCGTCGCCGGAGACCGTCTTCTCGAAGTCGTTGGCCGTCAGCTCGATTGGCGTCATCTCGCCCTCCTGTACGGTTGGAGCCAAGCAGGCCTCCAAGGGTTCGCCGCCAGCCGGGGCGGCCTCGGCACGGGCCCTCTCGTTGACCCCGCGGGTCGGCGATGAAAGACTGGGCGACGATGAGACCTCGCGCCAGCGCCTGGGCCGCCGCCCTCGTCTCGACCCTGCTCGCCGCCTCGGGCTGCTCGCCACGACGGATCCCGCCTCCCGATCACATCGTCTTCGTCGTCATCGACACGTTGCGCCGCGACCATCTGCCCGTCTACGGCTACGGCAAGGAGACCGCGCCCTTCCTGACCCGACTGGCCGAGCGGGGAGTGGTCTTCGACGCGACCTACTCGACGGCGGCCTGGACCGGTCCCGCCACCGCCTCCATCTTCACCGGGGTCTATCCGTTCCAGCACGGCCTGATCACGGGCGTTCACGCCACCGAGAGGATGCAGGCCCACGATGCCAGCGTGGAGCTCAACCGGATCCCGGAAGGCCTGGTCACGCTGCCGGAGGCGATGAAGGCGGCCGGCTACGCCACCTACGGCATCACCGAGAACCCCAACATCGTCGGGGAGCTCGGCTTCGCGGCGGGCTTCGATCATTTCCAGAGCTTCGCCTACCAGAAGGACGCACGCTTCATCTACGAGAAGCTCCTGGAGTGGCGGCCGGCGCTTCTCGCCGAGCCACGATCGTTCCTCTACCTGCACTTCATGGACCCGCACGGGCCCTACGTAGAGAAGCGCCCCTGGTTCAAGCGCTTCAAGGACCCGGAGTCCGACCGGCGGGCGGTGGCCTACGACAGCGAGATCGCCTACGTCGACGCCCACCTCCAGAAGGCCGCCGAGGCGCTCGGCTGGGAGGACCGGGCGCTCACCTTGGTCACCGCAGACCACGGGGAGCTGCTCGGCGAGCACCGCTCCTGGGGCCACGGCCACAGCCTGTACGCCCCGATCATGAACGTGCCGCTGCTCCTGGCCTTCCCGAACCGGTGGAAAGCCGGCGCCCGGGTGGAGGAGGCGGTGAGCCACGTCGACCTGCTGCCGACGCTGCGCGACATCGCCGGCCTGGAGCCCGACCCCGCGACCACCGGGCGCAGCCTGCTGCCCCTGCTCGAGGGCCAGCGGCTGCCGTCCCGACCGCTCTTGGCCCACACCCGGCGCAGAGCCGCGGAGAGCGGCCAGGACAAGCTGCTGAGGGCGGTGATCGACGGCGAGTGGAAGCTGGTTTCCCGCGAGCCGGGGGGACCGCTGCTGTTCCGCCGCTCCGACCGTGGCGAGCTCGAGGACCTCTCGGCGCAGCAGCCGGAGCGGGTGGACGCGCTGGCTCGGATCTATGCGGAGATCGAGTCCGCCCTTCCGCGCTTCGCCGGAGACCGACAGCGGATCGACCTCGACGCCACCGCCCTCGAGCGCCTCCGAGCGCTGGGATACGTGGACTAGGGCGCTGGAAGGGTCCGGGCGCGGCGCCGTCGGAAGGACCCGGGCGCGGGCGCCGTCGGTGAGACCCCCGGGCGCGACGCTTCTGACATAGAATGACCGCCGACTCGAGCTTCTCGCTCGAGAAGCCTGCGAGCGACCGGTATGAGCAGCGCACGCTGGTTCTACTCCGCCGACGACCAACCCCGGGGGCCCGTCCCCCTGGAGCAGCTCCTCGAGCAGTTGAGGAGCGGGCAGATCTCCCCGACGTCCCTCGTCTGGCGCCAGGGCATGGACGAGTGGACTCGGGCCGATGCCGTCCCGGAGATCGTCCAGCAGCTTCGTCCGGGATCCCCCGGCGGTGCGGCAGCGAAGGCGGGGGCTGCCGAGGCCACCGGCGCGAGGCCGAAGGCCCCGGTGCCGCCGGACTCGACCGGGGCATCGGAGACGCCCAAGGAGGCGCCACCCACCCGCGTCGAAGCGCGGGCGGCACCCAGCGCGCCCCCGCCGACCATCGCGGTGGCGCCCGCGCCCAGCGCAGTGCCACGGGCAGGTGGTGGGGCCAAGCCTGCGCCGGCCAAAGCCCCGGCGTCGGGCGTCGAGAAGAAGCCCGCGTCCAGGGCGGCCGCACCCTCAGGCGCCGAGAAGAGACCCGAGCCCAAGGTCGCCCCACCGGCGGGAGCCGGGGCTGCGGCCCCGCCGGCCGACGCTCCTCGAGCCGCCGAGGCCGCCCCCGCCGACCTCGAGAACCCCTTCATCGCCAAGCTGCGCGAGGCCTACGCCCTCAACTCCCGGGTGTTCGCCCAGCTCGCCGAGGAGCTGCGCAAGGAGGGAGATCTCGAGGGGGCGATCCGGGTGTGTCGGGAGGGGCTCAAGAAGCACCCCGGCTACATCATGGCTCGCGTGACCATGGGACGCGCTCTGACCGAGCGCGGCGACCTCGCCTCGGCCCGCTCGGTGCTGGAGCCGGTGGTGGCGGCTCAGCCCGAGAGCGCCCTGGCCCGGCGCGCGCTGGGCGAGTGCCTGGAGCGGATGGGTCGCACGGAGGAGGCCCTCGAGCAGTATCGATCCGGGCTGGCGATGGATCCGGACAACGACTGGTTGCGCGACCGGATCAGCTCCGCCTCCGCCCCCGCCCCACAGAAGCAGGCAGCCGGAGAGGCTTCGGCTGCCGAGCCGCCGTCGTCGGAGGACGTCGGGGCCACGGCTGAGCCGCAGGCGGAGGTGGGGGCCGAGCCCGCCCGCGTCGACGAAGAGGCGGCCTGGGAGCGGAGGGGCCCGGATGAGGACCTGCCCCCCATCCCGCTGGTGGACGCCGAGGAGTCCTTCGAGCTGGAGAACCCCTACGACATTCCCACCGTGTGGAAGGACGAGGCGCCGCCGGCGCATCCGGCTGGCGCGACCTCTGCCCCTGGGGTCGAGAAGGCGACCGGGAGCGCCGGCTCGGCATCCGCCAAGGCCCAGGACTGGCCCCTGCATCCCCTGGAAGACCTCACCCTTCCCGAGCTGCTGCAGCAGCTCCACGAGCGTGGTTTCACGGGCGTCCTCGCGCTACTGCGGGAGGGGGTCGAGAAGACGCTGCGTTTCGAGGAGGGGCGGATCGTCTTCGCCACCACCTCCGACCCGGACGAGCGCATGGGCGAGCTGCTCGTGACCCGAGGTCGCATCACCCTCGAGCAGTACGAGAAGGGGAGCCAGGCGGTTCGCGAGCGGCGCGTGAGGTTGGGGGAGGCCCTGGTCGACCTGGAGGCGATCGGTCCTTATCAGCAGGTGGAGGTGGTCACGGACCACATCCGCGCCATCACCTTCGGCCTGTTCCGATGGGTGGACGGCTCGTACCAGCTCCGCGAGGGTCTGCTCGAGGCCCACGAGGCGATCACCCTCGAGATGACCCTGCCCGAGGTGGTCCTGGGCGGCATCCGCGGCATCGACGCCTGGAGCCGCGTGGTGCGCGGTGTCGGCGGCCTCGATGCCCGGTACCTGCCCGCCAGCGATCTCGAGTCGCGCCTCGGGCCGCTGACCCTTTCGCCCCAGCAGCGGGCGCTTCTCGAGTTCAAGGAGCCGCAGCCGGCTGGGGCCCTGTGTCGAGAGTCGGCGCTGGCCGACTTCGACGTGCTCAAGACGCTGTGGGCGTTCCGTGTGGCCGGGATCCTGACCCGCCTGCCGGCCGACCCGAGCGCCTGAGGCGGTCGGCCGCTGGCTGGGCGGGGTTCCTTGCCGGCGACGGTCGACTCGGAGCAGACTGAGCGCGGCGCCCGGTGATGGGCCCGGAGGAGCCGTCTTGGACGAGCGCGTGTGGTTCTACGCCGAGGAAGCCCAGCAGCACGGCCCCCACTCGCTCGAGCAGCTCGCGAAGGCCCTCGCGGTCCGGGGGGCACCCCGAGAGGTGCTGGTGTGGCGGGACGGGCTGCCGGCTTGGGCCGCCGCCGGCGAGGTGCCCGAGGTCCTCGAGAGCCTGTTGGCCCAGCCCGTCTGGCACGTGGCCGAGGCCGGCGCCAGCCAGGGACCGCTGACCCTCGACGACCTGCTGGGCGTCCTCGTCGGGCGACCGGATCCGGGCGATGCCATGGTCTGGCGGGCCGGGCTCGATGCCTGGCAGCGGGCCCGCGAAGTGGCCGAGCTGGCGGCGCAGCTCCCCCCACCGATCCCGGTGAAGCCAGCCGTCCCGGCCGGTAGCCTGGCGCGGCGCCGATCCGGTGCCGGGCACGTCGCGCCGCCGGCGAAAGGCCGTGCCCCGGCCCCCTCGGTCGAGGCCGAGCCTGGCCCGCCTCCGACTCTCCCTGAAGCGCCGCCGGCCGCCGCGCTTCTGGCCGACGAGGCGACACCCTCGCCGCGGCCCCCACGTCTTCCACCTGGGGTCGGCAGGCCGCGGCGACGTCGAGGGCTCCTGAGCCCGCAGCGGCTGGGCGTGTTCGGCGTGGCGGTGCTCGCCGGCTACGGCATCGCCGCCCTGCTCACCTCGGGCTCCGCGAGCCGTCGGGGCCCCTCACCCGCCCCTACGACCGGCGCCGACGCCGGGTCGACGGATCCCGGCGCCCCGAAGCCGGGCCCGACGCCCATCGATCCCGAGCGTTACCGGAGCGCCTGCAACACCGGGGTCGCCGTGGCGTGCACCCGCCTCGGAACCGCCTACATGGACGGTCTTGGCGTCCCCGCGGACCCGGTCCAGGGCCGCGAGCTGCTGAGGCGCGGGTGCGAGGGGGACAGCGCCCTGGGCTGCTACACCCTGGCGGCGGCGCTCGAGGCGATGAGCGAGGGGAACGCCCCGCCGAACGTCCTCGCCCTCTATCAGAAGGCCTGCCGGCTGGGTCACGCCCCCGCTTGCGAGGCCGCCGGCCGCCGCTGAGCGGGCCGGGGCACCTCCAAGGCGGTGGCGATGGGGCTGGCCATGGCCGTCAGGTGCTCGAGGATGGCGGGCGTCGGCTTGCGGGCATCGCTCGTGAAGTAGAGCATCGCCAGGCCGTGAAGCCGGGACTTGCACAGCGGCACGCACAGGACCGACGCGAACGGCGGGGTGGCGACCTTCAGCACCTCGGCGAGGCTCGGATCGTCCGTGGCCTCGAAGAGGCGGGGCTTCCGCTGGGGCAGGAATCGCTTGCGCAGCAGCCCCGGTCCGTCCGGGCTGGTCAGGAAGAGATCGCGAGCCACGCCGATGCCGGTCACCGTCGCCAGCGAGCCGTTGGCCCGAGCGCCGAGCAGGCTGGCCACCCGGCAGTCGCAGGCCTTGGCCATGCGGGCCAGGACGGCGCGTAGCGCCACGTCTCGCGGGTGACCTGAGAGCAGCGCCTCGACCGCCAGCAACGTCTGGCGCAGGTCGTCCACCCGACGGCGTGCCGTGTCCCGCTCGTCGCGCACCGACTCGAGCTCGAGGGAGAGGTTCACCGAGGCCTGGGCGTAGGACTCGACCAGGGTCTCGTTGGCGCGCGCGTCGGGACCCAGGCCCGCCATCGCCACCGCGTCGGGAGACAGCGTGACCTTGACCGAACGCTGGATGGTCGGCTCGTGGGCGCTCGGCGAGAAGATCTCCAGCAGGCCCGCCAGCTCCTCGCCGGCGTCGTCGACCACCTCCAGCTCCGGTTCTGGCGCGTCCTCCGACTCCCGGCGGGCCAGGGTTGGCTTGCCGAAGACGCCCAGGATCGTCTGGCGCGTCCAGTCCTCCATCGTCTGGGACGGCTCAGGAGCCAGCAGCCGGAAGTGAGCGGAGAGGTTCTCCATGGTTCGGCAGAGCACGGCGGAGAAGGTCTCGAGCACGCCTTCGCCCTGGATGGTCACGGCCGGGATCGCCGGGACCCGCCGGGGGTTGAGGGCCCGGTCCATCTCGTCGATGGGGGTGGTGAGGGGAAGGTCCCGCTTGTTGTACTGCAGCACCGTGGGCACGGAGGCGGGCTCCAGGTGCTGGGCCCGGAGGTTCGCCTCCATCTCGCGGTAGCTCTTGACGTTCTCCTCGAAGCGGTCCGCTGCCGAGTTGGCCACGAACACCACGCCGTCGACCCCGCGCAGCACCAGCTTGCGGGTGGCCGCGTACATGGCCTGGCCCGGCATGGCGATGAGCTGCAGGCGCAGCTCGAAGCCTCGGAAGCTGGCGGCCTTGATGGGCAGGAGGTCGAAGAGGATGGTCCGCTCCTGGGCCGAGTTGATGGAGACCATGTCGCCGCGCCGATCGGGATCGGCGCCCTCGTGGAGCATCTGGAGGTTGGTCGTCTTCCCACCCACGGCCGGGCCGTAGTAGATGATCTTGACCAGGATCAGTTGCTCGCGCTGTTTCAGCTCCATCGAGCGTCTCGCCTCGTGCCAGCGGGTTCGCTACGAAAGTATAGCCGTTGTGGCACAGGCAGAAACCCGGGGACACAATACGGATTAAATAACCTATATTGTGTCCCCGGGTTTCTTGTGATCCAGCTTCACCTGAGCGAGGCCGAGGGTCGGTGGTTCGGGCTGGCCTTCGTCGGCGAGCGCCTGGTGGCCACCGCGGTGGCCGGGACCCGTCCCGAGACGCTCCGGTTCCTGAGGCGGAGCCTTCCCCGTGGCCAGGCCAGCCAGGCGATCGAGGCCGCCTCGAGCTTCACCGATCGCACCGTCGCCATGCTGCGCGAGCTGGAGGCGGGCCGGGAGCAAGGCAAGACCTTCGAGCTGGCGAGCGAGCTGCTCGAGGAGCCCCTGCCGGCGCTCCTGGAGGCGGCCGCCGCGATCCCGATCGGCTACGTGACCTCCTACGGGAACCTGGCCCAGGTCTCGCGCACCGATGCCCGCCTGGTGGGGCAGGTGATGGCCCGGAACCCGCTCTACCCCATCGTCCCGTGCCACCGCGTGGTGGGGTCCGATTTCTCGCTGGTGGGCTACCGTGGCCGGACCGCAGGCCCCGAGCTGCAGGCCAAGCTCGACCGGCTGCGCGGGGAGGCCCGTGGGTGGCCCGGGCCGAAGGACTTACCCGTTCCCGCAGGCGCGCTGGTCGTCTACCCGGTCGAGCGGGTGATCGCCGCCGCCGACCACCACCCCCGCCAGCGAAGCCTGTGGGGGTCAGGTCTAGACTTTTGACTTTCGCCTCGCGTCCGGCCCGATGGACAGGAGGCCCCGCGACCGATACGCTGCCGCGGTGAGCGAGAAGGGCACCCAGAGGCCTGGAGGGAAGGGCAGTCGCCTGCGCTCGCCGATCGCCATCGTCTTCACCACCATCTTCATCGACCTGGTGGGGTTCGGCATCGTCATCCCGGTGCTGCCCCTCTACGCGGAGCGGTTCGGTGCCTCCGAGACCACCGTGGGGCTGCTGCTGGCCGTCTACTCGGCGATGCAGTTCGTCTTCGCCCCAGTGCTGGGACGGGTCTCGGACCGGGTGGGCCGCCGGCCGGTCCTGCTGCTGAGCCTCCTCGGCACCGCCATCGGCTTCCTGATCATGGGGCTGGCCGACGCGCTGTGGCTGCTGTTCGTGGCCCGCGCCATCCCCGGGATCACGGGAGGCAACATCTCGACGGCCCAGGCCTACATCGCCGACGTGACGCCCCCCGAGCAGCGCTCCCGCGGGATGGGCCTGATCGGGGCGGCCTTCGGGCTCGGCTTCATCTTCGGGCCGGCGATCGGGGGCGTGCTCAGCCAGATCTCGCTGGGCGCCCCGTTCTTCTTCGCCTCGGTGCTGGCCGCCGCCAACGCCGTCGCCGTCTATTTCCGGCTGCCGGAGAGCCTGCCGCCCGAGATGCGCCACGCCGGAAAGCGCCGCGTCTCCACCGTGGAGGTGGTGCGAGCGGCCGGGGGATGGCGGCTGGGGCGGGTGATGGTGACCTACTTCCTGGCCATCCTCTCCTTCGCCATGCTCACCGGGACCTACGCCCTCTTCGCCAACGAGCGCTTCGGCTTCGACGCCGTCCACACCGGCTACATGTTCGCCTTCCTCGGCGTGATCGGGGCCGCGATCCAGGGTGGCCTGCTGGGGCGCCTGGTCGAGCGCTTCGGCGAGAAGGGGCTGGCGGTCACCGGGACCGCCGTCTTCGCTGCCAGCATGTTCGTGCTGCCGCTCGGGTCGGCGGTGTCGATCCTGATCGTGGCCACCACCGGGATCGCGATCGGCAACAGCCTGATGACGCCGACCCTCAACGGCCTGGCCTCGAAGAGCGTGCATGCGGCCCACCAGGGCCGGATTCTGGGTTCGATGTCGTCGGTGGCCAGCCTGGGGCGCATCCTGGGGCCGGTGCTCGGCGGCTGGCTGCTCTCACGCGACGCGCTGGCGCACGCCGGCCATTACGGCCGCACGCCTTACTGGACCAGCGGCGTGATCATGCTGGGGGCGCTAGCCGTCGCCGCCTGCCTGCCCAAGGGCTCCTCCGCCGAGACGCCCGCCGCAGGCGACGAAAACGGACATCAGGATCACCCCAGAGGACACCAGGAGACGAAAACGGACACCAGGTGACGGCTGCCCAGGCGGCGTCCCTACGGCTTGGTGGTCAGGAAGGGCGGCTGAGCGAAGACGGTCTTCTCGCCCTGAAGCAGGTTCAGGATGGCGATGAACTCCATGGGGTCGTCGGCCTCGAACTGGGCCTCCTTGCCCCCCGACAGCTTCAGGACGAAGTTGCCGACGTTGTCCTTGGCGTTCCACGAAGCGTCGTAGTCGACCACGGGCCTCTTCAACTCGACCTCCACTTCGTATGGCGCACGCCCTGGCCGCGGCCGGGAGCCGGCGCCGGGATCACCTTGCAGGATAGCAGAGTGCCCTCATCGCCTATCTGGAAGAACAGCCAGGGTCACGAGACCGGCCAGGGTCGGGAGAATGGCAAGAGTCAGGAGACCGGCAAGGGTCAGGAGAATGGCAAGGGTCAGGAGAATGGCAAGGGCCACCTTGACAAGAACGGTACCGGCCGTCGCCGAGGTGTCCTTGCGGGCATGCCGCTCCTTGTTGTAGACAGGCGCATGGGGGATCCTTCCGGGCCCAGCTTCGAAGCAGCACTCAGGAAGGTATCCCGTTCAGCCTCGAAGGAGCACTCAGGATGGCAGGGAAGGGCAAGGTCGAAGGAGCACACGGAGTGACGTCCGTCGGTGATTCTGAGGGCGTCCGACGTACCATCGCCCGAAGAATCCGGGACACGGCCGGGGTGTCGCTGGCCGGCGTCGTTCTGCTGGCGGCCGTGGCCGGGTCCGCCTTGGCCGGCCCCGACGCGGCCGCGCCCCCGCAGGTCGAGCGGGGTTGGCTGACGATGAAGGACGGCGTGCGGCTGTCGGTCACCTACTTCAAGCCGGCGCCGCACCGGGAAGGGGAGCGGCTGCCGGTCCTGCTGGAGCTGCTCCCGTATCGTAAGGACGACCAGTTCTACCTGCGCGACTGGCCCATCCACGGCTACTTCGCCGGTCACGGCTTCGTCACCGCCAAGGTCGACATCCGCGGCACCGGCAGCTCGGAGGGACACGTACCGCCGCGCGAGTACTCGGAGGCGGAGCTCGACGACGCGGTCGAGATCATCCGGCAGCTCGCCGGGGCGCCCTGGTCGAACGGCAAGGTCGGCATGTTCGGGATCTCCTGGGGTGGCTTCAACGCCCTGCAGGTGGCGGCGCGGCGTCCCCCCGGCCTGGGAGCGATCCTGGCCCTCCACGCCAGCGACGACCTGTACCACGACGACGTCCACTACATCGACGGCATCCTCCACGTCGACGAGTACGAGCTGCAGATCGACATGGACAACGGCCTGCCGCGGTCACCGGACTACCGGCTGGACCCGGCCTACTTCCAGGAACGTTTCGAGGCGTACCCCTGGTTCTTCACCTACCTGAAGCAGCAGACGGACGGACCCTTCTGGCGCCAGGAGTCGCTGCGCTGGCACTACCGGGATATCGACGTCCCCGTCTACGTGATCGGCGGGCTCCTGGACGGCTACCGCGACACCGTCCCGCGCCTGCTCGAGAACCTGAAGGTCCCGGTCCGGGCCGCCATCGGACCGTGGAACCACGCCTGGCCCGACGACGGCGTGCCGGGTCCCAACTACGAGTGGCGCCAGGACGCCGTGCGGTGGTTCCGCCAGTGGCTCTGCGACGAGGACACCGGGCTTTGGAAGGAGCCGCGCCTCATGCTCTTCGTGAGGGAGCCCCACCCGCCCGACCTGGCCCTGGCCGTCACCCCCGGCCACTGGCGGAGCGAGGAGTGGCCGATCGCGGGGACCACGTGGCGCAGCTTCCACCCGTCCGCCGATCACGGCCTGCTGCCGGCGCCGGGATCGCCGGCGGTCCACCGCAGCGCCTTCGTCCCCTCGTACGGCGCCGCCGCCGGAAGCTGGTGGGGGGAGCCGACCGGGGACATGCGCTCCGTCGACGGCGGCAGCCTGGTCTACGACAGCGATGTCCTGGAGGCCCCGATCGAGACCATCGGCTTCCCCCGCGTCCACCTCGTCGCCTCGGTGGACGCGCCGCTGGCCGACTGGGTGGTGCGGCTGGAGGACGTCCATCCGAACGGCGAGGTCTCGCTGTTGACGGGCGCGGCCCAGAACGGCGCCCAGCGCCGGTCGCGCCTGGAGCCGGAGGACCTGGTCCCGGGCGAGGCCAACGAGCTGGCGTTCGGCCTCCACTTCACCACCTGGACCTTCCAGCCGGGGCATCGCATCCGCCTGGCGGTCTCCAACGGGCTGTTCCCGATGTTCTGGCCGACGCCGCACCGGATGACCGCCAGCCTCCAGGTCGGCGTCCCGGGCACCCGCCTGGAGCTGCCCCAGGTCCCGCCCGCGACGGACCCCGCGCCGCAGCTCCCGCCGCCCGAGCCGAGACAGGCCCGCACCGGCGCCCGCGCCCTGGAAGACGAGGAAGAGCCGCGCACGGCCCGGGTCTGCCACGACCTCGGCACCGGCCGGGCCCACCACGACGTGAGCCTGGCCGAGGGCTACCAGATCGGGGAGCAGAAGCACCACCTCTACGAGAAGCACCGCCACGAGGTCGACGACACGGACCCCGCCCACGCCCGATACCAGGGCGAGGCGGGCCACCGGATCGAGCTCCCCGGCCGGACCCTGGAGCTGATCACGTTCTTCACCCTCGAGTCCGATGAGACCACGTTCCACGCGGTCTTCCGGCGGCGGCTGTCCGAGAACGGGAAGGTCGTCCGCGAGCGGGAGTGGGACGAGACCTTCCCCCGCCGCTGGCAGTAGCCGGCCCCGCCCCTCAGGCCGTCTCGAGCGCGAGCGCCAGCCGCTCCAGGCCGCCGGCCAGCGTCTCCGGCTCACAGCCGATGGCCAGCCGGAAGTGCTGGGGCGCGCCGAAGAAACGCCCGGGCACCACCGTCGTCTCGTGCTGCCGGAGCCGGTCGCAGAGCCGGTCGACGTCGCCCGCGCGGAGCTTGGGGAAGGCGATCATGCCACCGTCGAGGGGCGCGCACTCCAACTGTGGGTGTGAGGCGAAGAAGGCGTTGGCGGTGGCCGTGTTGGCCTCGAGGATCCGGCGGGCGCGCGCCGCCGGCCGATCGAGGCGGTCGAGGGCCATCACGCTCAGCCGCTCCGCCGGGTGGGCGGGCACCACGCCGAAGAGGTCGTTGAGCCGCCACATCCGGCGCGCCAGGTCGGGGTCGGCGATCACCCAGCCGCACCGGAGGCCGGACAGGCCGTAGCCCTTGGTCAGGCTGGAGGTGACCACGAGCTCGGGGCCGAGGTGCGCCGCCGAGAGGCACGGCCGTCCGAGCACGGCCAGCGCCTCGAGGTAGACCTCGTCCACCAGCACCCGGGCGCCCACCCCCCGGGCGAGCGCGCCCACCGCGCGCAGCGTCTCGTCGTCGATCGGGGCGCTGGTGGGGTTGTGGAGGCGGGTCAGGACGATGAGCCGCGTGCGCCGGGTCAGGCGGCGCTCCACGTCGGCCGGGTCCACGCGGAAGCCGTCCTCCGGCCGCCGAGGGAAGCGACGGACCTCGAGGCCGAGCCAGCGCGCGGCGTCGGTCAGCAGCGGGTAGGTGGGGTCCTCGACCAGGACCTCGTCGCCGGCCCCCGCCACCGCCGCGATCGCCAGCAGGTTGGCCATCGAGGTGCCGGTCGCGTGCACCACGCGGTTGGGATCGACGCCGGCCTTGCGCGCCAGCCGCTCCAGGAGCGGCGGATAGCCGTACTGGCCGGGACCGTTGATCTCGAGCGGCTCCAGCTCACCCAGCTCGGCCAGCGGGAAGGGATGAAGGCCGCTAGAGGCCAGGTTGAAGCGCGCGAGGGAGCGGGTCTTGGCCCACTCCATGTAGGGAGAGAACGGCGAGCTCATGGAGCCTCCGGGGAATCGGCCTCGGCTGGTGCGGTCCTTTCCCGTCCCCAGAGGAAGGAGACAGGCAGCCCGACGGCCAGGATCAGGAGGCCGGTGGCGCTGTCGCGCGGGTAGCGGTGGATGGTGGCCGCCACCACCAGCCAGCAGGAGACGACGAAGAACAGGGTGGTCCACGGGTGTCCCGGGGTGCGGAAGTCCCCGGTCTCGCCGCGCCGCCGGTAGACGAAGAGCGCGGCGCCGGTGAGGCCCATGGAGATGAAGTCCACCGACACCACGTAGTTGAGGATCTGCTCGTAGCGCCCCGACAGCGCGATCACGGCGGCGGCCGCGCCCTGCAGGACGATCGCCAGGGTGGGGACGCGGGTGCGGGGGTGGAGGCGGCCCACCGCCTCGAAGAAGACGCCGTCCTTCGCCATCGCGTAGTAGACGCGGGGCGCGGTCAGGATGCCCTGGGCCAGGAAGCCGAAGGTGGAGATCACGATGCCGGTGGCGATCAGGCGGGCGCCGGTCTCGCCCAGGGCGCCGGCGAGCGCCACCAGCCCGCCGAAGCCCCAGGCGGCCAGGACCAGCAGCGGCGTCCCGACCTGGCGGGCGACCACGTAGGGGTTCATGAAGATGCCCGACCCCACGATGCCGCCCATCACCAGCATGGTGGCGCCGAACAGGCCGATCTCTCGCGCCAGCGCCGGTCGTCCCGAAGCCGCTGCCATGGGCCAGGGCAGTATAGCCGTCCGGTCTCCCACCGCGACGGTCCTGCCTCATCCGATCGCAGACAACGGGATCCCCGTCGCGACACGACTCGGAACGTCGCTGCCCTCAAAGGCCGCCAATCACCCTCAGACGGATCGGCCTCATTCTGGCTATAATCTGGCCAGATGCGGTTCGAGATCGTCCTGGCGCCTCAGGCCGCCGAGGGCCTGAGGGCCGTTCGGCCGGAGTCCCGGCGAGGCGTCCGGGATGCCATCGACCTGTATCTGCGGCACGAGCCGTCCAAGCTGAGCCGGAGCCGCATCAAGCGCCTGCGCGGTCTGGACCGGCCCCAGTATCGGCTCCGGGTCAATGAGATCAGGGTGTTCTATGACGTCACAGAAACGACGGTCGAAGTCCTCGCCATCGTCACCAAAGAGCAGGCCAACGCCTGGCTCGCGCAAGAGGGCATCCCAGCCACGCCGGGTGGCGCTGGCGAAGATGAAGGATGATTTCTCGCGGTACCTGAAGCTGGCCGCCGGCGAGGAGATCGTGATCACCCGACACGGCCGGCCCGCTGGAGTCCTGATCGGGTTCCGGTCGGAGGAGGACTGGTTCGAGTACCGGCTCGAGAACCATCCGGAGTTCCTGCGCCAGATCCGCCAGGCGCGAGAGGCCATCCGTGCGGGTCGAGGGACCCGGCTGGAGGACCTCGCTCTGTGACCGACTGGCTCCAGGCTCTGCAGTGGGCGCGTCGTGAAGGAGCGGGCGCAGTCGTCCTCGGAGCGGAGCGCTCGGCGCACTTCAGTCTGAGCCCTCGATGAGCCAAGGGGGGCGCACCCGGTGCTGCACTTCATGCGCCTGAACGCCGAGGCCGCGCGGCGGTTCGGGTGCGGCGACTACGCCGGCGCCGCCGACTGCTACCAGCAGGTGGCGGCACACGACCCGGCGCGAGCCTTCGCTCTCTCGATGCTGGCCCAGTGCCAGGAGCGGCAGGGTCAACAGAGTCAGGCTCTCGCGACAGCAATGAAGGCTGTCGCGGCCGCGCCTGATGACTTCCTGGCACTTCGAACCATGGCGCGAGCCTGCGTCACTACGGGAGATCCCCACACGGCGAAGCTCTACGTGGAACGCGCACTGGCCGCCGGGGCACCTACGATTTCGGCCCGTGAAGTCCGCCTCATTCGATTCATGTTCCGGGTTGTCCTGGCCATCATGCGGTGGGTGCCTCACTATCGCAGACGCGTTCATGCGTTGTCGCCGGCGGATCTCGATCCGAACCGAGACGTGCGCGAGTGGACGGCCTGGGCCCACGACTACCTGGCCTGGTACGCGAAGTCCTTCCCGGATTCGGGCCCTTCTCTGGCCTGAGGATGCGATCGAAAGAGAGCATCAGGCCGCCAAGGCGCGGGTCTCCTGCGGGCGGGTCCGATCAAGCAGACGACGTCTGCGCTGTGGGATGAGCAGGCACCGGCCTTCCAGGGCGTCGCGGGCGCCGCAGGCTAGAGCGGGACCGTCATCGGCGTGATGATGATGATGACCTGGACCGCCAGCAGGAGCAAGCAGACCAGCGGAAACAGTGCGTGGGCGACGTTGACGGCCGTCCGCGCCCCGTTGCCCCGAGCGCCGTCCGTCTCCGAAGGCGAGACCGACAGCAGGGCCAGTGCCACGAGCGAGACGAAGCAGGCCGTGGTGATCGACTGGGTCCCCGCCGTCACCTGGGCGATGCTCACGTGGGCCATGCCCAGGAGGGCCTGGACCAGGCCGACCAGCCCCGCCAGGGCCCCGGCCAGCGCCAGGGCGACCGGTGCGAGCCGCCTCCAGGCGCGCCCGAACAGGAGCAGAAGGGCCAGGGTCGCTCCCGCCAGGGAGAGCAGGGCCGGCCCGTGGAGCAGCCACTCCCGCGGCTCGAACGGCACCTTGTCGTGGCCGAGGCGAGGGAGGAGCGCGGCACAGGCGACCAGCCAGAGGAAGAGCAGCCGACCGAGCCAGGCGGGCCAGGCAGCCGGGGCTGCCCCGGGCGGCGGCGGGTCGGAGGGCGACGGTAGCCGGAAGGCGACCGCGATCGAGAGTCCCGCCAGCGCGAGCCCCGCCAACGCGGGGACGAAAGCCAGCGCCATGCCGGTGGCGATGGCCTCGATCCCGCCGCCGGAGAGCCCGAGCGCGCGCACGACGAGGACGAACGCGGCCACCACGCCCGTGGTCCACGAGAGGCGGGAGACGTTCTCCCACGCGCTCCGAGCGCCGAGGGTGACGCGCACCGCACCGGCGGAGGGCAGCAGCGCGAGCAGCAGGACGCCGAGCAGGACCAGCAGGAGGCCGCTCGCCAGGGCCGGCGCGAACGGGGATCCGGTTGCGGCGGCGGTCCAGAGAACGAGGAGCAGCGCCTCGCGGCCCCGTGCGGCAGGCCCCATCGGGGACAGGCGGGTCTCCGCCGTCATCGTGGCTCACCTCCGTCAGTCGCTCCCAGCACCGACCAGGAGCATGTGGCCTGGCCCGCCGGCGCCGACCCCCCGCGCCTGCGCACCTGGAGCGGCAGCAGCGTGGCGTCGTCGAGGACGAGCTCGTACACGGTGGCCGGATCGGTCGACCGATAGGTGGCCACCAGCGTTCGCGGGGGCCCGGTTCGGGTGCCCTCGGGCACCCATCGTCGGTAGACGGCGTCGGCCAGCGCGGCCGGCGAGTCGAGCGCCCTGTCGCGCATGCCCGCGCATGGGAGCGATGAGACGCCCTGCAGCACCCGGAACAGCGAAACCGTGAGGTTGATGCGCCGGACTGGCTGGTCGGCCGCGCCGGGAGCGGCGGCGGCCTGCAGCCCCAGACCCCAGGCCAGCAGCAGCGTTGCCGCTACGGCCAGCGCCCCGCGCGCGTAGGGCCGCGGGACCAGCACCCGGAGCCGGCTCTCGTGCGACCGCGTCTGGCGCTTCGAGAGCACGAAGGCCTGCAGCCTCTCCGCCAGCCGGGCCTCGAGATCCGCGGGCAAGTCATCGGGCAGGCTCTCGCGCAGCAACCGGTCGGCCCGGCTGTCGGGGTCCAGAGGACGCTCGGGTCGGCTCATGTCACGTCTCCTTGGCGCGCAGCAGGCCCAGCGGCGCGAGCCAGCGTCGCAGCTTCTGGCGGGCACGCAACACGTGGACGCGGGCCGTCGGCTCGCTGCAGCCGAGGGCCTCGGCGATCGTGGCGTAGGGCTCCTCGTGAACGGCGCGGAGCAGCAGCGCGCTGGCCTGCCGCCCCTGAAGGCGCCCCAGCGCGTCCAAGACCAGGGCGGTGTGCTCGGCCCGCTCGGCAGCGCGCTCGGGCGAGAGCGCCCCGCCGTCGACGCCCTCCTTCTCGAGGGGCGTCGAGAAGCGGCGCCGACGGCGGCGTGCGCGAAGCTGATCGACGGCTGCGTCCAGGCACAGACGCAGCACCAGCGCTGGCGGATTCGGGTGGGCGGCGACCTGGGGGAGCTTCCGCCAGGTGGTCAGCAGCGCTTCCTGGAAGGCGTCCTCCGCCAGCTCCGGGTCACGGGTCACACGCCACACGGTACGCATCATCCGGTCCTTGAGCGGCAGCACGAGCCGCTCGAACTCCGCCTCCCGATCGAAGGATCTCGTGTCGGCCACCCGCAGCGTCCCGGCTGCCTCGTGCCGCCATGCTACGACCATCGGCGCCCGACGTCACCGCTCCATCGGCGTCACGATCGCGGCGGCCGCCTCGAGCAGGCGCCGCGCCGCCTCGTCGCCGTCACCGGCCGTCACCAGCCCGGGCACCGAACCGAGCCAGAGCCGGATCTGCTCTCGCGCATCGACGATCGAGTCAACCGACGGCGGCATCCGGAACCCCTCGCCGCCATGGGTCTCGCGGTAGCAGTCGTTCAGCAGCGCCACCGCTCGTGGCTCGACCGGCGAGCCCTTCTCAACAAGAGCCTGAGCCTCGCCCAGCTTCGACAGCCATTCGGGGGCTGTCGTCCCCTGGGGGACGACGAGGGGCACGGCGTCGAGCAGGTGCAGGAACCCCTGCTGAAGCTGCGACTCCGTCGGGTGCTCGCCGAGCAGTAGCTCGGTCGCGCGGTTCAGGTTCTCGGCGACGGCCGCGGGCACCTCAGCGGCGGGGGCCGGGGTGACAAGAAGGCTGAGGCCGAGGGTGGCTCCCAGCATCAGGGCGACGTTTCTCATGTCTGGCTCCTCCTGGAGGCCGCTTCGGCCTCTCGAGTGCGTAGCCGTCCCAACGGGTGTGGCGTTTACAGGCCGGGTTTCCCACGCCACCTCGGGCGACCGGATCTCCAGCCCCGCCAAGTGCCGAGGCCGTCGTGGCCCCGCTCCGGGCATCCCACGAGCCCGGTCTGGAAACCGTGAACCACCGGACCCGCCCAGGCACCCCCCTCGAGTACCGTCCTCTGAAGACGCCCCCGCCTACTCTCTCCCCGGCGGTGTCAAGGCCGTTGCCGAGCCCTGGAGGTGAGCATGTGCTCTGCCGACACGCCACAACATCGCCCTTCGGCCCCACGCCTGCTGGACCGCGTCCGCCAGGCCCTCCCCACCCGCCACTAGAGCCCCAGCACCGAAAAGGCCTACGTCGGCTGGATCAAGCGCTACATGTTCTTCCATGGCGTCAAGCACCCCAAGGAGATGGGAGGCCCGCAGGTCCGGGGCTTCCGGACCCACCTTGCCATTCGGAAGAAGGTCAGCGCCTCGACCCAGAGCCAGGCCTTCTCGGCGCTGCTGTTCCTCTACCGCGAGGTCCTCGAGATGAAGCTCGAGGGGCTCGAGACGACGCCGCGGGCCAAGCGACCGAAGCGTCTTCCCTTGGTCCTCAGCCGTGAGGAGGTGTCGGCCGTGCTGGCATACCTCCACGGAGTGCCAGCATTGATGTCGGCGTTGCTCTACGGCTCAGGCCTTCGCCTGATCGAGTGCTGCGCCCTCCGTGTGCAGGACCTGGACTTCACCACGCCGGAAGTCGTGGTGCGGAACGGGAAGGGTCAGAAGGACCGCGGCACCCTCTTCGCGCGCTCGCTGCTCGAACCGCTCAGGAAGCACCTCGCCGAGATCAAGCGCCGGCACGACCTCGACTTGCGCCGGGCCGCCGGCAGCGTGTACCTCCCGGATGCGCTGGGCCGGAAGTACCCGTCGGCGCACCGTGAATGGCCCTGGCAGTGGGTATTCCCAGCCGCGCGGATCCACTTCGATCCTGAGACCCGGCAACGTCAGCGCTACCACGTACACAAGTCCTTCCTGCAGCGCGAGTTCGCGATCGCCATGCGCGCCTCGGGCATCCCCAAGCCGGGCAGGGTCCATAGCCTGAGGCACAGCCTCGCGACCCACCTGCTCGAAGACGGCCACGACATCCGCACCGTCCAAGAGCTTCTCGGTCACAAGGATGTCAGGACCACCATGATCTACATCCACATCATGAACCCGATCAAGCGACGGATCCGGAGCCCCCTGGACAGCCTCGGCTGATGTCGACCGGCAGCGCGCCCGCCCGTCCGCGGCCACAACGCCTTTATCGGAACGCAGATATTCGCTATCCTCGCGGCGATATCGCCCCGAACCGGAGGTTCTGGGTGCGACCTACCAATTGTTCGCCTGACAACGAGGCCTAGTGACGTCAAACGGCGTAGCGCGTAGGGGGTGGAAGAGGATCGAGCACTTGGTGCCGACCCAGGCCACTCGTGTAGTCGTGGTGTTCTTCGCCGCAGCGTGGATGGCCGTCGCGTTGGTCGTCGTTGCCGGAGTGCTCGGCGTCGTAGAGAGTGGGCACGATGCCCGGTGGAACTACAGCGCGATGGTCGTGATCTCCTGGATGGCGTGGCTAGCAGCGGGGCTGGTCTGCGGGAGGACCGGCTGCTCGATGCTCGCGACAGCAGCGGGAGCGGTCGCACTGACTGCCTTTCCAGCGGCGGTGAAGTGCGGGCCGTTCTTCAATGCCTACACCTGGGGGAGTTCGTGGTTCTGGACCCTCATCCTACGGACCTGGGTTGTGTGGCTCGACTTCGGCATCGGAGTCGTGGCGGTAGCCGTGGGTTGGTGGGCGGGGAACAGGATGAGACGGGATGGCGTAGGGCAAGGGGCAGGCGAACAAGGCGATGCAGCAGACAATCTGCAGGGAATTCAAAGGTAGGCACCCCTTCGGCGGCAGTCTTCATCTATTCGCAGCTGGCAGCTGATCGCCGGCGTTCGCCGGACAAAGCAGAGTGCGAGCCATCTTGAGAGGCTCTAGGTCATGACGGTAGCAGGGGCCCTCGTCGCGGCAGGCGTTCTTCTCGTCGGGCAGGCACCGTCAAGAACAGGCGCCGACGCGGCACAGGTGCGGAAGCTGATCAGGGAGCGGGGAGCCCGCGAGGCGTTGCGGCAGCTCTTCAGCGATACGGAGGCCGAGGAGGCGCTGGCCAACGGCATAGCCACTGGTCGGCCGGAGTGGCTTGAGATCGCTGCTGAGCTCTATCCGGTTTCCGACGCAGGCCCCGCGGAAGGCCTCGCCATCTCGGTTCAGGAGGCTCTCCCCCGAAATCCAACCGGCGTTCTTGGGCTAGTGCGGCGCGGCATTCTTGACGTGAAGCACACCTGTGGGGGTTACGGCTTCGGGCAGATCGAGGATGATCGTCCAACCGATGTCATCCTTGGCCTCGTAGACCGCCGCCTCGAGGCCCTTGCCGGTGTTGCGGACCCCCCGCTGGAGGACCAGAAGAAGGCGTGCCTCCAAGAACTAGCACGTTTGCGAGCTCGGCTTGAAGCAACGCTTCCGACGAGGAGTCGAGCCGACGACCAGGACGATGCACTAGACGAAGATCGCGTGGACGGTCCCCAGTGACGCCCCGCGTCATCGAGGCGCACCTCGAAAGTGATCGTCAGCGTTCTGCGTACGGAGATACCGCATGATCTGGTGGCGGAAGAAGAAGACGCCTGATCCCGAGGTTCACTATGTCGATCTGAACTCGGGGATGCTGCGTGCGATGGCGTCGCCCCCGCCGGGGTACGTGTCCAAGCTGGATCTGGAGGAGAGCGACGTCGTTGGCCGAATCCGAAGAGCCCCCTGGCTCTCCCAATGCGGCAAAGACGCGAGCTGGGATCTCTCGGTCCCCGTCCAGCGACTCGCCTCCTGGCGGGACGCCGTCCAGTCCTCCGGTGCGCTCACTGAGAGAACGTTCAGCTCGAGGCTCAGAACCAGCTCACCCTCTGGCTCACGCTCCCCGCGCGTGACGACTATCGGCGGTGGAACGAGATCGTTGCCGCGCACAAGACGCAGGTGCTCGAGCCGCTCCTGTCGGAGACACTGGAGCCCGTGGTGCGCCGCCTTGGCGTTCAGGACGCGGTTCTCTACTCGATCCGGTGGGACGTGCTTGGCGCTCTCATGGCGAACAGCTACATGTTCACCGGGCATCGCGCCTGTTTCTTCCTGGAGCTGCTGTTGGTGTTCGAGAATGGCTGCTTCCCTTGTGGCTGGACGGGCGAATGGCCCCGTGGCGCACTACTTGTCTATTGAGAGCGGGAGTCGCAGAACGACCGCACAAAGCTGACAATACGCAAGAGAGCAGAAGGG
The DNA here is from genome assembly GCA_964574335.1 of uncultured Acidobacteriota bacterium. Lineage (GTDB taxonomy): Bacteria > Acidobacteriota > Vicinamibacteria > Fen-336 > Fen-336 > CAZNNH01. The sequence goes on along the minus strand of CAZNNH010000001.1, from coordinate 59,662 downwards.
TGGCCCGCTCCGCGGGCCGTCTTCATCGATTCGCACCCTGCAGGCTATCGGCAGCCCTGGGCCGACATTGAAATGAGGGCGAAGGGTGAGCGCGTGACAGATGCGCCAAGCGGGCACGACTTCAGTGGCAGCTTCCCTCTCGAAAGGCCGCAGGTCTGTCTCCCCTGGGGCACTCCGGAAGCCGACGCCCTTCAGCTACTCAGAAGCGCGCGCGTTCGAGGCGTGGGCCCCGGGCGACTCCGCGCCCGCTGTCAGCTTCTCGGGGGCTTCGAGACCGAGTTGGAGCTACGCTTCAGGCCTCGCAAGGCGGGTCGACTCTTCCAGGTGGAGTTCCTGAGGAGTCCGAAGCGGCGGAGGCGACAAGCGTTCGACAACTGGCAGGACCTTCTGGTTGGGTGGCTGGGTCCCGGAACGCTGGGGCTGCCCCACACCATTGGCGAGGAACTGGTCCAGATTGTACCGAGCACGTGGAAGGTGGGAAGCGTGACCGTCAGGCACGACTACTACTATCAGGGCGCCCAGTATGAGAAGGTGCTGTTTTCCTGGGCAGGCTAGGGATTCCCGGAAGCGTGGGTGGCCCAAGAAGGCGGTGAAGCAGACCAAGCGTGGTGTAGGTCCAGCCGGACCCGCTTCGCGGGCCATCGTCATCCACCCGCGCCTTGCAGGCTATCGCCAGCGTTCGGTCGACAGTCGGAGGATCGGATGCGCTGGCTAAAGGAATCCGGACGCGGCATCGTCGGAGCGAATCCATGAGGCCCCGGCGATGGCCACGTAGCCCTTGGCTTTCCCGTTGGGTGGCAGCAGCACTGGCCCTTGGCGGCGCCATCGCTTTTGCCGCCCTCTTCGAGGTCAACCTGCACTGCACGCAGTACGCCTCGCTGGGGAATGCTGTGCTGGATCCGGAGCCGCACCCGGAGGAGGCGCAGGGAGTCGATGGCCGTCCCACGCCCGCCGTCTATCGATTCCCGCTGGGGTGGTTCCTCAGGGGCTACCTCGGGCTCGCCGTCATGGTGAGCCTCCTCCTGCCAGTCGTGGCGGCCTTGCGGGGAGCCGTCTCCAGGATGACGCTGTCGATCCTCCTCGGCGGTGCCCTGTGGCCAGTTGCGAACTCCGCGGTTCTCGGGAGCAGGATCGCGGGAGAACGGTTCGTCGCAGTCGGGTATGCTGCGGGTGCGGTGACCCTCTGCCTCGGCGCAGTGGTTGCGCTCGTGCTGAGGTGGGGGGGCGGGTCCGAGCCAGCGGGCTGGCGGCGGACCATCGTGTGAAGCTGGCCAGGGTTGCCAGGTAGGAAGCGTCTTGAGCGGCCGGCGGAGGCGTCCCGCTGGCTCAGACACGGGATGCTGTCGGCATGGGATTCCGAACCCGACACGCCGTCTCGAGGTTGGCGTCGCTGGTCGGCGCCGAAGCGGAGAGGTGCTGGGTCTCCGGCTGGTGCGGATTCGAGAGGCGCGAGGCGTGCTTCGAATACCGCGGCTACAAGACCCGGATCGGCGCGGGCCGGGCGGTGTCCGTCTGGATGAGGGGCTTCGAGGGAACGGCCTTCTTTGCCCTCGGCGCCCCGAACCTCAGGTCGCTGGTGACCGAACGACGTGAGTCCCCTCCGCTACTGGCCTCCGTGCCGCTCTTCGTGCACGCCACCCTTTCCGGGTCGACCACGGACGACTGGCTTGCGGACGGGGAGAATGCCGCTGCCCTGGCGGGCCTCGGCTGCTCGCGGCGAGAGCCCCTCTTCGTGAGCCACGGCGACCTGGTGGCGGTGGTTCGGCCGGCACGGGCAACCGTGGAGACGTTGTCGAGCCTGGCGGAGGTCGCCGCCCGCCTGGCGACCGGGCCCGCCACGGCGCAGGACGGCCGGATCGTTGACGGTCTCCGTCTCAACGTCGAACGGCTGCCCCCCGATCTGAGACCACTGGCGCCGCTGGTCGCGAGGTGGGCGGTCGGGGACGACGTGGAGCGCGGGGCGCTGCTGGAGGCGGCGGACCCGAGCGAGGTGCGGCACCTGCTCGACACAGTGGGTCCGCTGCTGTCCCGGATAGACGAGTACCTCGACTGCTTCGCGCCCATGGACGTCCCGGAGGAGGCGGCGCTGATCGGACGGCTGGCCGAGGCGGTGGCGGAGCTCCAGGGGCGCTGATCGGATACACCTGGTCCTGGGTGTCCTGCCGACGTCGGCGTGGGAGGGCGCATGAGGCAGGCCGTCGGGCGAGCCGTCTCGGAGATGCTCCTGCTCGGGCTGCTGTGGTGTTCGTGCGGATGTGCGGCGCGAACGCCCTCTCTGCCGGCGTCCTTCAAGCTCCGGTGGTACCCGCGTGAGAATCCGATCGAAGCAGCGGTTGCCGATGCCCTGCACGCTGGCATGACCCTCCAAGAGGTCAGAGGGACCGTGGGCGAGCCTCCCGTGTTCGGCGCGTCGGTGACGCGTTCGTCAGATGCCGATCAGTCCGAACCCGATGTGTACCACGTGTTCTGGGACCAGGCTCAGCAGCACGATCCCGCCCAGGGAACCTCGCTCTACCCGATACGAAGCGAGCCGAGCGCGCCCGACCGATACAGCCAGCGGTATCTGTTCGTCGACATGGAGAACGGTGTCGTGTCGAAGGTCTACCAGGGCAGGATCGGAATGTGGGTCATGTAGGATGCTGCAAAGCGCCGGCCGTCTCGAGGAGGAGCCGTGATAGGGCTGCACGAGATCGACGAGAAGAAGAGCCGATCGTACGAGCTGAGCGTCTACTCGGACCAGGCGGCCGCCGCCGGCGACCTCGAGCGCGCCAGGGAGCTGATGCGCGAGGCCGCCAGCCTCAACGCGACCTACTCGGTTCGCGCCGCCTTCGTGGGCTCGACGGACCCGCGGAAGGTCCGCCTGTCGCCCACCATCCGGAAGGTGCTCCTGCCGACGATTCTCGACGCCGGCTTCGCGAGCGTGCCTGGAGGGCCGTGGAAGGAGGGGGTCGTCCTCGAGAGGAAACGCGGCCGCGTCACCCATTCGCTATACATGGGGCGCAGCAGGTTCGGCGGTCGGTTCGGCATGGACGTGGCGCGGTTCAGCAGCGAGGCCGACGTGGAACGTTTCGACTGGCACCGCCTGGATATGCGCGACGGGGAGCTCGCCTTCCGGACCCAGGAGGAGGTCGAGGCCGTGTGCGCTCGGTGGAAGGAGATCCTGGAGTCCGAGGTCTTTCCCTGGCTGGACGGGGAGCGTCCGTGACCTCCGCTCCCTCGGGGGGCCGCCCGGCCTTTCGATGGGTCTTCACGGGGACGGCGGCGCTGTCCCTCTGGTGGACCGTCGCCTGGATCGGAATCCGGCGGCCCCCGGAAGCCTAGAGATCCTCACCCCCTTCGAGTATCCTGTCCCCGTCTACCTGCCACGGAGGGATCCCTTGCTGCGTCATGCTTCGATTTCTGCCCATTTCGGACTGCCTTTGGCCCTGCTCCTGGCCTGGGCGGCGGGTTCGCCCGCCGCGGCCCAGACCCCGGCCGCGCCCGCTGACGCGGCCTATCTCGACGTGTCGGCGCCCATCGAGAGGCGCGTCGAGGACCTGGTCTCGCGCATGACGCTCGAGGAGAAGGTCTCCCAGATGCGTGACCACGCCGCCGCCATCCCGCGGCTGGGCGTGCCCCGCTACGACTGGTGGAACGAGAGCCTGCACGGCGTCGCCTTCGGCGGCTACGCCACCAACTTCCCGCAGGTGATCGGGATGGCCGCCACCTGGGACACCGACCTGGTCCACCGGATGGCCGAGACCATCTCCACCGAGGCGCGGGCCAAGTACCACCAAGCGAAACGCGAGGACCACCACGAGATGTTCTTCGGGCTCACCTTCTGGGCGCCCAACGTGAACATCTTCCGCGATCCGCGCTGGGGACGGGGGCAGGAGACCTACGGCGAGGACCCGTTCCTCACCGGCCGGATGGCCGTGGCCTTCGTCTCCGGCATGCAGGGCGACGACCCCAAGCACCTCAAGGTCGTGTCCACACCCAAGCACTTCGCCGTCCACAGCGGGCCGGAGCCGCTGCGCCACGGCTTCAACGTGGACGTCTCTGCCCACGACCTCGAAGACACCTACCTGCCGGCCTTCCGGGCCGCGATCACCCAGGCGCACGCCCAGTCGGTGATGTGCGCCTACAACGCCGTCGACGGCTTCCCGGCCTGCACCAGCACCATGCTGCTCGAGGACCACCTGCGCGCCGCCTGGGGGTTCGACGGCTACGTCGTCTCCGACTGCGCCGCCGTCGGGGACGTGGCCACCGGGCACAAGTTCGCCCCCGACTACCCCCACGCCGCCGCCGCCGCCCTCAAGGCCGGCACCGACCTGGAGTGCCAGTACGGCCAGGCCAAGGCCTACGACACGCTGGCGGAGTCGCTGAAGCAGGGCCTGGTCACCGAGGCCGACCTGGACCGGGCCCTGACGCGGCTGTTCACGGCCCGCTTCCGCCTGGGGATGTTCGACCCGGCCGAGTCCTACGCCTATGGCCGCATCCCGTTCTCGGAGGTCGACTCGGCCCAGCACCGGGCGATGGCGCTCGAGGCGGCCCGCAAGGCGATCGTGCTGCTGAAGAACGAGGGCGGGCTGCTGCCGCTGTCGCCCGAGGCCCGCACCATCGCCGTGGTCGGACCCACCGCCGAGCTGGTCCAGTCGCTGCAGGGCAACTACAACGGCACCCCCCCCGACCCGGTCTCGCCGATCGCCGGCATCGAGCGCCGGTTCAAGGACCGGACCGTCCTCTACGCCCAGGGGTCCAGCCTGGCGGAGGGCTTCGCGGTTCCCATCGCGCACACGGCGCTGCGCAGCGCCGACGGCCAGCCGGGGCTGACCGGCGAGTACTTCAGCACCCCCGACTTCAGCGGCAAGCCGGTGGCGGTCCGCGTGGATCGCAGCGTCAACTTCAACTGGGACAAGGCGGTCCCGGTGGCCGGGCTGCAGCGCAACGACTTCTCGGTGCGCTGGACCGGCACCCTGGTGCCTTCCGCCGCGGGCGACTACAAGCTGGGGGCGCGGGTGGCCTTCTGCTACGCCTGCGAGAGCCACGAGCAGTTCCGCCTCTACCTCGACGACAAGCAGATCGCCGACAGCAGCGAGGAGGGGAAGACCGAGGCAGCCCTGCATTTCGACGGCACCGAGCCGCACGCCATCCGTCTCGAGTACATGCACAGCACCGCGGCGGCCGGCATCGACCTCACCTGGCAGCCTCCGGTCACCGCCCTGGTCGACGAGGCGGTGGCGGTGGCCAAGAAGGCCGACGTAGTGGTGGCGTTCGTGGGCCTCTCGCCGCAGCTCGAAGGCGAGGAGATGCGCGTGGAGCTGCCGGGGTTCGAGGGCGGAGACCGCACCGACATCCGCCTGCCCCGGGTCCAGCGCGAGCTGCTGAAGGCCCTCCACGCCGCCGGCCGGCCGCTGGTCGTCGTCTTGAGCAGCGGCAGCGCCCTGGCCGTCCCCGAGGAGCACGGCTACGCCGGTGCCGTCCTCGAGGCCTGGTACCCCGGCGAGGAGGGCGGCACCGCCATCGCCGAGACCCTGGCCGGCGACAACAACCCCGCCGGACGGCTCCCCCTCACCTTCTACGCGTCGGTCGACCAGCTTCCGCCGTTCGAGGAGTACTCGATGGCCGACCGCACCTACCGCTACTTCAAGGGCAAGCCCCTCTACGGCTTCGGTTTCGGCTTGAGCTACTCGGAGTTCCAGTACGCCAAGCTGAAGCTGTCGAGCCCGTCGCTGGCGGCGGGTGAGCCGGTGAGCCTCGAGGTCGATGTCAGAAACGCTGGCAGCCGCGCCGGCGACGAGGTGGTCGAGGTCTACCTGACCCAGCCGAAGGCCGCGCTGACGCCGCTGCGGACCCTGGCCGGGTTCCAGCGCGTCCACGTCGAGGCCGGTGCGACGGCGCACGTCCGGATCCAGATCGATCCCCGCACCCTGGGTCAGGTGAACGAGAAGGGCGAGCGGGTGATCGTGCCCGGCTCGTACACCGTGGCGGTCGGCGGCGCCCAGCCGGACGAGTTCCCCGGCGCGGTGACCGCAAGCTTCGAGGTGACCGGCTCGCAGACGCTGCCTCAGTGAGGGTGTCGTCTCTGTGAAGACGTCGTCTCGCTGATCGCCGATCGGACGGCCACAGGACGCCCGCCGCCCGGCGGCTTTTGACACCGTCTCTCCAGGCGGGCGATGATGAAGTCACGCCTGTCTCATTACCACACCCACGGCTCCGGCTGCCGCAGCAGAAAGGAGCACCGATGGCCGAAGACCTGTTACATGACGGAGGGGAAGCGAAAGCGCCCCAAGCCGCGCCGAACCTGCAGGACGTGCTGTCCAAGCTGAAGACCTCGCTCGAGGGGCTGTCCCAGCAGGAGGCCGCCCGCCGCCTCGAAGAGTACGGCGCCAACGAGCTTCCGGAGAAGAAGCGCAACCCTCTCTTGGAGTTTCTCGGCCACTTCTGGGGGCCGATCCCGTGGATGATCGAGGCCGCCGCCATCCTGTCGGCGGTGGTGCGGCACTGGGCCGACTTCATCATCATCCTGGTGCTGCTGCTGGCCAACGCCGTGGTCGGCTTCTGGGAGGAGTACCAGGCCGGGAACGCGATCGCCGCGCTCAAGGCCAACCTGGCGCTCCAGGCCCGCGTGCGCCGTGACGGCGCCTGGCGGGACCTGCCGGCGCGGGAGCTGGTCCCGGGCGACCGGGTCCGGCTGAGGCTGGGAGACGTCATCCCCGCCGATGTGGTCCTCCTCGACGGCGAGTCGGTGGAGGTGGACCAGGCCGCCCTCACCGGGGAGTCGCTGCCTGTCACCCGGAAGCCGGGCGAGACCCTATACGCAGGCTCCATCCTCAAGCGGGGCGAGATCGACGCGCTGGTCTCCGCCACCGGCGCCAAGACCTACTTCGGCAAGACCGCCCAGCTCGTGGAGTCGGCCGACACCGTGAGTCACTTCCAGAAGGCGGTCCTGAAGATCGGCGACTACCTGATCGCCCTGGCTGCGGTGCTGGTCGCCCTGATCATCGTGGTGGCGTTGTTCCGGGGGGACCGGCTGATCACCACGGTGCAGTTCGCCCTGGTGCTGACGGTGGCCGCGATCCCGGTCGCCATGCCCACCGTCCTCTCGGTGACGATGGCGGTCGGGGCGCGGCTTCTGGCCCGCAAGCAGGCCATCGTCAGCCGGCTGGTGGCCATCGAGGAGCTGGCCGGGATGGACGTCCTGTGCTCCGACAAGACGGGGACCCTCACTCAGAACAAGCTGACCCTGACCGACACCTTCTGCGCTGGCGGATCCACGCCCGACCAGGTGATCCTGGCGGCGGCGCTGGCGTCGCGCTCCGAGGCCGGTGACGCCATCGATCAGGCCGTGCTCACCGGCGTCCACGACGCCCAGGCCCTGAGGGGCCACGAGGTGACGCGCTTCCGCCCGTTCGATCCGGTCGGAAAGCGCACCGAGGCCGCGGTCAGGGCCCCGGACGGGGCCGAGCTGCGCGCCAGCAAGGGCGCGCCCCAGGTGATCCTGGCGTTGGCCGGCGTCTCCGCAGGTCTACGGGCGGAGGTCGAGGAGGCGGTCGATCAGTTCGCCCGCCGCGGGTTCCGGGCCCTGGGCGTGGCCCGCGCCGACGGGGGAGGCGACTGGCGCTTCCTGGGCGTGCTGGCCCTCTCCGACCCGCCGCGCGAGGACTCGAAGACCACCATCGAGCAGGCCCGGCGCATGGGCGTGCGGGTCAAGATGGTGACCGGAGACCAGGTCGCCATCGGCAAGGAGATCGCGGGGCAGGTCGGGCTCGGACGCAATATCCTGGACGCCACCCTGTTCGGCGAGACCACCCACCATCAGGGCGCCCAGCTCGACGAGGCCATCGAGGCCTCCGACGGGTTCGCCCAGGTCTTTCCGGAGCACAAGTTCCACATCGTCGAGGTGCTGCAGAAGCGACACCACATCGTGGGGATGACCGGAGACGGGGTGAACGACGCGCCGGCCCTGAAGAAGGCCGACTGCGGCATCGCCGTGTCGGGGGCCACCGACGCCGCCCGCGCCGCCGCCGCCATGGTGCTGCTGACCCCCGGCCTCTCGGTGATCATCGACGCCATCAAGGAGAGCCGCAAGATTTTCCAGAGGATGAACAGCTACGCGATCTACCGGATCGCGGAGACGATCCGGGTGCTGCTGTTCATGACCCTCTCCATCCTGGTCTTCAACTTCTACCCGGTCACGGCGGTCATGATCGTCCTGCTGGCCTTGCTCAACGACGGCGCCATCCTGTCGATCGCCTACGACCGCGTGAAGTACTCGGAAGAGCCCGAGGCCTGGAACATGCGCAACGTTCTCGGGATCGCCACCGTCCTGGGCGTGGCCGGCGTCTTCGCCTCCTTCGGCCTGTTCTACCTCGGGGAGCGGGTGTTCCACCTGAGCCGGGACGTGCTGCAGACGCTCATCTACCTGAAGCTCTCGGTGGCCGGGCACCTCACCGTCTTCGTCACCCGCACCCGGGGGCCGTTCTGGTCCACGCGGCCTTCGCCGGTGCTGCTGTGGGCGGTGATCGGGACGCAGATCGTGGCCACCTGCTTCGCCGTCTTCGGATGGTTCATGCCCCCGATCGGCTGGGGCTGGGCCCTGGCGGTGTGGGTCTACGCCCTGGCCTGGTTCCCGATCAACGACCGTGTGAAGCTGGCGGCCTATCGGATCCTGGACCCGGAGCGACCGACCCTCGCGCGCCGGAGCGCCGCCTAGCGCTCCGTCGCGAGCCCCAACAGAGACTCGACGACTCTCACCGGACGGCGGGCGGGTGACGTACCAAGCTACCGCGTGCCGGTAGTGGGCGCCGCGGCCACGGCGATGTGGGCCTGGAACTCTTCCCCGTTCGGGTCGAGCAGCTCCAGCTCCTGCAGGAGGGCTTCCTTCGCCTCGGGGCTGGGTGCGGTCGCCTCCAGGACGACCCTCTCGCCCTCGAGGCGAAGGGTAACGATCTTGAGCTCCAGTCGAGCGGCCCGCTCCAGGACGGGGCGGTACTTCTGCTCCAGAGCCGCCAGCGTCTCGTGTGGCGCGGTGTGGGCGCCGCCACCAAAGGCCCGGTGGATGAAGTCCATGGCTCACACTTTACCCTATCCCCGCAGCCGGCGGCAGGAGACGCCGCGCCACCAGGATCCACTGGCGTCCCATCAGTGTCCAAGCAGCAGACCTCTTCGGGGGGCGGTGGACGATGGAAGACCACGTTGACGCCGGCTCGCCCGTCTTCTATTGTCTGGCGATGTCGGACCCGCCAGACTCGCCAGCCGTGCCAAAGGCGCCGCAGGAGCCGCCCGGTCCGTGGCCCGGGTACGCGCTTCTTCTCGTCGGGCTGGCGGTGTCGGGGCTCTTCCCATGGCTGATGGTGTCCTGGGCCCTCTACCGGCGGGGCCTCCGGCGGCCGGCCGTGGCCGCGGTGGCCGCCAACCTGGCCCTCTCCGTCCTGGTCGGCTGGGCGTCGATGCGGGCCACGCTGCCCTGGTGGTGGGTGAGCTCGCTGGCCCTGGCCGTCAACCTGCTGTGGGCGGCGAGCGCCTGGCTGGTCCAGAGGAGGTACCTGGGTCCGGCCGAGCGCCGGTATGACCTCCGGGAGTGGCGGTCCTGGATCGGGCGTCTCGGCGTCGGGGCGATCCTGGGCGCCTCTGCCGGGATCATGTTCTCGATCCCGAAGGCGATGGCGGGACGGGTCCCCATGCAGGGCTCGCTCGACGCCCTGGACCGCCAGTCGGTGCTCTGGGACTGCTTCTCCTATCTGCCGGTGGGCGTGGTCGCGGGCCTGGCGGTGGGCCTCTGGTGGGCGGGGGCGGGCCGACGGTTCCGCGCCAGCCACGTCCTGACGTTCGTCTGCGCGCTGGCCGTCACCTTCACCGGCTTCAGCCTGCTCGGCCTGCTGCTGCTGTTCCTCCTCCACCGGGGTGCGAGCCCGATGGAGATGATGGCCGCCACCCAGGCGGCCCTGATCCCGCCGTGGACCGCCGGCTTCCGGGGCCTGCTTTGGCGACACGGTGACCTCACCGTCCTCAGCTACATCACCGTGGCGCTGCTGTTCGGGGCGCCCGCGCGGATCCGCGACTTCGCCCTGCGGACCCTGCTGGTGCCGCTGGCGTTTCTCTGCTCGTCCCCGGGATGGTTCGCGTCGACGGGGATGTGGACCGCCCTGCAGCCCCAGCTCCTCTACGATGCCCACTCCGGCAACGCCAACACCCGCGAGCGCGCCCAGCTCCTCTTGCACACCCTGCTCGAGCGTTACCCCGACCATGCCCAGTGGCCGGCGATCGCGGAGGACCTGGCCCGGTACCGCTACCAGCACGGCGACGCCGAGGCCGCCCGGCGCCTCTACCAGGAGCTGGAGCGGCGGTTCGGGGCCGCCAACCAGTGGCACTGGGTCTCATTGCGCGCCCATGGCGCCCTGGCCAGCCCGGGCTTCGGGAGCCCTTCCTCGGGCCCCGACCTCGACATCCCCATGGTGGACTACGAGGCGTACCTCACCCAGAACTGGATGGCGCTGCTGTCCGTGGCCCGCTACTGGGAGGGGAAGGGCACCACCGAGTCGGAGGTGAAGATCCGGCTGAAGGCGTTGTCCCGCAGCGACGACGAGATCCTGCTGAGCCCGCTGCCCAGCCTGGCCGACCTCGACGATGCGGCGCGGAGCCTCGGCTACGAGGTGCTGCTCCTGCCGGCGCAGAAGGACTCCCTCACCGCGCTGCTCGCGGCCGGGTTCCCGGTGATCCACCAGGACTACGGCTCCTTTGCCGTCGTCTTCAGCCACGACACGGGACGATCCGTCTTCCGCGCCTACTGCTTCGAGGACCTCTCGGGCCGGTTGAAGGTCGAGTCGCGCCGCGAGGCGGAACAGATCCTGACCCTGCGCGAGGACGAGGAGGGCCGGGAGCGGCTGGAAAGGATCGCGAACGAGGCCTACCGGGAGTACGCCGTCGCCTTCTGGGAGGGCGACAGCCTAGCCTACCGTGGCCCGCTGATGGCGGTGGTATGTCCGGAGACCCAGGCCGCCTCGGCCGCGAGCGCGTTGGGTGTCGACCTCGAGGAGCTCAGGCTGGCGAGTCGGGCTCGGCTCGCCGCGCTGATCGGCCTGGCCTTCGTCCAGCAGGCCGATCCGGTGGCGGGCCTGGAGTGGGCCCGGATCGCCGCCGCCCGCGACGAGCCGCTGGCGCTGGAGGTGGGCCACCTGGCCGGAAGGCTCTGGGAGTCCCGCCTCTCCCGGATCCGAAGCCGCATCCCGCTGGACAGGCAGTTTCCCGAGCTGGCCCGGGTCGGCGAGATCCTCGACCGCCCCGACACCCGCCGGTTCCTGGAGCGGGCCCGGCAGCGATTCGAGAAGGACCTGGAAGAGGATCGCCTCGCCTGGTACGTCGACGAGGCCTACCTGTCGACGCTCGATCGCAGCGACCCGCAGGACCTGGAGCGCATCGCCCGGCTGATGCGGGCGCAGGTGTCGGCGGATCCGGCCCGGCACGACCACTGGAAGGCCCTGTCCGACGCCAATGAGCAGCGAGGCGACGTCGCCGGGAGGGTCGAGGCGCTGGCGGGCGCCGTCTCCGCATCGCCCGAGGACTTCCAGGCCAAGCTCCGCCTGGCGTACGGCCACGTGCTGCTGGGGCAGCCGGAAGAGGCGGGGCGGATCCTCCGAGAGGTCGACGCCGAGCAGGTGGAGACGGACGCCGACTACCCGTTCTGCCTCGGAGCGGTCGCCGAGGCCGAGGGTCACGTGACCGCGGCGCTTCGGGAGTACGGCCGGGCGGTCGGTATGCGCTCCTACCGGCCGGTCTACCATCTGCGCTACGGCCGCCTGCTGGCGCAGCAGGGCCGGGTCCGTGAGGCCCGTCGGGCGCTGGCGTGGGCGGCCCGCATCGACGCCGGCGGCTCGGTGCGGGAGGAGGCCCAGCGCCAGCTCGCGGGCCTGGGGAGCGAGTAGATGCACCCGGGTTGGCTGGTCCCGATGACGATGGTGGGGGGCCTGTGCTGCTCGGGGCCCGCCGCCGGGGCGTCGCTCGGCCGCTTCGGCCATCGACGAGCGGGCTGGGCCGTCGGCTTGGCGTCGTTCGTCCTGGGCACGGCCCTCATCGCCTTCGCGGTCTTCTGGCGCGTGGAGTGGTACTGGTCCGCCCTGCTCCTGACCGGCGTGCACCTGGTGGCGGGGACCGCCCTGTTCCTCGCGCTGCGTGGCCCCCATGCGCGCTACCGCGAGACGCACCCGACCCCGCCTCGCGAGACGGGGACCTACCGGCACACCCTGGCCGGCATCGCCGGGGGCACGCTGATCGGCGGGACGCTGGGGACCGCGAGCATGGTCGTCTACCTGCTGCTGATGGACCGGCTCGCCTCGACGGCGTGGCCGGTGCTCTTCGACGACAGCTACGCCGCCATGCGGGTGACGACCGCCGGGTTCTTCCTGGCGCTGTCGGGGGGTGCGGCGGGGGGCTTGCTGGGCCGCTTCTGGCCGCGGGCCACGGGAGGGCAGGTGGTGCTCCTCGGCCTGACCCTGGTCTGGGCGCATCTGGGGTGGGTGGCCGCCGTGGAGGCCCTGATCGCGATCCCCGGGTTCCAGGCGGGGGCCGCCACCGGGGCCGGCTGGGAGGCGGTGATGGCGCCGCTGATGCTGGGCCACTTCCTGGTCGGCACCTGGTGGCCTGTGTTCCTGCTCTTCTTCATCATCGCTCCGCAGGGGGTGGCGGCGAAGCTGAAGCGGGCCGGGCTGGCCCTCGGCATGAACCTGGCGGCCGGCCTCGTCCTGGCGGTGACCTCCGGCCACACCGGCGAGCTGTTCCTGGCCCTGGGCCGGAGCCTGGAGCGAGCCGCCCACACCGGGCCGGCGGTCTACGCGTACGAGATCGGCCTCGAGAAGCAGCCGAGCGAGCAGGTGGCCTCGTACCTCCAGTACCGGGCGGCCCTGCTCTCCCACAAGCTGGGCGACGCGGCCAAGGCGGAGCGGGGCTTCCGGCGGGTGGTGGCCAAGTACACGGCCAACGCCGAGCGGGTCAAGAAGGCCAGCCGGTTCCTGGACAACCTGGCCCGCAACGGAGGAGGCCGGCGGGTGGTGCTGCCCGGCATCGAGACCCGCACCGAGTACAAGGCCGCCTACTGCGCGCCCAACTCGCTGGCCCTGGCCATGCGGTACTGGGGTGCCAACGTGAGCGCCCGGGTGATCGGAGAGAGGATCACCGGTCTCACCAGCGGGACCTTCGCCGTGAACCAGAGCTGGCTGGCCGACCAGGAGGGCTTCCGCCACGACTACCTTCCGATGGCCGGGATCGACGACATCAAGGCCCTGATCGACGCCGGCTTCCCGGTGCTGGTCTACGTGCCCGCCCACGTCTTCGTGATCGTGGGCTACGACGACGCGCTGGACACCTTCGTGACCTACGACGTGGCCACCCAGGACATCTGGGTGGAGTACCTGCAGAAGGACTTCATCAAGGCGTGGAAGAAGCAGGCCACCACCCTCGCCCTCGCCTATCCACCGGACAAGGAAGACCGGCTGCCCGAGGACATCCGCCGCCGAGTGTCCCGGCTGAGCGAGGGATACCTCCACTTCCAGCTCCACTACTTCGACGCGCCGGAGGGGACCGTCTCGGCCCCCCACCTGCTGCGGGCGGCGGGCGACACGGGTGAGTTCTTCTTCCCGGTGACGATCCTGGTCTCCGAGCTCCCCGGGCTCCGGGACGAGGTCGCAGCGCGGTTCGATCCCGACGCCGTCGCCGGCTCCATCCGTCGATACTTCGGCGAGGACTTCGACGAGGGGATCCATCTCTGGGGGCAGTACCACGACGAGCGCTGGGCCCAGCAGGACTGGGCGCTTCAGTCCAGCATCGAGTACCTCATCGGCGAGCGCCGCTTCGAGCTGCTCTCCGAGCTCGCCGGCAAGATCGACGCCGAGGGCCAGCTCAGCGACAAGACGCTGGCGGAGGTTGGGGTGGTGGAGCTCGGTCGCGGCGAGATCCGCAAGGGCCTCGACCGCCTGGACCGCGCGGACGAGTCGATCCCGGCCCTCTACAGCGGGCTCGGCCGTCGCAAGCTGGGCGACGAGGCCGCCGCGGTCCGGCAGCTCGTGCAGGCCCTTTCGGGCTTCACCTGAGGCTGCAACCAGAGGCCGGTCGGCCTCGAGTACCCGATGTACGGCGGGGACGGCTTCTTCAGCGACTCGAAGACCACCCTGGGCCTGGATCCCTACGGATACCCGGGGGTGGCCGTCGCCAACCACGCCCTGCTGAAGAGCGACGACTACGGCGAGAGCCTGGAGGACCTGACCGACGAGTGGGAGGTGTGGCTCCACCACATGCCGTTCGACGCCCGGGTGGCCGAGGCCCTGGTCAGGCTGTACGAGAAGCGGCTGGGCCCGCTCGATCCGCAGAAGGACGCCGCCGCGCTGCAGCGGCTGGAGCGAAAGCTCCAGCTCGCCCGCGGCCGCGCCGAGCGCTACAACCCCCGCGCGTTCCAGCCGTAGGCGCGCCCCGTCCGGGGCGCTCCGCCGCCCTCGACCCGGAGCCTTCAGATCGGGCACAATCGCCACTGCGCCTCGGCGGGAGGCGATCTGGCTGGGCCGCGCCAGGCTTGTCCGGCGGTCGCACCGTCCGGCCCCGCCTCGGCCATCTCGAGAGGGAGATCGAAACATGCCCGGAACCCTGAGACCGATCGTCGTCGTCGTCATCTTGATGGCCGTCGCATTCTCGGCGCCGGCGCAGGCGGAGGAGCCGGTGAAGCAAGGGAACGTCCTGCTCGCGCCGTGGACCGGCCCCTACGACGGCGTCCCGGCCTTCGACGAGATGGACCTCGAGGCGCTGAAGCCGGCCCTCGAGATCGCCATGGCCCGGCAGCTCAAGGAGATCGAGATCATCGCCGCCGAGGCCGATCCGCCCAGCTTCGAGAACACCGTCCTGGCCCTGGAGCGGTCCGGCCGCGACCTGGACCGGGTCTTCACCTACTGGCGCATCTGGAGCGGCAATCGTTCCACGCCGGAGTTCCGGGCCATCCAGAGGGAGATGGCCCCCAGGTTGGCGGAGTTCAACTCGAAGATCACCCAGAACCCGGAGCTGTTCGCACGGGTCAAGGCGGCCTACGAGTCCGAGGAGACGAAGGCCCTGCGCCCGGACCAGCAGCGCCTGGCGCTCCTGACCTACGACGGCTTCGCCCGCAACGGCGCCACGCTCGAGGGGGAGAAGAAGCTCCGCTACGCGGAGATCAACCAGCGCCTGGCCGAGCTGCACACCGCCTTCGGCAACAACGTGCTGGCGGACGAGGAGGGCTACGTCACCTACCTGACCGAGGAGCAGCTCGGCGGGCTGCCGGAGTCCTTCGTCAAGTCGGCGGCGGCCGCCGCCGCCGAGCGGGGACACCCGGGCGAGTACGCCGTGACCAACACCCGCTCCTCGATGGACCCGTTCCTCATTTTCTCCGACCAGCGGGCGCTGCGCGAGAAGGTGTGGCGGACCTACTACTCGCGGGGCGACAACGGTGACGAGCACGACAACAACGCCCTGGTCGCCGAGATCCTGCAGCTCCGGCACGAACGGGTCGGGCTGCTCGGCTACCCGAGCTACGCCGCCTGGCGGCTGGAGAACCGGATGGCCAAGACCCCGGAGCGGGCCTTCGCCCTGATGGAGGCGGTGTGGCCGGCGGCCCTTCTCCGGGTGAAGGAGGAGGTCGCCGACATGCAGGCGATCGCCGACGCCGAGGGGAAGGGCGTCACCATCGAGCCCTGGGACTACCGCTACTACGCCGAGAAGGTCCGCAAGGCCAAGTACGACCTGGACTCGGGTGAGGTCAAGCAGTACCTGCAGCTCGACAAGCTCCGCCAGGCGCTGTTTTTCGTGGCCGGCGAGGTCTTCGGTCTGACCTTCGAGCCGGTGGCGCCCGGATCGGTCCCCGTCTACCACGACGACGTCACGGTCTTCGAGGTCAAGGACCGCGACTCCGGTCGTCACGTCGGCTTCTGGTACCTCGATCCCTTCGCCCGGACCGGGAAGCGCTCGGGGGCCTGGGCGGCCACCTACCGCGGCCACGAGACCTTCGACGGCGAAGTGACCGTGCTGGGCTCGAACAACGCCAACTTCATCAAGGCGGCACCCGGGGAGCCGGTGCTCGTCTCGTGGGACGACGCCACCACCCTCTTCCACGAGTTCGGCCACGCCCTGCACGCCCTGCTGTCGAACGTCGAGTACCCGACCCTCAACGGCGGCGTCCGCGACTACACCGAGCTGCAGTCCCAGCTATTGGAGCGCTGGCTGCTCACCGACCCGGTGATCGAGCGCTTCCTGGTCCACCATGAGACCGGCAAGCCGATGCCGGCGGAGCTGGTGGCCAAGATCAAGAAGGCGCGGACCTTCAACCAGGGCTTCCTGACCACCGAGTACCTGGCCTCGGCCCTTTTGGACATGCGGTACCACACCATGGACCCGGCCGGTCTCGACGTCGACGCCTACGAGAAGAAGGCCCTGGCCGAGCTGGGGATGCCGCACCAGGTGGTGATGCGGCACCGGAGCCCGCAGTTCACCCACGTCTTCTCCGGCGAGGGCTACGCCGCCGGCTACTACGGCTACATGTGGGCCGACGTCCTGACCGCGGACGCGGCCGAGGCATTCGCCGAGGCCCCGGGCGGCTTCTACGACAAGGCGCTGGCCAAGAGGCTGGTCGAGCACCTGTTCGCGCCGCGCAACGCGGTGGACCCGGCCGAGGCTTACCGCGCCTTCCGGGGCCGCGACGCCGGGATGGAGGCGCTGATGCGCGACCGGGGCTTCCCCGTCCCGGAGTGACGGCTAGGGGACATGACCCGAATCCGCCGGTGGCCAGCGGATTCGGGATCGTGTCCCCCTGGCCGTGTGACCCGAATCCGCCGGCAGCCCAAGGATGGGCCGGCTAGGGGACATGACCCGAATCCTGCGGTGGCCGGGGATTCGGGATCGTGTCCCCCGAGGCCGTCAGACGGCGGGCGCCTCCCGTAGCGCGCACCAGCAGGTAGTAGACGGTCGGCGTCGCCAGCAGCGACAGCAGCACCGAGAAAGAGAGCGCGCCGATGACGGCGATGGCCAACGGCCGCAGCATGTCGGCGCCGCTGCCGATGCCGTAGGCCAGGGGCAGCATCCCGAAGGCCGCCGCCATCGAGGTCATCAGCACCGGGCGCAGGCGGCGATGGCCGGAGTGGACCAGCGCCTGCTCCAGGCTCTGGCCGCTGGCCAGCAGGTGCTCGACCAGGTCCAGCATCAGGATCCCGTTCTTGGCCACGATGCCGACCCCGATGATCGCCCCCAACAGCGAGACGACGTTGAGCGATGTGCCGGTGATCCACAGCGCCAGCTCGGTCCCGAACAGGGCCAGCACGGCGCCGGCGACGATGGCCAGCGGCTCGTAGAACGACCCGAACTCGACCAGCAGCACGGTGAAGACCAGGAAGACCGCCATCGCCAGCACGATCAGCAGGTTGCGAAAGGCCTCCTGCTGCTGCTGATACAGCCCTCCGTACTCGATCGCTCCGGGCGGCAGCGAGGTGTCGCGGCTCAGCCGATCCCGGATCTCCGCCATCGCGCTGCCCAGGTCGCGGCCCTCGAGGCGGGCCGTGATGGCCACATTCTGCCGCAGCCCCTCCCGGTGCATCTCCAACTGGCCCGGCGTCTCCTCGATCTCGGCCACCTGGGAGAGCTTGATGACGCCCCCGCCGGGGGTGCGCAGCGGCAGCTCGCGCAGCCGAGCGATGCGATCGACTTCGGAGCGCTCGGCCAGCACCCGGACGTCGATGACCCGATCCCCCTCCAGCACCGACGAGGCGGTCTGCCCCAGCATCGCCGTCCGAAGCGCCGCGCCCACGTCGTCCGCGGTCAGGCCGAAGCGCTCGGCCTCGGCGTGACGCACCCGCAGGCTCAGGCTGGGACCGGCGTAGACCAGCCCGTCCAGCGTGTCCACCACGCCCCGCACTTGCTTGACCTGCTCGGCGATCTTGGGCGCCTCTTCTTCCAGGAAGCGTACGTCGGTGGAGAAGAGCTTGATCTCGATCGGCTGGGGCGCCCACATCAGGTCACCGATCAGGTCGGAGAGGATGCCCGGGAACTCCCACTCGATGCCGGGCAGGGCCGCCTGGAAGCGGCGGCGCAGCTCGGAGATGACGGCGCCCGTCTCCCGCTCGCGGTCGGGCTTGAGCTTGACCAGGAAGTCGCCGGTGTTGGGCTCGGCGATCGAGAGCGCCAGCCGGGCGCCGGTGCGGCGCGAGTAACTCTCCACCTCGGGGGTCTTGCGCAGGATCTCCTCGGCCTGCAGGAGCTGGCGGTCGGTCTCGGCCAGGCTGGTGCCGAAGGGGGCGACGTAGTCGATCACGAAGCCGCCCTCGTCGAGGGGCGGCAGGAACTCGCTCTCCAGGTTACGGTAGACGCCCACCCCGAGCAGCAGCACCAGCCCGCACGCCCCCACCGTCAAGAAGCGGTGGCGGAGCGCCCAGAGCACCGCCACCTCGTACAGGCGCAGCAGGCGTTGCAGCAGGAAGCCGCCCTCCGCGCGGCGCGCCGCCTCTTCCCCGGCTAGCGGGGGCCGATCGCGCAGCAGCAAAGCGGCCAGCATTGGCGTCACCAGCACCGCCAGCAGGAGCGAGGTCAGCAGGGCCACCACCATGGTGAGCGCCAGCGCGCGGAAGAAGACGCCGGTGATCCCCTCCAGGAACGCCAGCGGGATGAAGACCACCACCGGGGTGAGGGTGGAGCCGACCAGCGGCCCCACGATCTCGCCCATCCCGGCCTGGATCGCCTCGAGGCGCGGCAGGCCGGCGGCGGCCTTGGCGTAGACCGCCTCCACCACCACGATGGCGTCGTCGATCACCAGGCCGATGGCCGCCGCGATACCGCCCAGGGTCATCAGGTTGAAGCTCAGCCCGGCCAGCTTCATCGCCAAGAGCGTGATCAGGACCGTCACCGGGATCACCACGATGGCGGTCAGGGTGATCCCCCAGTCCTTCAGGAAGAAGTAGATGATCACCACCGACAGGACCAGGCCGAACAGGATCGCGTCGCGAACGCTGCCGACGGAGTCGCGCACGAAGGTCGACTGGTCGTAGTAGTAGGCGAGGTGCAGGTCCTTGGGCAGGTCCTGCTTGGCCTCCTGCAGCACCTGCGCCACGCCACGCGCGATCTCGAGGGTGCTGCCGTCGGGCTGGCTACGCACGTTGAGCAGCACTGCCTGTACCCCTTCGGCGGTCACCACGTTGAAGACCGGCTCGGGACCGCGCTCGACGCGCGCGAAGTCGCGAATCCGGACCGGGTGGCCGCCCGACACGGCCACGGTCAGGTCCTCGATCTCCTGAGCATCGTGGAGGCGTCCGTCCACCACGGTCAGAAAGAGCGTGTAGCTCTCCTCGTGCATCCCGGTGGGCGCCACCAGGTTGTTGCGATCCAGGGCCTCGGTCACCTGCTGCAGGCTCAGGCCGGCCGCCAGCAGCCGCTGCGGGTCGACCAGCACGTGGTACTCGGGGCTGCGCCCCCCCACCAGGTCCACCCGGGCCACCCCGGGGATGCGCAGCAGGCGGGGCTTGAGCTCGTAGCGGGCGGTCTCCCACAGCTCGGTCTGGCTGCGCCCCGGACCGGTCAGGCTGACCCCGATGATCGGGAAGGCCGAGAAGGTCAGCCGCCAGACGCTGGTGCTCACGGTCGGCGGGAGCTCCGAGCGGATCTGGGCCAGGCGACTCTGGACGTAGAGCTCCGACTCGACCATGTCCACCTGCCAGTCGAAGAAGACGCTGATCTCGGCCGATCCGCGCCCGGTGGTGGAGCGGACCTCGCGCGAGCCGGGCAGGTCCTTGAAGGACTCCTCGATCGGTCGGGTGATCCTCGCCATCATCTCGCCCGCGGGCATCACCCCGTTGTCGACCAGGATCACGACACGGGGGAAGTCGGTCTGTGGGAAGACCGACGAGGGCGTCCGCAGCGCCGAGTAGACGCCGGCCAGGCACAGCGCCACCGTGATGAAGGCGATCGCCGGCCGGTGGCGCAGGCTGAGCCGACCCAGGGCGCTCGTCACGGGGCCAACACGCGAACCTTGGTCTCGGCGGGCAGGCCGAAGGCGCCCTCGGTGACGACCGCCATCCCGGCCGCCAGACCCGCACCCTCGACCTCGATCCAGTCACCGTCGTGGAGGCCGGTCTTCACCGGCGTCTGCCGTGCGATGTTGTCCTGGACCAGGGCCACCACGGTGGCTCCGCTCTCGTCCTTCACCACGCTCCCTGCCGGCGCCGCCAGGCAGTCGCGGTGCTCCTCGCTGACGATGCGCAGCCGAGCCGTCTGCCCGGGCAGCAGACCGGAGCCGGCCGGCAGCGAGACCCGCACCGGCGCCGTGCCGGTGGCCGGGTCGACGCGGGGGCTGATGGCGCTGACCGAGCCCTGGAGCGGCGGAAAGTTGGTCACCACGACCTCGGCGGTCGCTCCCGAATGGACCGAGGCCCGTTCGGCGCTCGGCACCCCGACGTTGACGACCAGCCGGTCGAGGGCGACCACCTCGGCCAGGACCGTGGTCGGGTCGACGCCCTGGCCCGGCCCGACGCTCACCCGGGTGACGGTGCCGGCCAGCGGGGACTCGACCCGGAGCAGCGACCGCTGGGCCTCTGCCGCCGCCAGGTCGCTGCGCGCCGCCGAAAGCGCCGACTCGGCCTCGACCAGCCGCTTCTGGGACGTGCCCTCTGCCTGGATCAGCTTCTGCTCCCGCGCAAGCGTCGTCTCGGCCAGCTCCACCGCCTGCTGCGCCTTCGAGACGGCCACGTCCGCCACCCGGCTGTCGAGCTGGAACAGCACGGCGCCCTTCGAGACGGCGCGCCCCTCCACGCACCGGACCTCGGTGACCACGCCCGGCACCGCGGCGGTGACCCGCGCGCCGGCGGCGGGGCGGGCCCCGGCCGGCTCGGGCTCGACCACCCCGTAGGCCGTCACGTAGGCCCGCAGCGTGGTGCGCTGGATCTGGCCGAGGCGCACCGCAACCACGGTGTCCACACCGGCCTCCTCCTGATCCGAAGCGGCCCGGCGCAGCAGCACCCAGGCCAGGCTGGACAGCACCACCACGGCCAGGGCGGCCGTGATCAGCGGGACTCTCTTCATGGCGTCGAACCCCCCGGGGTCGTCGAGGCGAGGCGAGGCGGCGCTTCCCAAGACGAGGCGGGCACCCCGAGCGGGCTCTGCAGCGCGTCTTCGAGCGCCGCCAGGGCCTGCAGCGAGCGGGTGAGCGCCTCCAGTCGCGAGAGCTTCGAGAGGCTCAGCTCCAGTTGCTGGCCGAGCAGCTCGCTCTTGCCGATCTCGCCGGCCTCGAGCTTCGCCACCGCCACCTCTTGCTGGCGCAAAAGCTCCGTCTGCAGCGCCTCCGCGTCGGCCTGCTGGCGCCGGGCCGCGGTGTATCCGCCGAGCGCCCGGTCGACGTCGGCCAGCACCCGCGCCTGCAGCGCCTCGAAGCGGGCCGCCGCCTCGCGCCGCCGCGCCTGGGCCTCGGCGATCGGGCCCCGGTTTCGGCTGAAGAGCGGCAGGCTGAGGGTGAAGCCCAGCGACCACTTGTCGTCCCCCTGGTCGTACTCGTAGCCGGGACCGATCTGGATGTCGGGGTACTGCTTGGCGATCTCGAGCTGCAGCGCCGACTGGCTGGCGGCGTACTCGGCCAGCGCCGAAAGCAGGTCGGCACGAGAGACGAGCGCCCGGCGCCGGGCGTCCTGGAGCTGCTCCGGAAGAGGCGCCGAGCCCATCCCGGCCGACGAGATCTCCACATCACCGAGGGCGCTCACCGGCACCCCCAGCACGTCGGCCAGCGCCACCCGGGCCTCGAGAAGCCGGCGCTCGGCATCATGCCGGGAGAGCCGCGCCTGGTCGGCGGCGATGCGGGCCAGCCGAAGATCGAAGCCCGAGATGGCGCCGGCCTGGTACTGCAGCTCCATCAGCCGGACCATCTCGTCCCGCAGCGCCTGCTGCTCCTGGAGCAGCGCGGCCGTGCCACGGGCGGACTGCAAGGCCACCAGGCTGGCGCGGACCCGGCCGCGCACCTGCCAGGCCACCGACGCCAGGGTGAGCCGGGCGGCTTCGGAGAGATGCCGGGCCTGAGCCATCCGATGGCCGCGCTTGCCCGCGGTCTCGATCGGGATGTCGAGCACCCCCACCGGGATCCAGGGAGACGGCGTCCGGGTGGTCACGTTGTAGCCGGGGGTCAGTCCGATCGACGGGTTGGGCCGCTCGCCGGCGGTCCGTGTTCCGGACTGTGCCACCGCGAGCTGCGCCCGGGCCACGTCCAGGTCGGGCTGGTAGTAGAAGGCAGCCAGGGTCAGGCTGGAGAGGTCCCAGGCGGGCAGCGGCCAGGCCTCCAGCGGGTGCCCTGTGGTGGCCTCGAGGTACGAGCGGAGGCCGGCAGCGTCCAGGGTGCGGGCCTCGAACTGGTCGGCGGACCGGTCCGGCGAGAGCGGCTCGGGGTGGAAGCGAACGCAGGCGGCGAAGAGCGCCAACGCCCCGACCAGGACGATCCTACCTACCCTTGGAGCCGAGTTCCTCATGGTGCGTTGGGGTCGCTTCCAGATTATGGCACCAGATGGAGCAGGCTCACGGGTTGGCTGGCCCCGTCATCTCGTAGATCACGACCCTGAACGACCCGGGAAGCACCTGCGGCCACCGCGGCTTGCCGTCGGGTCCTTGGGCCGGCGGCGCGAACTCGGCGGCGGAGACGTAGAGCCGGTGCGTCTTCGGGTCGAGGGTCATCGTGCGCGACCGCTTCGGGGTCGCCAGCGTCTGCACCACGGTGAGCTTGTCCCGTCCCTCCGGCCGAGCCACGGTCAGGGTGCCGTCGCTGCTCGACGCGAAGGCCAGGCCGGTTCCGGGGTCGAAGGCGTTGGCGTCGACCCCGGGTCCGATCGGCACGCTGGCCAGGACCTTGCCGTCCGTGGCGTCGACCATCAGCATCTGGCGGTTGCCACAGCCGACGAAGAGCCGCCGGCCCTCCGGGTCGAAGGCCAGGCCCGACGCCTCCTCGCCCGGCGCGATCGGCCAGGTCGCCACCACCGAGTGGCTCTCGGGGTCGATCGCCACGAGGAGGCTTGCGTCCTCGATGTTGTTGTAGATGCGCCCCGCCTTCTCGTCGAAGACGGCGAACTCGGGCTTGCCGGGGAGCGGGATGGTGGCGCGCACGTCGCCGGTCTTGGCGTCGAAGACGGTGGCGGACTTGCCGCGGCCGTTGAAGGCGTAGACCTCCTGGTGCACCGGCTCGTAGAGGATGGCGTCCGGGTTCTCCCCCGTCTTCACCGTGCCCACGATCTGCAGCGTCTTCAGCTCGACGATGCTGGCCGTCGACTCCCGGCCGTTGCTGACGAAGGCGCGGCCGAGGTCGGGGGCCAGCGCGATGCCGTGCACGCCCGGCGCCGGGGCGATCTCCCCGACCACCACGTCCCGATCGATGTCGATGACCACGACCTTGGTGGCGTGCGACACGTAGAGGCGGCGGGCGGCAACGTCGACGGACAGATAGTCCCAGCCCCCTTCGCCGCCTATGGAGATCTCCTTCAGCAGACGGTAGGGGCCGTCGGCGGCACCGGCCGGGAGGGACAACCCCGAAGCGAGAACGGCGATGGCCGCGACCAGGCGAGGCGTGTGCATGGGTTCTTCCTTTCGGGACGGGGACGACGTGCCGACGTCTCTCCTAGAGAGGTTAGACCGAAAAGCTCGCGGAGGGTTGGCTGACGCGAAGAAAATCGGGAGAGGGGGGCGCGGACGCCGGGCTGTCATCTTCCGTTCATCCAACTCCTGCTAGGGTGAGGGCGATCGACGGCGGCAGGACAAGCCCCCGCCGTTCGCGGGAAGATGAAGGGAGATGACATGATGATGACGAGAGACGAGAACCCTGGGACGGTGCTGGCCGCCCTGGCGCTGCTGGTGGCCTTCGCTCCGGCATGGGTGTCGGCGCAGGCCAGGGCCGACCCCCACCGCAGCCGGCTTCCGGCCGCGGTGCTGACGGCCCTCGACGCCAACTGCCCGGGGGCCGAGATCGACAAGATCGACGTCGAGGACGAGGCTGGCGTCAAGCTCTACGACATCGAGCTCAAGGCGGGGGGTGAGATCGAGGTGGCGGAGGATGGCACGGTGCTCGAAGTCGCCACGATCGTCCCCCTCACGGACGTGCCGGAGGCCGCCGCCGCGATGATCCGCCAGGCGGCCGGGACCAAGGACGTCCGCGAGGTGGAGAGGTCGGAGGTCCGGGCCAGGATCGAGAAGACGGACGGCAAGGGGCGCCTGGTGCCGGTGACGCCGGCCCAGCACGTGTACGAGGCGGAGCTCGCCAAGGGCGGCGAGATCGAGGTCACCGCCGATGGCAAGGTGATCAAGGGGCCGAAGCTCGAGGTCAAGGAGTCGCCGGACGAGAAGTGAGGCTGCTGCTCGTCGAGGATGAGCCGGACGCCGCCCGAATGCTGGCCCGCGGCCTGCGCGAGCACGCCTACGCGGTCGACGTCGCCGCCGACGGCCCGGCCGCCTGCGACCAGGCCACGTTGGCTGACTACGACGCCGTCATCCTCGACGTGATGCTGCCGGGAAGGGACGGCTTCGAGGTGTGCCGGCAGCTCCGGGAAGAGGGGCTCGAGGTGCCCATCCTGATGCTGACTGCGCGCGACGACGTCGAGGACCGAGTCACGGGCCTCGACAGCGGCGCCGACGACTACCTCAACAAGCCCTTCGACTTTCGCGAGCTGCTGGCGCGCCTCCGCGCCCTCCTACGCAGAGGCGCCCGGCCACCCCTGCCGGAGCGTCTGGCGGTGGGGGACCTGGAGGTCGATACCCGGGGCCGGCGGGTGTTGCGGGCCGGCCAGGAGGTGACGCTGACCGCGCGCGAGTACGCGCTGCTCGAGTGCCTGGCGCGTCGCGCGGGGGCGGTGGTAGGGCGCGCCGAGATCTCGGAGCACGTCTGGGACGAGAGCTACGATCCCCTCTCCAACGTCATCGACGTGTATGTGCAACGCCTGCGTCGCAAGCTCGACGTGCCGGGGCGGGCTTCGGTCATCCGCACCCGCCGCGGCGAAGGCTACCAGTTGGTCGCCGCCGAGACGGAGGAGTAGGTGGCGCTGACCATCCGCGCTCGCCTCACCCTCTTCTACGCGACGGTGCTGGTGGTCGCCCTGGCGCTGTTCGGGGCCTGGGTGTACGTCGTGGAGTCGCGACTGCGGCTCGACCAGCTCGACCAGGACCTGCGCCGCGCGGCGGCGATGGTGGCGATGGGTGTCGACACCGAGATAGAGGAGGGGGCCAGCCTGGCCGAAGCGGCACCGGAGACGTACCAGGAGCTCGCGACCCCGGGCCGGATCCTCTCGATCCACGACGCTACCGGCGCCCGGCTCGCCGGGACGCTCCTGGCCGGGGTCGCGACCGGGCCCGCCGGGGGCCGCGAGTCGAGCACGACCACGGTGACGAGCGGCGACGAGGAATGGCGGCTCGTTGTCCTCCGCCACAGCCGGGGTGCCGTCGACTACCAGATCGCGATGGCGGAGCCCCTGGGACGGCTCTCCGCCGAGAAGGCGGTGTTGAGCCGGACTCTCCTGGTCGGCATCCCGCTGGCGGCGGGGCTGGCGGCGGCGGGCGGATGGTGGATCGCCCGCCGGGCCTTGAAGCCCGTGAGCCTGATGGTTGGCCAGGCTCGTCAGATCACCCAGCGCACCTCCGGCTCCCGCCTCCAGGTGCCCCGCTCCGAAGACGAGGTCGCGGTGCTGGCGCGGGCCTTCAACGACCTGCTCGAGCGGCTCGACGGAGCGCTCCGTGCCCAGAGACGCTTCATGGCCGACGCCTCGCACGAGCTGCGCACCCCGGTGTCGATCGTGCGAACCGCGGCGGAGGTGACGCTGGGCCGGGAGAGACGTGACGAGCCGGAGTACCGCGATGCCCTCAGCGTGATTGGTGAGCACGCGCGGCGCCTGGGCCGGATGGTCGACGACATGATGACGCTGGCCCGGGCCGACGCCGACGGCCTCCTGGTCGAGAGCGCCGACTTCTACCTCGACGAGCTGCTGGCCGAGTGCGCGCGCGACGCGGGCGTGCTGGCCCGCCAGCGCGGCGTGGAGGTCCGGTACGCGGGCGCCACCGAGACCCCCTTCCGTGGAGACGAACGTCTCCTGCGGCAGCTGCTGATGAACCTGCTCGACAACGCGGTCCGGCACACCCCCACGGGTGGGCTCGTCGAGGCCCGCCTGGCGATCCTGGAGCGGGTGGTCGAGATCGCGGTGAAGGACCAGGGCCCCGGGGTGGCGCCCGAGGACCGCCAGCGGATCTTCGAGCGTTTCGTCAGGGTCGATGCCGCACGCAGCCGGCCGGGCGGCGCCGGCCTCGGCCTGCCGATCGCTCGCTGTTTCGCCGAGGCACACGGGGGAACCCTCGCTCTCGTGGACACCGGTCCCACCGGCTGCAGGTTCGTGGTGCGCCTTCCCCTCGAGCGATCGGCGTGATGAACGGCAGGGGAACGCGGCTGAAGCGTCGCGCGCTGGCCCCGATGGTCGTCATCCTGGCGAGTCTCGTCGGCGCGACGGTCGCTCCCGCCGACACCGTGTCGCGGCTCGGGGACATCGGCTCGATCCTGTTGCCGGCCTCAGGCCTCGTGGTCGCGGCCGCCCACCACGACGGCAAGGGGGTGTTCGAGCTCACCAAAGCCTACGGCGCCGCGATGGCCGTCGTCTACATCCTGAAGCCCACCATCGATCGAGCGCGGCCCGACGGCGGCAGCATGTCGTTCCCGAGCGGCCACTCGGCCAGCGCCTTCGCCGGCGCAGCGTTCCAGCAGCGGCGGTACGGCTGGGGGTATGGGGCTCCCGCCTATGCCGCGGCCACATTCGTGGCCTGGAGCCGTGTGGAGTCGAAGCACCACTTCACGAGCGACGTGATTGCCGGTGCGGCGATCGGGATCGCCGGGAACCTGGTCTTCACCCGCCGGTTCTCTCGGGTGTCGGTGCTGCCGACGGCGGTGCCGGGAGGTGCGGGGCTCAGCCTGAAGGTCTGGTGGTAGGTCCGGGGGCTGGTTGGCGGGCTCTGCGAGCACACCGCGGGTCGTGCTCAGGCGGACGAAGCTGAGGATCACGACCCACGGAATGCCCACCGGCGGATGCGAAGGGCTTCACGACGAAGCGGTTGGTCCGCCGCGAGCGCCCTGCGCCGTTGGTCTCAGGCGGCCTCGCCCTGGTAACAGGGGTCGATCAGCTCGGAGGCCTGGGCGCCGAGCCTCCTTCGACACCGCGTACGCCGAGCTCCTCACGCAGGCTGTCGATGGTGACCTGGGCGTCCTGGCGGTGCTCCCGTAGCCGCTGGTAGAGGGTGAGCTGGGCGATCCCCCGCACTCGGTTGAGGTCGGGCGGGTCGGCCGGGCCCAGCTTGAAGTAGCTGTCGCCCCGCAGGTGGTCGGTGAGGAAGCGCATCCCCAGCTCGAGGGCGATCACCTCCACCGCCTCCGCCATCAGCTCGAGCTCGTCGGCGGTGACACCCCGGGCCGAGCGCAGGAAGCCGCGGGCCGCCGCCCGGTAGACGTCGGCGTCGACGCGGATCCGCTCGGGGCGGAGCTCCTTCTCCCCGGCCACGTTGGCAAGCGAGCGCACCATGTCGCCCCAGTCGGCCAGCCAGGTGTGGGGCGTGATGGTGTCGAGGTCGACCAGGGCCTTCACCTGCCCGGTTCTTGCGTCGAAGAGGAAGTTCTCGAGCTTGGTGTCGCCGTGGATGGCCAGGCGGCGGATCCGGCCCGACTCCAGGTGCCGCAGCAGGCCGAGCGCCCGCTCCTGGCTCCCGAGGAGCAGCTCGAGGAAGGGTCGGACCTCCGGATGGTCGCGCCGGCGCCGGTACTCGTCGTCGGGCAGGTGGACCAGGAAGTGGTACCGGGTGGCCTGGCGGACCTCGGGATCGGCGGGCAGGTGCTCCCGGGCCGCCTCCGCCGTCCGGTGTCCCGCCAGCACGGAGAGGAGCTGGTCGAGGTAGAGCCGGGTGTCGCGGTAGCCGGGCAGCGGGCTGGCCAGGCCGGTGGTGTCCATGCCGGCGGTGAGGGCAGAGAACAGGGCCAGCCCGGAGCCAGCCTGCTCGGCGATCTCCAGCCGCTCCGACTTCTTCCGGATCTCGCCCAGGCTCTTGTAGGTCCGGGTGTCGCCGATGCGCGCCATCAGGCGCCAGCAGCCGTCCCCGCGCCGGCCTTCGACCTCGAGGTACGGGGCGCCCTCACGGGTGGGGACGAGATCGACTGCCTCCCACGACTCGCCGGGGCGGAGCGCCCCTGCGGCCACGCTCCTCCGCTGGGCCTCGATGCAGGCGATCATGGCCTGCATCACGGCCCGCGGCCGGGTGAATACCTCGGTGTTGATCTGCTGCAGGATGTGCTGGCGGGGCCGGACCCGCCCCGAGACGATCACGAAGCTGCGGAGGTGGATGTTTCCCTTCTCGGCGAAGTCGTGGGCCTCGATCGGCGGCTCGAGGGCGAAGCGGGAGGCGATCCGCCTCGCCTGGGCCACCGGGTCTTCCTCGGAGAGGCGGCGCTTGCCCCGCACGGCCTACTGTCGGCCGCAGATGAGACGCACGGCGCGAACCTCTTCTCCCCACGGGGCGACGTTGGTCATCTGGAGCACCAGCTCCCCGGTGGGGGCGCGGAGGCTCAGCCCGATGCGCCAGCCCCAGTCGGAGTCGGGCCCGTACTCGCCCTGCACCTGGAAGAGCCCCCAGGCCTCCGGCAGGCGGCGGCACGCCATCGGCTGGGGCTGGTGCCAGGTGTCCACGAAGTCGGCGCCGTCCTCCCGCAGCGTGATGCTCCCCTGGTGGGCCTTGCCTTCGTGGCTCCAGGTGTAGCGCAGGACGCGGTCTTCCACGGCCATCGTGCACTGGCTGCGCTCGGCCTGGTCGCCGAGCGGGTCCAGCCACAGCTCGCCAGCGCCCGCCCACCTCGTCCCGGCCAGCTCGGAGAATGTCGTCATGTGCCTGAGGCTACACCGTTCCGCCCGCGGCGGCGAGTCGTGGAACGAGGCTGTTCGCCCCACCGCGCCGCCACGGACTATACTGAAACCCTGCGAACAGGAGGAACCAATGGCCAAGACCTGGAGCGCCGCATGGGCCCTGGGCGTCGCGGCGGTCCTGACCGCCGGCTGCCAGCAACAGGCGGAGACGCCGGCGGGCCCCCCCCCCCCCCCCCCCCCCCCCCCCCCCCCCCCCCCCCGGGGCCGCGGGGGGGGGGGCCCCCCCCCCGGCCCCGATCACGGTGGCCGACGTCGGGCTCGCCACCCCCGAGTCCGTCCTGCACGACAAGGAGGCGGACGTCTACCTGGTGAGCAACATCAACGGCTCTCCATTGGAGAAGGACGACAACGGCTTCATCTCCCGGCTTTCGCCCGAGGGAGAGGTCCTGACGCTCAAGTGGATCGACGGGTCGAGCGACGAGGTGACGCTGAACGCGCCCAAGGGGATGGCGATCGTGGGCGACACCCTCTACGTAACCGACCTCGACGTGGTCCGGATGTTCGACCGCAACACCGGCGCGCCGAAGGGCGAGATCGCCGTCGAGGGTGCAACCTTCCTCAACGACCTGGCGCCGGCCAGCGGCGGGGGCGTCCTGCTCACCGACAGCGGTCTCAAGGCCGGGGACTCCGGTTTCGAGCCCTCGGGTAGCGCCGCCGTCTATCGCATCTCCGACGACGGTGAGGTCGAGACGCTGCTGAAGGCGGCCGATCTCCCCGCTCCCAACGGCATCGCCAGCGACGGGGACCGGGTGCTGGTGGTCACCTTCGGCGCCAACGAGCTGTTCACCATCAAGGACGGGGCGCGCGAGGTGCTGGGGCGGCTTCCGAAGGGCGGCCTGGACGGCCTGGCCCAGCTCCCCGACGGCCGCTGGGCGATCTCGAGCTGGGACGGACAGGCCGTCTACGCCGGCCCGGTGACCGGCCCCTTCGAGCCGATCGTCTCCGACGTGGAGTCGCCGGCCGACATCGGCGTCGACACCGGCCGTTCCCGGCTGCTGATCCCCAGGTTCAACAACGACGCCGTGCTGATCCAGCCGATCGCTCGCTGAGCCTGGCGTCGTTCCAGGCCCGTCCGGCGGAGCGGGCGGGTCGTCCTCGATGGTGGGCAGGCGCGCGTGTTGTTTCGAGCCGAGGGGCAGCTTCTGCGCTTACCCACAGTCGGCACGTGCCTTGCACCGCGTTGGCGAGCAGTTGGGGGTTTCGCCATGCGGGGGTGCCAGGTGTCGACTTGTCGGACGCTGCGATTCGCTTTCGGGACGCTGGCCGGGCTGATCTTCTCGGTCTCGGCTGCGGCCCAGGACATCACGACGACCGTCCCGGCCGACGATGGAACCCCGCTGGCCACCGATGTCTACCTGCCCGATGTCGGCACCTCGTGGCCGGCGGTGCTGTCCCGCACCCCGTACGGGCGTGACGGTGAGCGGGAGGCGGCGGAGACGATCAAGGCCGTGGGCCTCGCGTACGTCGTTCAGGACACCCGGGGCCGCTTCGGCTCCGGGGGAACCGACACCGTCTTTCGAGACGACGCCTCGGACGGCCGGGCCACGCTCCGCTGGGTGGCGGCCCAGCCCTGGTGCAACGGCCGCATCGCCACCTTCGGCGGGTCGGCGACCGGCATCACCCAGTACCTGCTGGCCCCCGACGCCGGTCCCGATCTGGTGGCCTTGACGTCCGCCGTCGCCACGCCGGACCTCTACCACCACGCCTTCATTCAGGGTGGCGTCGTTCGCGAGGCCCTGGTCTTCAACTGGCTCGCCGAGCAGGGGTCGCTCCAAATGTACGACGAGTTTCGTCATCACCGACTCCGGGACGCCTGGTGGGACGTGGCCGAGGTCGACGACGCGCGGGTCACGGCCGCCGGACTGCACATCGGTGGCTGGTACGACGTCTTCGCCCAGGGGACGCTCGACGCCTTCACGCGCTTCCAGGGACAGGGCGGTGACGGCGCGCGCGGCCGCCAGCACCTGCTGATGGGGCCGTGGACGCACGATCTCGGAGGACGCCAGGCCGGCGAGCTCACCTACCCTCCGGAGGCGGCGATCGACCGCGACGGCCTCTCCCTGGCGTGGCTGTCCCGCTGGCTCCAGGACGCCGATACAGGTGTCGACGCCTGGCCCGCGGCGCGCGTCTTCTTGATGGGGGCGGTGGGGGAGCCGGGCGCCCCGGGCAACCGGTGGCTGGACCTCCCCGACTGGCCGCCTGCCGCCGACACGCTGGCCCTCCACCTCGCCGCCGACGGCAGCCTGACCGCGCAATCCCCGCTTGCCGGCGCCCTCGAGCTGGAGATCGATCCGACCCGGCCGGTGCCGACGCTGGGCGGGGCGAACCTCTTCCCGGAGATCCTGGTGGCTGGGCGAAGGATGGGCGCCGGCCCGCACGACCAGCGCCCGATCGAGGCGCGCCCTGACGTGCTCACCTTCACGACCGACGCGCTGGCCCAACCGATCGCCGTGATGGGACGGGTCACCTGCACGCTCTGGGTCGAGGCGGACACGCTCGACCTCGACCTGGCGGTCCGCCTCACTGACGTCCATCCGGACGGCCGCTCGATGCTGGTGCTGGACGGCATCCGCCGGGCCCGCTCCCGCTGCGGTGACGACACCGAATGTCTGCTCACCCCCGGCGAGCCGACGTCGCTGGCCGTCGACCTCTGGTCGACGGCGATCGTCTTCAACGCCGGCCACCGCATCCGCATCGACGTCTCGGGCACCAATGCCCCACGCTTCGAGGTCAATCCCAACCACGGTGGCGACCTGAACGACGCCACCCTGGCGCCCGTCCTCGCCCGACCGCGCCTTCGCTTCGGTCCCGATCTCCTTTCCCGCGTCGATCTCCCCGTGTGGGGTTCGCTCTAGGTCTAGGCGGAACCAAACCGCTCCCAGCGGGTACTAAGGTCTATCGGGGCGTCGGGAGCCTCGGCCGCGCTCCGACAGCCAGGGACGAGTGTGCCCGGAAGGAGGAACGACATGGTTTCGCGGAGGACCCTTCTCGTACTGATCGCGTGGGTGGCGGGGGGAGCGGCGGCGACGGTCCTGGCCGCCGACCACCCGGACTTCTCGGGTACCTGGAAGATGGACGAGGCGAAGCGGCCGGCCGACAGCCAGGGGCCGCGCGAGGTGGTGCTGACCATCCAGCACCAGGACCCGCAGTTCGACTTCCAGGCCAAGGGTCGTCAGTCCAACTACGCCGCGTTCTCGGAGACCCACTCGCTCACCACCGACGGCAAGCCGACGATGGAAGGCAACATGAAGGTCGTCGCCGAGTGGCAGGACCAGGCGCTGGTGACGCGCTACGTCATCGGCGGAGAGGACTTCATGGTCATCGAGTACCGGCTCTCGGCGGACGGGAAACAGCTCACGCGAGACCTGACCGTCAAGGGCAACCCTGCGGGACGAGAGACCTACGACCGACAGTAGCCGGACACCGTGTGACGCCATGATCGCCACCGTCTTGCTCTACGCCGCCGCCTTGGCTGGCGCGGCCGCCGTCGTCCCTGCTGCGTCTCCCTTCGTGGTGCGTGACGCCGCGGTCTTCGACGGCCAGCGACTGCTCCGGGGCCAGGACGTGCTGGTCCGGGACGGCCTGATCGCCGCCGTCTCTCCTCACCTCGACGCTCCGGAGGACGTCGAGGTGGTGGAGGGCTCCGGGCGAACGCTGCTCCCGGGGCTGATCGACGCGCACGTCCACGTTCTGAAGCCCGATGACCTCAGGACGGCCCTGACGTTCGGGGTGACGACGGAGCTCGACATGTTCACGTCCCCGGCCCTGGTGGCCGCCGTCAAGGCGGAGCAGGCCGGGGGTGGGGGCCGGGACCAGGCCGACCTGCGCTCGGCGGGCATCCTGGTGACGGCCCCCGGCGGGCATGGAACGGAGTACGGATTTCCCATCCCGACCCTCGCCACGCCGGACGAGGCCCAGGCGTTCGTGGACGCTCGCATCGCCGAGGGCTCGGACTACATCAAGGCCGTCTCCGACGATGGCAGCGCCTTCGGCTTCTCGCGGCCGACCCTCAGCCGCGCCACGCTCTGCGCGGTGGTGGCCGCGGCCCATGCTCGCGGCAAGCCCACCATCGTCCACATCGCGACGCAGCGGGACTTCCGAGACGCGGTCGAGTGCGGCGCGGACGGCATCGCCCACGTCCCCACCGGCGAGTCGGGGCCCGAGCTGGCGCACCTCGCCGCGTCCCGCCCCGTCTTCGTCCAGCCGACGCTGGCCGTGGTCTCGGCGCACGAGAAGACGCCTGGGCAGGCGGGGCGCGCGGTCCGGAGCCTTCTCGCCGCGGGGGTCACGATCCTCGCCGGCACCGATGCGCCGAACCCGCCCTGCGAGCATGGCTCGGGCCTCCACCGCGAGCTGGAGCTGCTGGTGGAGGCGGGCCTGACGCCGCTCCAAGCGCTCGCCGCCGCCACCTCGGCCCCCGCCAGCGCCTTCCATCTGACCGATCGGGGCCGGGTGTCGGTCGGGCTCCGTGCCGATCTGGTGCTGGTGGACGGCGACCCCACCGCCGACATTCGGAAGACCCGGCGGATCATCGCCGTCTGGAAGCGTGGGCTGAAGCTCGGCAGCTGAGCCCGTCGAGGGGTAGCAGAGCCACACCGCACCCCCCATCCACGGAGCGTGGCCCGGGAGACACGATTTCTCCCAGTGTCGCTCGCCTCGCGCCGCTCGCCTCGCAGCCCGCCTGCGGTCCAAGTGCGCCCCCGACCATGAGTTGCGCCTTCTCCTCGGAGCTTCCGGGGGGCTGGCCTGCGACTTGCCCTCGGGCCCGGGGAGAGGGCGGCAGCCCGAGGAGGTGCGATGCCGAACCAACGACGGATCCCGAGCGCGCTCGTGGTCGTCGGCTGTCTCGCCGGTCTGGCGGCGAGCGCGTCCACCCACTCTCCGCAGACGACGAGGCGGCCCGACCGTGCCCGGGCCGCGGTGGCCCCGCCCGCGCCACCATCCGAGGTGAGCGAGGCCTCGCTCGTCTACCACGATCCCATCTCCGGCCGCTACGAGATCGTGGCCCTGGAGCACACCGACGTGTCCATCGACGTCCGCGGGCTGGTGGCCGTCGCCACCGTGGCCCAGCGCTACCGGAACGACACCGAGCAGGCCCTCGAGGCGGTCTACGTCTTCCCCCTTCCCCACCAGGCGGCCGTGTACGACATGGAGATCCGGATCCGGGATCGCGTGATCCGGTCGGTGATCCAGGAGCGCGCCGAGGCTCAGCGGACCTACCGTAAGGCCAAGGCCGCCGGCAAGCGGGCGGCCCTGCTCGAGCAGGAGCGGCCCAACGTCTTCACCGCGTCGGTCGCCAACATCATGCCCGGCGACGTCATCGACGTCCGCGTCCGCTACGTCGAGCCGCTGACCTGGAGCGACGGCAAGGTGCGTCTGGTCTTCCCCATGGTGGTCGGCCCGCGCTACATCCCGGGACGGGCCACGGGGAGGTCGGGAACCGGCTGGGCGGACGACACCGACGCCGTCCCCGACGCCTCTCGAATCACGCCGCCGGTGCGCCATCCGTCGAGCCGCTCCGGTCACGACATCGGGCTACGCGTGAGGCTCGAGCCCGGCGTGGCGCTGGGTGAGATCCGCAGCCCCACCCATCCGGTCGTCGTCGACGAGCCGGAGCCCGGTCGCTACGAGGTGCGCCTGGCCTCCGAGGCCACGTTGCCCAACCGCGACTTCGTCCTCGAGTACCAGAGGGCCGAGGCGCCGGAGGCACGGGCGGCGCTGTTCCTCTCACCGCAACCGGAGGGGGACGAGACCCACTTCATGCTGGTGACCTACCCGCCGACCCGACGCGCCGGGGACGAGAGGGCGCCCCTCGACCTGCTGTTCGTCATCGACGTCTCGGGCTCGATGGCCGGGACCTCCATCCAGCAGGCCCGCGCCGCCCTGCTCCAGGGCCTGGACCGGCTTCGCTGCGGCGACCGCTTCGGCATCGTGGCCTTCAGCAACGGCTTCCGTCCCTTCCTCCCCGAGACCGTGAGCGCCACCCCCGAGCATCTCGCCGAGGGGCGCGGCTTCGTCGGTGGTCTCGGCGCGGGCGGGGGGACCGAGATGCTGCCCGCCCTAGAGCACGCCATGGCCATGCCGCGAGCGACGGGCTTCGTCCGGGAGATCGTGCTGCTCACCGACGGCTGCCTGGGCAACGAGCAGCAGATCTTCGGCTCCCTCGAGCGCCACCTCGGGGACGCGCGGCTGTTCACGGTGGCCATCGGCTCCGCCCCCAACCACTACCTGGCCACCCGGATGGCCGAGTACGGACGGGGCGCCTTCTCCCACATCGCCGACGCCAGCGAGATCGAGACCCAGATGGCGGCGCTGCTGGACACCATCGAGAGCCCCGTGCTCACCGACATCTCCGTCAGCTTCGATGGTGCCGAGGTGGCCGACCTGTATCCCTCGCGCCCGGGCGACCTCTTCCTGAGCCGGCCCCTGGTCCTGAAGGGGCGGCTGCTCGGAGGCCGAAGCGGGGTGCTCCACCTGGCCGGCAGCGAGGGCGGGGTTCGCCACCAGCAGGAGATCCCGTTCGACGTGGCGGAAGCGGAGTTCCACCCGGGCATCACCACCCTCTGGGCGCGGGAGCGGATCAAGGAGGAGATCGAGCTGTGGCGACGGTCTTCGGGTGACGAGCAGCGCGCCACGCGCCGCGCCGCCGTCGTCCAGGACGCCATCCGCTACAACCTGGTCAGCCGCTTCACCTCGCTGGTCGCCGTCGAGGAGGTGGTGGTCAACACCGAGGGCTCGCTTCGGACCACACGGGTTCCCACCGAGCTGCCCGCCGGGTGGAAGCTGGAGAAGGTCTTCGGGCGCAACCCGGCCACCGGCACCGCCGACGACTTCCTGGCGGCGCTGGGTCTCGTGCTCCTGGCCGTGGGCCTCGTCCTGATCGGCGCGCGTCGGATGCGGGAGGCGTGGCGGTGAGCGCCCTTGGCGGGCCGGGCGTCGCCCCTGGCTCCACGCGGGCGGCGGCGCCCGGCCGGCCTTCGTCGTGGCTGGCGCTCGGCCTGCTCGCCGTCGGCGCCTGCCTCTGCGGCCGCTCGGTGTATCTCGGTGCCAAGGGCCTGCTGGCCGCTCACCTGATCCGCCAGGCGTGGAGCCGGACCCTGGAGACCGGGACGCCCCAGCCCCCTTGGTCGTGGGCCGACACCCACCCGATCGGCCGGCTGATGATCCCGAGGCTCGGCTACGACGAGATCATCCTGGAGGGGGCCTGCCCCCGAAACCTGGCCTTCGGGCCGGCGCGCCTGATGAGCGGCGTGCGGCCGGGAGAGCCGGGGAACCTGATCCTGGCCGGCCACCGCACCAGCTGGTTCCGGCCCCTCCAGGACGTTGGCCAGGGCGACCTGGTGTGGCTGGAATGGCGGGACGGCGCCACCGGCACGGGTCGGCGTCGTGCCTTCCGCGTGGCCGAGATCCGGATCGTCGACCCCGACGATGCGGCCCTGCTGGCGCCCACCGAGGACGACGTGGTGACGCTGATCACCTGCTACCCCTTCATTCCCTCGCCCCGCTCACCGCAGCGCTACGTCGTTCGCGCCGAAGCGCTTGGGGATGCCATCACCTGAAGGGACGGATCGGTCCCGGTCGGGTGACGTGCCGCTCATGTGATCCAGCTCATGTCGTCGCCCGATGCACTGAACTAGGCTGCGCCCCACAACGTCGTCAACATTGCTGGAGGTCGCCGAGGCCTCCAACGTACTCGGAGGCGATCATGTCCGCTCACGTCATGTCGGCGGCGCTGGCCCTCGGGTTGGCGCTCCTTCCCGCCGTCTCCCACGCGGCTCCCGTGATCACACAGGTGACGGCCGATCTGGATGCGGGGACCCTGACCATCGAAGGCAGCGGCTTCCCCAAGAAGAACCCGCGAGTCCGGCTCGCCGGGGTGGACCTGGTGGTTGACGCCGCCACGCGAACGGAGATCGCGGCCTCGCTCCCCTCCGGCATCGCGCCGGGAAGCTACCTCCTGCAGGTCTCGAGGCAGCACCAGGCTGGGGGTGCCTTCTTCGACCTGACTCTCGGCGCCGTCGGACCCGAAGGCCCGGCCGGACCTCCCGGGCCGCCCGGACCTGCTGGGCCCGCTGGACCGGCTGGGCCGGCGGGACCCGCCGGACCCGCCCTGCTGACGCCGCTGTTTCTCGCCGTCGATTGTGGCTCCGGGGGCCTGTTGGCGGATGCCCTCGCCGATGCGATGGTCCACCCGGGTCCCGTGACCATCGCCCTGACCGGCATGTGTGCGGAGAACGTTCTCGTCTCGCGAGACGACCTGACCCTGTACGCGGCCTCGGCGGGCGCCGGGATCGAAGCCCCCGCCGGCAGCACGGGCGCCCTTCTCTCCCTCGACGGCAGCCGCATCATGCTGCAGAACCTGACGCTGAACGGGAACGGCACGGCGTACACCGGCCTGATGGCGCTTACCGGCTCGAGCGTCGTGGGGTACGGCCTGTTGATCGCCGAGAACCGCTTCGGGCTGATCATCGATCAGGGCGCCAGCGGACGGGTGTCGAGCTCCTCCGTCGAGCAGAGCACGTTGAACGGCATCGAGGTGGAGGGCGAGCTGAGCCTCCAGCAGACCGACGTGCTCGACAGCGGCGGCGCCGGCGTCCGGGTCGAGGGCCAGGTCGACATCCAGCAGGGCACGCTCGGAACCAACGGCGGCGCCGGGCTCTGGGTGTACCGTGGGGGTCGCGCCGAGCTCGAGTCGACCGCCATCACCGACAACGGCGGCGACGGAGTGACCGCCGAGCTGGGCTCGACGGTGCTGACGATCGGCGGCGCGGTGTCGACCAACGGCGGGGCGGGCGTCCGCATCGTCCTGGGCTCCGAGGCCGAGCTGGACGGGATTACCGTGGAGGCCAACGCCCACGACGGGATCGTGGTCCAGCACGCCTCCGTCCTGCGCCTGGTCGGTGGGAGCACCCCGGCCAGCGTGACGGGCAACAACGGCAGCGGGGTCCGTCTGACCGACACCAGCGTGGTCTCGGCCAGCGCCTTCGAGATCACGGCGAACGGAGCCTACGGTCTCCAGTGCGACGGCGTGCCCTCGTCGGCTCAGGTCTCGGGGACGTTCTCGGCCGCCTCGGTCTTCGGCAACACCAGCGGCAACGTCACCGGCTGTCCCGGGCTCTCGATCCCCTGACCATCTCGCCAAGGTGGCCAGCCCCTCGACTCCCGGACCGGCGGGCGGCGGCGGCATCCGTCGCTTCACGCGAGCCGACGTCGGCTTCGCCCTCGAGCAGACCTCGCGCGAGGGGTGGGACAACACCCGGGAGTCGTTCCTGGCCCTGCTGGAGCACGACCCCGACGGCGTCTTCATCGCCGAGAGGAAGGGCCGACCGGCCGGGATGGTCACCACCACCCGATACCAGACGACCGGCTGGGTGGGGAACCTGATCGTGACGCCGGACTCCCGCCGCCAGGGGTTGGGCGAGCGGCTGATGCTCCGGGGAATCGAGCGGCTCGAGGCCGCCGGGTTGTCCACGCTTCGGCTGGAGGCCGATCCGCTCGGCGAGGGGATCTACCGGCGGCTCGGCTTCGTCGAGGAGTTCGCCTCTCCGAGGTTCAGGCTCGAGAGGGCCGCCGCCAGGGATTCTCCGGCGAGCTGCGCGCCCGTGACCGCGCGCGACCTGGACAGCCTGACGGCGCTGGACGCGTCGGCCTTCGGGGATCGGCGGCCGCGCCTGGTGCGATTGATCCTCGACGCGGCCCTGGCCGCCTATCGGTGGCCGGAGGTGGGACCGCTGCGCGGCTTCCTCGTGGTGCAGCGGTCCGCAAGAGGCGTGCGGCTCGGGCCATGGGTGAGCCTCGAGCCGGATGGCGCGAGGTCGCTTCTGGCTGCGGGGCTGTACGCCGCCGCCGGCGCGTCCGTGGTCGTGGCGCTGCCGGGACCGAACCTCGGTGCCGCCGAGCTCCTGAGGCGGAGGGGATTCCAGGAGACCCCGTTCAGCCTTCGGATGGTTCGGGGTCCCGCTCTCGCGACGGGTGCCGCCGGGACCGTCTACGGCCTGGCTTCCGGCGCGGTCGGCTGAGGCGCGTCCGGCCTTCGTCCGCCCACGCAGGTATACTCCTGCCGATCGTCGATGGGGGAGTCGGTGCGGCACCACAAGGAGGCGGGAACGTGAGCAGGAGCTTTGTCTTCGCGGTCGCCCTGTCGCTGGCAGCGTCTGGAGCCACCCGAGCCGGCGCGGAGCCGCTCGTCGTCGGCTCGCCGGACGGGAGGGTGGTGGTCACCTTCGCCCTGGCCGACGGCGCGCCGACCTACGGCGTCAGCTTCGGGGAGGAACCCGTCGTGTTGCCGTCGAGGCTGGGCTTCCGGTTCCAGTCGTTGCCGCCGCTGGCCGACGGCCTGATGATCGCCGAGTCGACCCGAAACAGCCACGACGAGACCTGGGAGCAGCCGTGGGGCGAGACGCGCCTGGTCCGCAACCACCACAACGAGCTGCGGGTCACCCTGCAGGAGCAGGGCTCTCCCGGGCGCCGCTTCGACGTGGTCTTCCGGGTCTTCGACGACGGCATCGGCTTTCGATACGTGATCCCGAGGCAGGCGGGGATGGAGGACCTGCTGCTCACGGACGAGCTGACCGAGTTCGTCCTGACCGGCGATCACATCGCCTGGTGGATCCCGGCCTACCAGGACAACCGCTACGAGTACCTCTACCAGAAGACCCGGCTCAGCGAGATGGACAAGGTCCACACGCCCCTCACCATCCGTGCCGCCTCCGACCTCTACCTGGCCATCCACGAGGCGGCCCTGACCGACTACGCGAGCATGACCCTGGCCAGCCAGCCGGACCACTCTCTGAAGTGCGACCTGGTGCCCTGGGCGGACGGGATCCGGGTCCGGGCGGCCACACCGCTGACGACGCCGTGGCGGACGATCCAGATCGCGGAGCGGCCGGGTGACCTCATCACGTCCTATCTGATCCTGAACCTGAACGACCCCAGCGTGCTCGGGGACACCTCCTGGATCCATCCCGACCGGTACCTGGGCATCTGGTGGGGGATGCACATCGGCAAGTACACGTTCTTCGAGGGACCGCAGCACGGCGCCACCACCGAGAACGCGAAGACGTACATCGACTTCGCGTCCGAGCACGGCATTCCCCTGCTCCTGATCGAGGGCTGGAACACCGGCTGGACGCCCGAGTGGTACCTGGACCGGATGCACCAGTTCAGCTTCACCCAGTCGACGCCCGACTTCGACCTGGAGCAGGTGGTGGCCTACGGCCGCTCCAAGGGCGTGGAGCTGATCGGCTATCACGAGACCGGCTCCAACCTGGTCAACTACCTGGCCCAGATCGACGACGGCATGGCCCTCTACCAGAGGCTGGGGATCCACAACATCAAGATCGGCCAGGTCGGCTCACGCCTGAACATGACGGAGTGGCACCACGGCCAGTTCGGGGTGCGTCACTACCGGAGCGTCCTGAAGAAGGCAGCCGAGTACGGCCTGGCGGTGAACTTCCACGAGCCGATCAAGGACACCGGGGAGCGTCGCACCTACCCGAACATGATGACGCGAGAGGGGGCCCGGGGCCAGGAGTACAACGCCTGGAGCGAAGGCAACCCGCCGTCGCACACCGTGATCCTGCCGTTCACGCGCATGCTCTGCAGCCCGATGGACTTCACCCCCGGGATCATGGACGTGATGATCAAGGAGCGTGACGGCCGCCGGGTCCACACCACGGTGGCCAAGCAGCTCGCCTTGTACGTGACCTTCTTCTCGCCCACGCAGATGCTGGCCGACTTGCCCGAGAACTACCAGGGGCATCCGGCCCTGCCCTTCCTGCTCCAGGTCCCGGTGGACTGGGAGGAGACCCGTGTCCTGAACGGGGAGATCGGCGAGTACCTGACGGTGGTGCGCAAGGACCGGCACAGCCGTGACTGGTACCTGGGCAGCATCACCAACCAGTCGCCGCGCGAGCTTCTGACCGACTGCTCCTTCCTCGACGAGGGGGTGAGGTACACGGCCGAGGTCTACGCCGACGGCCCGGACGGCGACTGGCGGACCAACCCGACCGCCCTCGCCATCAGCCAGCGCCCGGCCGAGCGAGGCTCCGAGATCACGCTGCGGCTGGCCCCCGGCGGGGGCGAGGCGATCCGCTTCCGGGCCCTCGACTAGGGCTGCTGAGACTCCGACTCGCCGGGCACGACAGTCGACGCCGGGACGTTGCGTGTGCCCTTGAGCAGGAGCCAGAACATGGCCGCGAACTCCCCCGCCGCCGAAGGGAGGGCCGTCACGTCGCTCACTGTCGGGTGCCACGCCGGAGCGACGAGGAAGGTCGCGCTCTCCAGCAGGATGGCGGCGCCGGCCAGCATCACCAGAACGCCGATGACCCTGGGGATGAAGCCGGAGCGGAAGGCCAGATAGCCGAAGGGGAGGAGCCAGAGACCCCAGAGGATGCCGGCGATGAAGCCGCCGTAGTCGTAGAGGTGGACGAACAGCATCGCCAGGGCGCTCCGCTGGTCGGGCAGCAGCACCGCCAGGTAGTCGGCCCGGCTCGACAGCAGCAGGGTCGCCACCCGGTTCGTCTCGTTGAGAAAGGCGATGGGGACGGCGACCACGACCAGGGTCAGCATCAGCGACGCGGCGACCTCGCCGACCGGCTTCAGCAGGCGCCTCAGGGTGAGAGCCAGGAAGATGAAGGCCGTCTCGCACACCAGGTTGCTGAGGATGCCCAGCCGGAACAGGCCTTCGGAGCTCGCGATCCTCTCCACTGTGGCGGCCGCGTCTCCATACACGATCGTCTGCGACGGAACGTACACCAAGGCGAAGATCCCCGTCACGACGACGATCAGGTAGTACAGACCGGCCAGGCGTGCCGTCCTCTTCCGTGCGTCCATCCTCACCTCCTCGTCCTCCCACACCCACCAGCGGCGGGGAAGTGCCTTGCAGCCTGCGTGCCAGCCACGATGACCCGCAAGACCAGCTTCCGCCAGCGCTGGATGTCCCCGGCCAGGGACAGTCCCCTCA
Organism: uncultured Acidobacteriota bacterium; assembly: GCA_964574335.1. Taxonomy (GTDB): domain Bacteria; phylum Acidobacteriota; class Vicinamibacteria; order Fen-336; family Fen-336; genus CAZNNH01. Next base: position 17,776 of record CAZNNH010000001.1, on the reverse strand, counting down.
CCGCCGGGGACACGGTGGCCACTGGCGGCCCCTGCGGGACGGCGGTAGACTGCCGTCCCATCTGACTGACCTGGGAGCCATGGTGATGCCGAGGTCGCTTCTCGAGAGGGACTGTTGAGACGGCTGCTCGCCGCGCTCTGGGCGGCGCTGCTCCCGACCCCCGAGAGGGAGCAGCTCCTGCAGCGCCTCGACTCCTCGCCGCCCGTGGTCAAGGCGAGCTGGTGGCTGGCCGCGGTCCAGGTGGCCCTGGGACCGGTCTGGTTCCTCCGGGGCCTGGCCTACGCCCAGGCCTACGCCGCCAGGGGCGTCGCCATCGTGCTGAGCGGCCCGCTGAAGGATGCCGGGAAGAACGCGACCGGCGCCTTCGTGGGGAGCCCCCTGTACTTCATCAGCTACATGGCCAGCCTGGAGGGCTTCCTCCTGGAGTACCTGATCGCCACCGGGATCTTCCGGATCGTGGTCCTGGTGGGCTCCGGCCGGCCGGTGGGCGATCCGCTGGTGTCGGCGATCGCCTGGCTGGTGCGCACCTCCCGGAGGAGGTCCCGGGAGAGCCAGAGGCTCCGGCAGCTCGGCCCGGAGCGGCCGGATCGGATCCTCGAGGCGCCGAACGGCGGGCTGGTGGTCCTCTGCTCCCGCGAGAAGCTCGCCTGGAACGAGCGAGCCAGCATCCGGTTCGGCGAGGACCTCTTCCGCCTGGTGCGGACCGAGGAGCGGCCCCGCGGCGAGTTTTCGGACATCGCCTACGTGCTCCGGCCGCAGGAGCCGGGCGAGATCATCCGAGATTTGGTTCGGCTCGACGGGGTGGTGACGAAGAGGCGTCCGCGGACCACCGAGGTCCCAACGGCCGCCGGCAGGGCCGACAACGGCGGCTCCTGATCCTGGCTGGGATCGACCCTGCCGACGGATGGGTGCCCCCGGAACCGGGGGCGGGTGACGGCCCTACTGCGGCATCTCCGGGCGTTCGGGCCGGGGCCCGGAAGGCGCCTCCACCTGGGGGCAGGCCGGGTTCGCGCTGACGAGGTTGGTGACCACCAGCGAGGTCGTGTCGCAGGTCACCGGCCCACCTGCGTTGGGCGCCACTCGGCTGTCCGATCCCAGGTACGCCACCGAGTTGTGCAGGACCCGAACACCTTCCTGGGCGTTGTGTCGAAAGATCGCCGCCCGGGCGTCGATGCTGGAGCCGAGGTCCGCGGAGATGCCGGGGCCGATGTTGTCGGTGATCCGCGGCGGGCCACCGGCATAGTTGCCGTTGCCGGCGTCGAGGACGACGTGCGAGCTCCCGTCGACTCGGATCCCCGCGCTGGTCGGGTCGGAAGCCGATCCGTTCACGGAGACGCGATGCGAGCCGTGGAAGGCCGCCTGGCTGTTGACGGCGACGTCCACGCCGACGCTGGTGTGGTTCTTCACGACCACTGCCGTCACTTCCTCCGAGCTGCTGGTGAACGCGATGAAGCTGGCGTTCCCCCCGTCCTCCAAGTAGAGGCCGTAGGCGCCGTTGTCAGTGACGACGACGCGGCCCCAGAGCGTGACCCGCGAGCCCTCGCTGACGAACGCCCCACCCTGGTTCCCCTTGATCCGACTGGTGAGGCCGTCCTGCCACTCGCCAAAGGCGGCGACGCCCGCATACGCCGTCAAGCCCGGACCCCCGTTGTTGAGGATGGAAAAGCCGCTCATCGCATAGAGGTGGCCTCGGTCCACACGGATGCCCCCGGCCTGGTTGGCGCGGATCACCAGAGGCTTCTCCTGATACCGGGCTTGGGAGCCCGCGGCCGAGACGCTGGCGCCCAGGCCGATGGTGATGCCGTAGTAGCCGTTGCGGTACGCTCCTCCCTCGTAGATCGTGAGCCCGGCGCCGTTGTCCGCCTTGAAGCCCGCGGAGGAGTTGTGCTCGGCCACCACGCCGTAGGTGGTCACCGAGGCGGCGCCCTGGATGCTCAGGCCGTTCGAGCCGCTGGCCAACGAGAGGTGGACCAGGCTGACGTCCGCCGAGCCCTCGACCGTCACGACGTTCTGGCCGGCGTCGGCGGCCGTGATGCGAGCCAGCGGGCCGTTCGTGGTGGACCCGGCCCACGGCCACGGGTCCCACGTGGGGGCGATCCACAGCCGGAGTCCTCCGGTGATCCTGACGTTCTCCGTACAGTCCCCCATCAGCAGGATGTAGTCCTATTGCTCGGCGCTGGGGGGCGGGCCGGTGAGCGTGTCGATGGCGCTGGTGATCGACGTGAAGGCCCCCGGTAGTTGGCCGCTGCAGTCCACGGTCAACTGGGCGGCCGCCGTTTGGCTGGCCGGCAGGGCCAACAGCAGAGCCGCGATCATCAACGGCAGGCGAACGATGCCGGCCCCCTGGAAGCGGGGCGCTCGACTTGCTTTCATGACCTCACTCCTTCCTCCGGGGCTCCTTCCGAGGCCCGGCGAAAAGTCTAAGTGCGCACCACGTCACCCCGCCCGATGAGTCGGGGCCTCCGACGAGAGACCTGGGGTGGGTTGGCGCCGTGGTGCGGCCGACTCGGGATGAACCGGTCGGCCGACTATCCACACGTGGGTTCGGGAAGTCAACGAAAAACGTGCCGTCTCGTCGGCAAGCCGGGCCTGTTGACCGGGGGTCGCTCGGCGGCTTACCTTCGGGGGCGCCGTCCGGGGGCTCGGGGACGGCGCCGAGGGTTCTTTGCATGACGCTCAGCTTGGCCAACGTCGCGACGTCACGGCCGAGGTCCTCCGGTTCCTGGAGTCACGCGGCATCGTCGAGGGTTTCTACAACGAGCAGAACAGATGGCATGCGGCCAGGCCCCATTCCAGCCGGCTGTTCCAGGGTGCCGAGGGAGAAGAGCCCGCATTCGAGTACCTGATCCTGCGTTGACAGGAAGGAAGCTCACTTCGTGCTCGATTGGCACACCGCGGGATTCGGAGCGTCGTGCCACGCCTGCAATGCAGATCGGTATTGGGCCAGCAGGGCCATCGCACAAGAGGCTGCACCAGATGAAGTGCGCGGGGAGGAGACCCAGTGAGGGCTGGTCTCGTTCTGGAGCGCCTCGCAGGTGGCCATGCCTGAGGCGGAAAGCATGACGAAAGGGTGTGCCGACTGCGTTCAGACCGAAGGCTACGAGGCGTCCCTGGGGCGCCACAAGATCTACGCTCTGCTCCCTGATCTCGGTGCCGAAGCGGAGGGTGATGTTCGCATTCTCGACGAGAGCGGTGAGGACTGCCCATATCCCGCCGATTGGCACGTCCCTATCGCAATCCCCGAGTCAGAGCAGGCCTCGCTCCTGGACGCTTCCTGAGGCAGGCCAGAGGGGGTTGTCGAAAGGCACGATGCGGCCGGCGAAACGGATTGCTGGAAGGTCCCCTATCCTCATGGCCTACGGGACGCGGTTTGGCTCCACCGCGGAGATAGCCGACGTGATCGGAGCCACCCTGCGTGAGGCTGGGGCGACCGTCGATGTCCTCCCCGTGGGCGATGTACGGGGGATAGAAGCCTACCGGGCTGTCGTCGTGGGGAGTGCGATTCACCGGGGCCACCTGCTGCCGGAGGTTGTGGCTTTCGTCCAGAGCAGCCAGGAGCTCCTGGGCCGTGTTCCCGTGGCTCTATTCTGCGTCCACATCTCGAGTCCACCGCCACCGGCCCGCGACGCCTACTTGGACGATGTTCGTGGCTTCGTCCGACCTGTGGCGAAAGGCTTCTTCGCGGGGCGGTTCGACAGGCGGGGCGCGGCGTTGCTCATTCCGAAGATCCTGGCGTGGGCGGTGCCGCCCATCGACCGTCGAAATTGGCGTGAGATTCGAGGGTGGGCCAGGAGCCTCGCCCCACTACTGGCGGGTCGGGACCAGGCATGAGGGCGGCGGGCGGAGGCAAGCAGCGCAGCCTCAACGTCCTGGCCCTGGTCGGGCTACTTGCGTGCGGGCACGGGGACGACGTGGATCGTCGAAGTGAGCCAAGACTCACGTCCTCAGGAGACGAGCGTCAGCTTCTCTCTATCCTCTCAGGCAGTGTCCACGGAATGGACGGGCCGGACGCTGTCGTGGAAGCCCAAGAGAGCCTTTCCGGAATCGAAGCACGCGGCCTCGCTGCCGTCGAGGGGTGCGAGGGCTTCCCGAAAGTGCCCTTCGGATTCGCCCATGGGGAGTGGCTGAGCTTCCGGGAGCAGGTCCGTGAGGGAGAGGTGATGGTCCACTATCGTAGTGGGCAGCGCTTCTGGAGAAACCTCGCCGGGAGCGAGGGCTACGCGCTCATCCGAGGGGACACAGTGATTGCGGTCTTCACGGTCGCGGTGAGCTGACGTGATGTCCGCAGGAGTAGGTGGCCGGGTGCCGTCCACACAGGCCACGCCGCAGACAGTCTCCGCACGGGAACGAGCCGCGCCCTCACGTGAGCAACAGCGTCCGTTGGGCCAGCTGGGACAATGCTGGGAGTACTGGCACTCGGTGCCATGGCGCTGCCTCTGGCCTGTGTCCCGATGCGCACGGGGGATTACGAGGTGCCCCTGCCGGTTGGCTACCTGCTCGCCAGGATGCACGCGAGGGGCGTTCCCGACACGGCCTCCTGGCCGGTGGGCTACTCCCTTCTCGACACCGGGAGCGGTCGGGCCCACGAGGGACTCGACGAAGCGGCTTGGCGTGCCGCTCTTCGGCAGGCCGGAGTTGGCAAGCCGCCACCCTTGGCGGCGCCGGCGCCCCAACCAGACGAGCCCGCCACTCCCTGAGGGGCATCCGTGAAGGCGGCAACCAGAAGGTGGAAGCGATCGCGATGGACGCTCTTCCCGTGGCTCCTTTGCGTTGGGGGGCTGGCGGCTGAGCCGCCGGCCACGGCCGGGGGCGTGCGCCGTCTGATCGAGGTCGAGGGCCGCCGAGGGGCCCTACAGGCTCTGTTCAGTGACGTCGAGGCCGAGTCGGCACTGGCGGACGGCATTGCTTCAGGAGACGTGGAGTGGCTGACGGTAGCGGGCGAGCTGCGCCCGGCGTCTGACGGTGCGGCTTCCGAAGTCCTTTCCACCGCCCTCCAGGACGCGCTGCCGCGAAACCCGGACGGGGTGCTTGGCCTGGTGCGCGCTGGCGCCTTCGGAGTCAAGGTAGCTTGTGGGATGTACGGCTCCGGGCAGGTAGAGGACCAGCGGCCGCGGGCCGTGATCCTGGGCCTTGTCGATCGTCGGATGAATGCCGTGAGCGGTCTGCGGGAGCCTTCGCTGCGGGTCGAGAAGGAGAAGTGCCTACACGAGCTCGCGGCTCTCCGAAGCCGGCTCGAAGAGGCGCTGCCAGGGGAGTGAGCCTGCGAGAAGCATCATGATCTTCATTGTTCTGGCGGGTCGACAGACCCACCGCCATGGTGGCGCTGACCTTCGATGACGGGCCCGCGCCCGACCACACGCCGGCCTTCCTCGAGGTCCTCGAGCGCCACGAGGCGCGGGCGACCTTCTTCCTGATCGGCGATCGGGCGGCGCGGTTCCCGGAGCTGGTGGAACGGATTCGGGCGAGCGGGCATGAGATCGGGAACCATCACTACGGGCTCCGATCCAACCTCCGTATGACGGACGCTGATTTCGAGAGGGGGCTTCTCCGCACGGACGCTATCTTGGGCCTTGCCGGACCCTACAAGCTGTATCGCCCACCTGGAGGCCTCATGCGGCGTTCGCAGCGAGAGCTGCTCAGGAAGCACGGATACCGCTGCGTGCTGGGCTCGGCCTATCCCTTCGACGGGAACCGTACTCCCACCAAGTACATTCGGTGGCTGGTGGCCAAGAACCTGTCTCCAGGGACCATCATCATCCTCCACGACGGCATTGCCGACCCTTCGCGGACGCTGGCGGCGCTGGATGGCATACTAGCGGCCGGCGAGCGAAAGGGCCTGCGGTTCGTACCGGTCGGCGAGCTGCTGGACAGTGGGGGAGGGCGGCGACTGACGGACTGACGGCGACCGGATCGATGAGGCCGCGATGCTGACCGGCGTTCACTTCCTGCTCACCTACACGTGCACCTCCGAGTGTGACCACTGCTTCCTCTACTGCAGCCCACGGGCCGAGGGCACCTTCACGCTGGCGCAGATCCGAGAGGTCCTCGGCGAGGCGAAGAGGCTGGGGACGGTACGGTCCATCTATTTCGAGGGCGGCGAGCCGTTCCTGTACCACCCGATCCTGGTCGAGGGCCTGAGGCTCGCCCGCTCGTCCGGCTTCGAGACCGGCGTCGTCAGCAACTGTTACTGGGCCACGGCGGTCGAGGACGCCCAGGTGTGGCTGGAGCCGGTCCGCAACGCCGGGATCGACGACCTGAGCCTCTCCGACGACCCGTTCCATCACGGTGACGTCGAGGAGGCGATAGCGCCCGCCCAGCGGGCCGTCCAGGCCGCTTCGAAGCTGGGTATTCCGGCCGCCTCGATCTGCATCGAGAGGCCCGAGGCCGCAGCTGCCGCGGACGACAAGGGAGAGCCGGTGATCCGGGGCGGTGCCCTGTTCAAGGGACGCGCCGTCGAGAAGCTGACCGAAGGCCTGCCCAGGAGGAGTCCGGAGACCTTCGTCGAGTGCCGCCACGAGGAGCTGGTGAACCCGCGACGGGTCCACGTCGACTGCTTCGGCCACGTCCAGGTCTGCCAGGGGGTCAGCATCGGCAACCTGTGGCAGACCCCGCTCTCCAAATTGGTCGCCGAGTACGACGCAGCATCGCACCCCATTTGTGGCCCGCTGAGCCAGGGAGGTCCCAGGGCGCTCGCCCGTGCTCACGGTGTGGAGCAGGAGGGCGACTTCGTCGACGAGTGCCACTACTGCTTCCTGGTCCGGCGTGCCCTGCTCGACCGGTTCCCGCACCTGCTCGCCCCGCGGCAGGTGTACGGTCTGTAGCCGCTCCACCCGCCCGACTCTCCTCGTACCGACGGACAGCAGGAGACGAAATCGGACACTTGGGTCACCGTAGAGGACCACAGGTGACGAGATCGGACACTTGGAGACGGGTGCGGACCCGCGCGCTCAGCCTGTTCTATCAGGCCCTCGTCTCCGCTCCGCGGTACGACTCGGGGACGCCCCGGGCTCCCGAGAGACAGACCACGGCGTCATCCTGAGGGCGCCCGTCCGGCCGTCGCCCGAAGGATCTGGGGCTCGGCCGGAGCGCGGATCCTTCCGGGGTAGAGCTTCGAAGGAGCACTCAGGATGACGGGGCACCGTTTGTGTCCCCCACTCGCCGGCGGTCGCGCCGGTGGCTCGGGCTCAGAACACCATGTGCAGGTCGGACCCCACCGCCTGGCGCATGAAGTCGGCGGCGAGCATGATCTCGACGCCCTCCATGAAATCGCTCTGCTGGAGGTCGAACAGGTCGACGCTGGTCTTGCAGGCCAGCAGGCGAACCCCCTCGAGCTGGGCCATCTCGAGCATGTCCTCGCAGTACGGGATGTCCTTGCGCTCCATTCGCTCGCGAAGCTCCTCCGAGTAGGCCTCCAGCCGGCTCTCCGAGAGATTCACGCCGGTCGGGTAGTAGCGCAGGTCCCGGAGCTTGCCGGGCCGGATCATGTGGAGCCCTTCGAAGGTGAAGTAGATCAGCGTCTCGTAGCCGAGCCGGGCCGAGTTGAGCGCCAGGATCAGCAGCCCGAAAGCGCTCTGCATGGTGAAGCTCGAGCAGACCAGAGCCACCCGCTTGCCGTCCGGCTTGTCGGACATCATCGCACCTCACTGGCAGGATACCACCGCCGCGCCCGCGCCCCTGCGGCCGGAGAGTGATAGGCTTCGCCCAACTCAGCTCATGCGGAGGTGACGATGAAGCCAGATTGGAGACTCCTCTCCGTCTTCTGCGTGGCGGCCGTCGCCGCACCAGGCCCAAGCTCAGCGGGCACGGTCCAGGTCAAGGGCGCTCAGTCGGCGCCCGCCAAGGCCTACGCGCGATACTGCCAGGCCGCGGCCGCCAAGGACGTCGAGACGCTTCGCCAGCTCACCACGGGCTTCGCCCACCAGATGCTGTCCGGCGGCATGGCCCAGAGCTACCTCCAGGACCTGATGGTCGCCCCACAGATCGAGATCGTGCGCGAGAAGAAGGTCGGCGACAAGGTGTTCCTGGAGACCGACAACCACTTCCAGGCCGGGCAGCCCCCGATGAAGGCCTACGTCGAGATGGTGCAGGAAGAGGGGGCGTGGAAGTGGAGCGACATGAATCTCTCCACACCGCCGCCGGAGATGACCGGCGGCTTCACCGCGACCCTCAACTTCATGGCGCCGGATCACCGCCTGAAGGTGCTGATCAACGGCCAGAACACCGGGATCCGGGGCGGGACCGCCGGCGGCCAGGGGGTGACCGTCCAGGAGGGACAGAACGACATCGTCATCGAGTACAACAGGAAGGAGGGGGCCGCGGCGGACTCCGAGGCCACCCTGGACATCAGCGCCGGCGGCTGCACCGTGTACCAATGGAAGACCAAGGGGGCCTCGGGGAAGGCCGAGAGCCGCTTCCCCGCCAGCGAGAAGGAGTGCAAGGCGGGCGGGAAGTAGCCCACAGCGGGATCGACGTGCGCCCGGCGACGTGACTCCATGGGGGCGGACCCGTGAGGCTCTCCATCTTCCAGATCAAGCTGGTGCACTCGGTCATCTTTTGGGTGCTCAGCGCCTGCGTCGTCTACGCCCTGTTCTGCGGCCTGGCGGACCGGGTCACCGTCTGGACGTGGATCGCCATCGGCCTGCTGATGGCCGAGAGCCTGGTGTTCTCGGCTAACGGCTGGCGCTGCCCGCTGACGCTCCTGGCGGAACGAGAAGGGGCCGCCGACGGGAAGGTGGTGGATATCTTCCTGCCGCCGTGGTTTGCCGATCGCGTGCCCGCGATCTGCGGCACCCTCTACGTGATCGCACTCGCCAGCGTCGCCTGGCGGGCCTTCTTCTAGCGCGGTCAGAACGCCCACGTCCGCGCCGTCCGAGGGAATCGTCAGGTGCACGAGGTCAGCCGGATCCGGGGAACCGCACTGGTGGGGGCCACCGCCTTCCTCTGGGGGTGCGTCCCGATCGCCGGCAAGGTGGCCCTCCTCGGCCTCTCGGCGCCGGGGCTGACCGTCCTCAGGCTGGGGTCGGCGGCGGCGGTGCTGGCGCTCCTGCTCCGCTTGCGGCCGAAGCGCCCTCCCCGGCTGGTGCTGGTGGCCGGCCTCGGGCTAGGGACCAACCACGTCCTGTACATGTGGGGTCTCGAACGCGCCGGTGCGGGAACCGCCCAGGTCCTGATCCAGACCGCCCTGCTCTTCCTGATCGCGATCGGCGTCCTGGTGCTGGGCGAGCGGCCGACGCGCCGCGAGTACCTCGGGGCGGCGCTGGCGCTGCTGGGCGTGGGCGTGGTCTCGTGGCAGGAGACGGCCGTCGCGCCCGAGGGGCTGGCCGGCGTCTTCCTGGTGCTGGCCTCGGCCGCCGCCTGGGCCGTCTACGCCGCCGCCCATCGGCGGCTGGGCCGCGACCACGCCTCCGGCGGCACCACCCTCTGGACGTTCCTTCTGGCCGCCCTCGTGGTGGCGCCCTTGGTGCCGTTCGCGCCGGCCCGCGAGCCGGGACCGGCCCCGCTGACAGCGGCGGCCTTCCTGTGCCTGGTGACCCTCGTCTCCTACTGGTCCTTCGGCGAGGCGCTCCGGCACATCCCGGCCACCACGGCCGCCGTCATCACCACCACGGCCCCGGTGTTCACCCTGGCCATCCTCGCCGTCACCAACCGGATCGACCAGGGATACGTCCCGCTCGAGCCGCTGACCTTCGCCAAGCTCGCCGGATCGGCGCTGGTGGTCGGCGGGGTGGTCTTGGCCGTTGCCGCCGGCCCGGGCACGGCGGCCCGCTGAGGCGGGCCGCCGCCAGGACCACAACGGCTTCGCCGGTTCTGGCCTGTCCAGGTCCACCTCGGCGAGCAGGCCCGCGGAGGTCCAACCCCGGAACCAGCGGAACAGCTCCGACTCGGGGAGACGGAGCGACCCCCGCGCCGCGATCGCCCGGCCCACGGCGAGACCCACCGGCACGCCGCTCACCAGGTCCGTCAGCAACGCGTGGGCGGGCTCCTGGCGGTAGACCGCGTAGCTCCGCCGCGACACCACCACCCAGGAGTCCTGGAGGCGCGTCGTCGCATGGCCCGGCTCGCCGTCCTTGACCGCCTGCAGGTAGTCGTTGACCGGGTAGCGGAGCGCCAGCAGGCGGAGCGCCGCGACCGGCCGCAGCCGGGAGCGGTCCCAGGACTCGGCCGGGATCGCCGCTATATGGTCTTCGGTCAGGGAGCCGGCCTCCGGCGCGTCGAAGACCTCCGTGATCGCCAGCTCGAGGCGCGCCAGCTCGAGGCAGAAGCCGCGTCGCGTGACCGAGGCGCCGTCCCGGATGAACTCGGGCAGGTGGTCGCCGAGGCGGTTGAGCGTGTAGCTGCGCGAGGGGTGGGCCTGGACGTAGGCCGTCACCAGCCGCCGGAACCCGTCCGGACCCAGGAACGCGAAGAGCGCCGGGTAGTCCGCCTCCAGCGCCTCCGACATCCGGAGCAGGTACATGCCGTGGTAGATCTCCAGCCTTTCCGCCGAGGTCAGCTCGGCGGTGGGCCGGATCACCTCGGACACCTGCTCCGGCGGAAGCTCGGCCCGGACCTCGTCCGAGGCCAGGGCGGCTTCCACCGTGCCGGGGTGGACCACCACCGACTGCATCCAGCGCTGCAGCCGCGGCAGGGCGAGGCCGATGCTGCTAGCTGGCACGGGCCACCACCGGCGTCGTCTCGGCCGCCTCCTGGTAGACCTCGGCCTTGCGGGCCTCGGCCACCAGCGTGTCGAAGTCCGGGATGTCCTGGTCCCACTCGTAGAGCGTGGCTCCCGCCGAGGGTAGACTCCAGGTGAGCCGGCCGGTACCAGAGCCGCCGGGCGGGCGCGGGGGAAGTAACGTTGAGGGGGGTCACGGCACAGGAGCGGATGACGGCTCCCGTCACGGGGGCGGGGGACAGGCTGGGTGAGCTGATGGCTGCGTACCAGGCCGGCGAAAGGTCGGCCTTCGAGGAGCTCTACGGCGCGCTGGCGCCGCAGTTGGGCGGCTACCTGCGCGCCCTCTGCCGCGACGCGGCGCGCGCGGAGGACCTGCTCCAGGAGACGTTCCTGCAGGTCCACCGCTCCCGGCACACCTATCTCCCCCTGCGCCCGGTCCGGCCCTGGATCTACGCCATCGCCCGCAACGTCTTCCTGATGAGCCGCCGGGCGGCCGGCCGCCGGGGTCGCCACGAGACGCTGGCCGAGAAGGAGCTGCCCGAGGTCCCGGTGCCTCCCGAGGTCGAGGGCCTGGCGGACCGGGAGCGGGTCCAGAAGGCGCTGGCGGGCTTGCCCGCGGATCGCCGCGAGGCGCTGCTGCTGCACCACGTGTGGGGGCTGTCGTTCCGCGAGGCCGGGGCCGTCCTGGGAGTCAGCGAGCCCGCCGCCAAGCTGCGGGCCCACCGGGGCGTCCAGCAGTTGCGCGAGACGCTGCGACCGTCCGGGGGCGGGGCATGACCTGTCCGGAGCTGCCCGAGCGGCTGCGACGGGAGGTGCTGGCGGACCTCAGCCCGGTGCGCCCCCTGCCGGCCCCCGGCGTCCGAGCGGCGAGGTTGGCGCTGTGGGCCGTCGCGCTGCTGGTGATCGTCCCCTCCCTGATGCCGCTCCGGCAGGACACGCCCTCGCTGGGCTTCTGGCTGGTGTGGGCGGCCGCCCTCTTCGAGGCGCTGCTGGGCTCGATCCTGATCGGCCTCGCCCTGCGCGAGGCCGTGCCCGGCCAAGGTATCGGCCCCGCACGCTCGATGGCCGCCATCGGCGCCGGCGTGGCCGCTCAGGCCCTGGTCGGCCTGCTCACCTGGAAGAATGCCCCGGCGCTGGCCGCGGCGGCCGCCGCCCACCACGCTGGGCTGACCTGCCTGGCGGCCCAGATCGCGCTCGGCCTGCCGGCCCTCGTCATCGGGTTTTGGCTGGTGGCCCGGGCGCTGCCGCTTCGCCCGGGTTGGACCGGAGCGCTGCTGGGCACCGGCGCCGGACTGGTCGCTGACGGGACTTGGCACCTGATCTGCCCCCGCGCCGACCTCGGCCACGTGCTCGTCTGGCACGGTGGAGCCACCGTCCTGCTGGTCGCTGCCGGCTGGTGGGGGGGCAGGTCTAGACTCTTGACCTGGCGCCCGGCGTCGGGTTCGTAGCGGCGGCGATCCCAGGCCGAGCGGTGCCCGTAGGGCCGAGGCCCGAGCCCGGCAAGGCCATCCGCCTTGGACCAGAATTGCTAGTGTCGTAAGATGGTCCGGACCATCTTACGATCCCCAGGAGAAGAGTCCTGCCCCTGATACGCCGCTTCTACGATGCCGTGTTGAAGGAGCACCAGACCCGTCACCGCCAGATGGCGTTCGTGACCGGTCCCCGGCAGGTCGGGAAGACGACCACCTGCCGGGCACTCACCTCGGCCTATCTCAACTGGGACAACCAAGACGACCGCCGGGTACTGCTGGCAGGTCCGGGAGCCGTGGCCGCGCGGATCGGCCTCACGGAGCTGCACGCCGAGCCGTTGACCTGCACGTTCGACGAGCTGCACAAGTACCGCCGCTGGCGGACCCTGCTCAAGGGCTTCTTCGATACCTACGGCGAGCGGGTCCGCCCGATCGTCACGGGCAGCTCTCACCTGGACGTCTTTCGCAGGGGCGGCGAGAGCCTGATGGGTCGCTACCTCCACTACCGAATGCACCCATTGAGCGTCGCTGAGCTCGCGCGACAGGAGGTCCCCCGACAGCCGACCCGGAAGCCGAAGAGGATAGCGGAGCAGAAGTTCCAGGCGTTGCTGGAGCACGGGGGCTACCCGGAGCCGTTCCTCAAGCGCAGCCGCCGCTTCTCGAACCGCTGGCGCGACCTGCGGGCCGCGCAGATGCTCCGCGAGGACGTGCGCGACCTCACGCTCATCCAGCAGCTGGGACAGGTCGAGCACCTGGGTCGGCTGCTGGCGGAGCGGTCGGGACAGGCCCTGGTGTTGAGCAACCTGGCCGGGGAGGTCCAGGTGTCGGTGGACACCGCACGACGCTGGGTCGGTGCCCTGTGCTCATTGCATTGGGGGTTCCTGGTGCGCCCCTTCTGGAGGAACGTGGCGAAGGCCCTCCGCAAGGAGCCGAAGTGGTACCTTCGCGACTGGTCCACTTGCCCGGACCTCGGAGCCCGCGCCGAGACCTTCGTGGCTTGCCACCTCCTCAAGGCGACCGAAGGCTGGCACGACCTGGGTCTTGGGGCCTTCGAGCTGCGCTATCTTCGCGACAAGCAGAAACGAGAGGTCGACTTCCTGGTCGTCCGTGACCGCAAGCCCTGGTTCCTGGTCGAGGTGAAGGCGAGCGACCGAACCCTCTCGCCCTCCCTCGCCCACTTCCAGGGTCAGACGGGCGCCTCCCACGCGCTCCAGGTCGTGCTCGACATGCCGTACGTCGACGCCGACTGCTTCGGCCAGGGCCACGCCCCCATCGTGGTGCCGGCGCGGACGTTCCTGTCTCAGCTCCTCTGACAGCCCCGATCAGATCCGGGTCGGTCTGCGCCCACCGTCGGCGGGCCAGCCAGTACTCCCGGAAGGAGCGGAGCCGACGAAGAGGTCGGCATCCTGGGTGGTGTCGGGGAAGCCGAGCAGGATCGCCCCGGACTTGCCGATGAAGAGGTAGAGGACCCCGTGGCGCGCCAGCGCGTCGCGAATCTCCTCGGCCTGCCGGTACTCGAAGGCCCTAGCCACGTCCGAAGCCCAGCCAGTCCGGCAGCTTCTTCTCGCACCAGCGGCGGCAGTCTTCCATGGTGTCGAAGGACCGGTAGGGCGCGTCGTCCAGGACCGGCTTGCAGGTGTGGACGAACGCATAGCGAAAGCGGACCGGGAGGGGCCTGCGCGCTGCCGCCTCGAGCTCCTCGAGCCACTCGGCAGGGATCTCGCCGGCCGCCCCCGGTTCGGCGCTCATTCCCAGGAGTCTAGATCATCGGAGACACCGGCGCAGCCGACGCGGCGGCGGGTCGCCTGATCCTCAGGCGGCGGAGCGGAGCCCGGGTGCGCAGCCCTCCGACCCAGCCGGATCCCAGCCCCGGATCCCCCAGCGCACCACGCGGCCGTAGTAGGCGAGGTTGATGGCCAGGAAGAAGGCGAGGGTCTCGAGCCCACGCGGGCGACCCAGGTAGCGCAGGGCGCGACGGGCGATGCGGTCGGGCCGGTAGAGCTCCCGGGTCACCCAGTCGTGGCCCGCCTGGAGCTGGGCCGGGTTCATGCCCTGCGGCTCGAAGACCACGTGGTGGAAGTCGTAGTGCGACCAGTCGCGGTCGATGATGCGGCCGGCCATCTTCTGGTGGAGGGGCGTTCCGGGGAGCGGCGTCAGGATCGACACCTGGACGGCGTCGATGGCCAGCTCCTCGAGGTGGCTCAGGGTGTCGGCGAACACCCGGGGGGTGTCCTTGTCGAAGCCGAAGACGATGCCTGCCTCGACCCCGATCCCGGCGGCGTGGAAGCGCCCGACCCGGTCGCGATACTGGCGGACCCGGTGGGTGTCCTTGCCGACACCGACCAGGTTGGACTCGGAGAAGGTCTCGAGCCCGACGAAGACGCCCACGCAGCCGGCTCGCGCCATACGGGCAAGGAGGTCGGGATCCGCGGCCGCCCCGAGCGTGCATTGGGTCACCCAGCGCCGGTTCAGGGGGGCCAGCCGGTCGAACAGCTCGCCGGCGTACTCCCGGTCGGCCACCAGGTTGTCGTCGACGAAGATGAAACGGCGTCCCGGCAGCCCGGCGATCTCGTCCACTACCTCGTCGACCGGACGCCGGATCTGCGTCCCTCCCGAGGCGGCGCTGACCGAGCAGAACTCGCAGCGGTGGGGACAGCCGCGCGTCGCCTGAACCGCGTGGATCGGGGCATAGCGACGCGCGTCCAGCCGGCCGCGGGGCAGGGGATTGCATCGGAGCGCCCTCGCCGGGTCCGCCTGGTAGCGGCGCCGCAGCCGTCCCGAAGACAGGTCGGCCAGCAGGGAGCGCCAGATCCCCTCGGCCTCGCCGACCAGCACGCATTCGGCGTGCTGGAGGGCCTCTTCGGGGCACAGCGTCGGGTGCAGCCCTCCCAGGACCACCGGGATACCGCGTCGGCGAAAGGCCGCCGCCAGCTCATAGGCCCGCGGGGCCAGCGCGGTCATGCAGGTGATGCCCACCAGGTCGAAGTCGCCGTCCAGCGGGACCTCGTCCACCTGCTCGTCCACGATCTGGACGTCGACGTCCTCCGGCGTCTCCGCTGCCACCGCCAGCAGGCTCAGCAGCGAGAAGCGGAAGGTGCGTCCGTTGAAGACCCGGCCTCGACCCACGCCACGCCACTTCCCGCTCGAAGGGGCGATCAGAAGAACCCGCATCGTGTCTCCTTCCAAGAGCGCCGCTCTGCTCTCGGCAAGTAATACGTCGGGGAAACACGGCGTGGGCTCGGGCTCGGGACAGTTCCTGGAGTGTCCTCTTGCCCTAGCGCTCGATCTCGAACCGGCTCTCCATCCGCCACGTCCGCCCGAGCTTGCGGGTCTTCCCGGTCAGCGTGACCTTGGTGCGCAGCCGGATGTCGGCGCTGGAGGTGCCCACCTGCAGCTCGAGCTCGCCGGGCTCGACGATGCGGTCGCCATCGTAGCCAGTGAAGCAGAGCATGTCCGTGGGGACCTTGAAGGCCACCCGCGCCGACTGGCCGGGTTCGAGCTCGACCCGGCCGAAGCCCTTCAGCTCCTTCACCGGCCGCACCATCGAGGCCAGCAGGTCGCGGACGTAGAGCTGGGGCACCGCCACGCCGGCGCGGGACCCGGCGTTGCGCACCGTGAAGCGCAGGCCGATCTGCCCGCCCGCAACGTCCACCTTCTCGGCGTCGAGGGCGAGGTCGGCGAGCTCGAACTGGGTGTAGCCGAGGCCGTGGCCGAACGGGTACCGGCTGCCGAAGTGGAGGGCGATCGGCGTCCCCGCGCTCTTCATCTTGTGGTTGTAGTAGTAGGGCATGGCGCCCACGTTCCTGGGGACCGAGACGGTGAGCCGGCCGGTGGCGTCGGCCTGGCCGGTGAGGACCTCGACCAGGGCCGGGCCCCCCTCCTGGCCGCCGGCGAACGCCATCACGTAGGCCGCCACCTGATCCTCGAGGCCGTCGAGGGTGTACGGCCGACCGCTCATGGCCACCACCACCACCGGCTTGCCGGTGGCCACCACGGCGGCCAGGAGCTGCTGCTGGACGCCGGGGAGGTCGAGCGAGTCGGCGTCCGAGCCCTCGCCCACGGTGCCGGTCTGGAACAGGCCGGCCAGATCGCCGACGCAGACGACGGCGACGTCCGCCGTCTGGGCGCACTTCACGGCGTCCGGGATCAGGTCGGTGCGGGTCGAGACCGGCGAGGTCAACGAGAGCCGGGTGCTCTGCTCGACGTCCCCGGGGAAGACCGGCGAGCCGTACTTGCGCTCTTCAATGATGTAGCAGCCCTTGGCGTAGCGGACCTTGTCGGCGCCCAGGGTCTTCTCGAGGGCGGCCCGCGGTGTGATCACCTGGGCCGCGCTCTCGCCGGCGTCGTTGAGGATCAAGTGGACCGGGAAGCTGTAGCCGCACAGGAGCGCCAGCGGGTCGTCGGCGGTGGGGCCGATCAAGGCCACCCGCTGCCCCTTCTTGGGATCCAGGGGCAGGACGCCCTTGTTCTCCAGCACCACCACCGCCTGCCGGGCCACGTCGCGGGCCACCGCGACCGTGGCCGGCGACTGCAGCTCGATCCGGCCCTCGTCCGCGTAGGGTCTCTCGAACAGGCCCAGGCGGACCTTCTCGGTCAGGATCCGGGAGACGGTGGCGTCGATCGTCTCCATGCTGATGAGGCCGCGTTCGACGGCCTTTTCCAGGTGCGAGGAGCAATCGTCGGCCGGCAGCTCGATGTCGATGCCGGCGCCGAAGCCCATGGCGGCGGCCTCAGCCGGGTCCGCAGCCAGGTTGTGGTGCTGGTAGAGCAGGCTGATGCCGATGTAGTCGGCGACGATCAGGCCGTCGAAGCCCCACTGGTCGCGCAGCACCTCGGTGAGCAGGTGGCGGGAGGCGTGCACCGACTCGTTGTCGATGTCGTGGTAGGCGGGCATCACCGATCCCGGGTTCACCTGCTTGACCGCCATCTCGAACGGCAGCAGGAAGACGTCGTTCAGCTCGCGCCAGCCCAGGTGCACCGGTCCGTGGTTGCGCGCCCCCTCGCTGAAAGAGTGACCGGCGAAGTGCTTGAGGGTGGCCAGCAGGTCGCGCCGCTCCCCCTGGATGCCGCGCACGTAGCGCGAGGCCAGCACGCCGATCAGGTAGGGGTCTTCACCCAGCGTCTCTTCGGTCCGGCCCCAGCGGACGTCGCGGGAGACGTCCAGCACCGGTGCCAGGACCTGGTGGCAGCCGATGCTCCGCGCCTCACGACCGATGGCCTGGGCGGCGCGCTCGATCAGCTCGGGGTCCCAGGTGGCGCTATAGGCCAGGGCCGAAGGGAACAGGGTGGCGCCGCGGGCCATCAGGCCTACCAGGCACTCCTCGTGGGAGAGGACCGGGATGCCGAGGCGCGTCTCCTCGCACAGGAACTTCTGCAGACGGTTGAGGGCGCGGACGCCCGTCTTGGGGTCGACGCCGTGGGACCCGAGGGCGCGCGAGATCTGACCCAGGCCGTGGCGGAGGGCCTTCCTCACCACCTCCGGGTCGCTCCCGCCGGTGAAGTCGTCCATCCGCGGCCGGTGCTGGCCGTCCTCGGACAGGATCAGCCACAGCGCGTGCAT
Organism: uncultured Acidobacteriota bacterium; assembly: GCA_964574335.1. Taxonomy (GTDB): domain Bacteria; phylum Acidobacteriota; class Vicinamibacteria; order Fen-336; family Fen-336; genus CAZNNH01. The sequence goes on along the minus strand of CAZNNH010000001.1, from coordinate 93 downwards.
CTGGGCGATCTTCTCCTCGAGCTTCATGCGGGGGAGCAGGTCCTTGACGCGCTCTTCCACCGATCGGGACGGGTCCTTGTATGCGTCTGCCAT